>JAAZOK010000178.1 GCA_012797815.1 Chloroflexota bacterium | reverse complement strand
TTGATAAGTGTTTCAAAACAAGTGAGCTTTGTTCACACCCTCAGAGAATAAAACACTCCCAGATAAAAAACGACCTCTGCCATTCCAAACAGCACCAATCAATTCGCTATTTTATGGACAGGCATCCAATGTGTTGATGTAAGTCACCAACCTACCATCTGCGGACATGCCGATCTGGAGAAAAGGCGGCATCATTGCCCAAGAAGTACCGCTCCAGTCTTTATTGCGATAATCCCAGCGGAAGAAGTACATGTCACCCTTACTCCCCTCTTCGTACAGCAATTCGTCTTGTAATGCATCAAAACGTAGAGAGGAATCAGACGCAAATTTCTCCGCTATGGAGCGCACATCCTCTATGTTCTTGACATGCGCCGCAGGAATATCCACCCTGGACATCGGTGCCGGATCAATGGTCGCCAGATAACCAGCATCAATGGCAATCCAATAGGTGACACCCGTATCATCCGCATATCCTGCGGCTGTGACCCAGGGAGCATTGGCAAGCCCTTGAATGCTCCGGAAAGTGAGGTGCATATCCGGGTTACCCAAAATTTCTCTGATTTGTGCCATGTGAGCTTCCTGATCGAACTTCGCCATTTGCGGAGCCTGGTGCAGTCTTTCGATGGCTGCGCTCATGATTTCGCTTTTGGCATAGGCATCCCCGATTACACGCTGGTAGTAGATACCGTCCTGCGGGTCATAGATCATAACCGTAGGACCATCGATGAGCAATTGGTCAAAAAAGTCCGGATATTGTTCGAGAAGCTCCTGATAATACGCATCATTCGCTGCTTCGCTGGATCGGGTCGGGAAAGGAGTGGGTTGAACATCCGCGATATAAAATGCCAAGTACTGTTCATTCAAGGTTTGCAGTTGTTCATTGAGAGTATCATAGAGCTGCACAATCGTTCCATAGGAATCTCCTTTGAAACGAAATATCTGCTGCCCGGATGAGGGATCTGTACTGATTTCCACTTCCCCTGTTTGCATCTCAGTTTGAATAGCTTGGTCATATTGTGCAACCAACTGGTGTGCTTCGGCAACGATTTGTTCCTGTGGTGAAAGAATTGGCTGGTCCGCAACCTGGTCTGCACCGGATTTATCCAGGAATAAAAAAGCAATTACACCGACAACCAGCAGAGCGATCAAGCCAATTTTAATAGATCCATTATTTTTCATTGGAGATCTTCCTTTCGGATCAGAGTTTTTTTATTTTCCAATGATGGATTCGCGGGGGCAACTATGGCTTGCTGCAGTTCATGTTTTCCTGTGGTTTTCCACAGTTGGTCATCGAGCAATTTGATGATCGCCTCGCTACGAGATGAGACATGCAGCGTAGAATATATATTCCCCAAATGAAATTCAACGGTACTGATTGATATGTTCAGCGCCCGGGCAATTTGCTTGTTACTTTTGCCTTTTAGTAAGAGGTTTATAACATCTTCCTCCCGTGCACTGAATGTTTTATGCGATCTCATCAATTCGTATTTTAATCCAATGCACAACATTTTCCAGCAAACTTTGCATAAAACCCTTACCTTTACGGCACAATGACCACCCTGCTCAACATATCCAGAATTGCTTGTGGCGGAGTTTCCATCTTTTCGACCAGAACGATACTTTGGGTGGAAGTGATTGATTCTTCGTCATTTTCAAGCATCCAGAACGATTGACGCTTGACCTGCTGTCCGGTTTCCAAATCAATCCAGACCCGCTGCCCGGTGCCGGAAAAAGCTTGTTCTTCACCAGGATTTTGCACCGATGAGGCAAAATTCTCCAGCAGTGTAATGAGCAAACAGGGTTTTCCATTTTCGCAGGTGCCGTTTTCGTGCAGAACGCGTGCCCCACTCTGAGCGGCATTACTCAAACTTTGCGTCAATGTATCCAGTGAGAAACGATAGCGTGAACCATTGTTGAATCCGGAATCGCCAGTAGTGAAATTGACCGAGTAATCCCCCACGGTTGCGTGCTGTTGGATGATTTTTCCCGCAGCATCGTAATCCAATCCAACCGTACGAGCAACATAGCCTTCTTTGTCTATTTCGTACCAGTACTCGCTCCTGTAATAAGCTGGTGGAAAAACCTGTCTATCATGTGGATCGCTGATAGTCTCTTTTATCACATGCACCCATCCCGCATCCTGCTGGAAAGGGGCATCGAATTTATCTGCCAGTTGCTTCACTTCCAACAAGAGTGGATTATCCGTGATCGGAGTGGTAGTGGGCAGCGGGAACAGGGTAGGCACTGCCGTAGAGGTTGGCGCATTCGCGTCTTTTAGCGGAGCGGCAGGTGGCTGCCATTGGATTTGCCAATTTCCCTGCACCTGATAATAAACTCGTCTTAATTGAACCTCCATGGGTGCATTCGGTATACCTGAAAGATCAATCTTTGCCAATATATTTCCACTTTGTACCGGCGAACTGCTTGCTCCGGTTACCAATGCATCAGGAGAATAGAACATCGCAGCACTCAAGAGCGGAACAGGCTCGATCTCAAATAATAATCCTGGCTCGTCTGTCAGCGTGGCACTTATCACTTTTATGTCGAAATCTCCAGCACGAAGTGTTTGATTCAACTCCCAGGTTTGCCCTATCTCAGGATTCTCCCCCGGATCGAAAGTGAAACCGGGACTATCTACCGCAACATCCATGGACATCGATAATGTATCTGAAGGGGGAAAGGGTGCCAATGTCAGCACTAATTTTTCCGTACCATCAAATGGAATGGTTTTGTAAATATGCGTACCCTCACTACTGGTCGTCGCAATCATCTCGGGCGTAATATCGGTTAACGGGTATAAAACTCCATCTTCATCACTTAAGGTCACATTCCAGGATCCTATTACCCCAGTATAGGGTTGGTCAATGTGCAGAGATACCTGGAAAACCGTCTTTTCGCTGTCCACGGCTACATGGTCCAACACCAATTGAACACCATCAATACGCTCACTTCGGAGCGGATCCTGCATCTCCGTTGGCACGGGTACTACTTCCTCTTCTCCCACCGGCTTAAGCATGAAGGAGATCGAGAAATCCTGTCCATCCAAATCTTCAATCAGCAGGGTCACTTCTTCGAGCTGGTTTGAGAGTGGAGGAAACTCATAGTTCAGATCGATTACATTTTCTGAAACACCCGAATTTGTGCTGCTACGATAATTTAACGGCTCCTCATTCGGCTGCAGGATGAACGCCTTTGAAAAGTTTTCCCACTCCGACCAATTCTTTCCCTCAACCGTCAAATTGATCCAGACCCGCTCATTCCCACTGACCACGTTATTCACCCGCAACGTAATTCCTGAGGTACTGCTTTCCACCGGTTCTGCCAGCACGTAGACATTTTCGCCTTCCGCAGTAAATCCAAAACCCGGAATAAAGCCGGTTAACCTACCGACCGCATAGACGATCCCTGTTAAAGCCAACAATGTCAAAATAGTGAAAAAAATTGCCAGAAGGGGTTGTGTTCGTAACCTCTGCATAATAGGCACCTTTACAAAACGTGGTTTCTGAGCTTGTGAAGTCCGGTTATGGTGATGTTGACGTAACTGCCTGTCCAGGTGATCGGCAAACGGTTTATTCGGTTCCTGAACAGCAAAGAATTGATGCAATGCATCATTCAAGGCTGGTTGTAGGAATGCATTTTTATTATTCATCTTCATCCTCCCAATGCTCACGGAAAAAATCAAGGGTACGATATACAGCCATTTTGACTGCTGCCTCGCTGCGTCCTTCAAGGATGCCCATTTCTGCGAAGGTCAAACCCGCCGAAAAACGCAAGCGTAAAAGCTCCTGGTGCTGTTCGTCTACCTGTGCCAGCAGGTGAGCAAGTCGCTGTACATCTTCGCCTTTTTCGATAACCGCCAGCAGTTCCGGTTCTGATGATGGTGGATCTTCAAGCAGTGCGGTGGGGTGTTGCCGGAAATAATCCGCTACCCGTCGGCGTGCGATGGTGAAAAGCCAGGCAGCAAAACATCCTCCCTTTTTGTAGCGATTGTCTATTAACCCCTCAAGAACCTGGATAAAAACCTGGGTGGTGATGTCTTCAGCATCATGGATGTTATTTACTCTCTGTAGCAGATAGCGATATAGTGGATTGAGGTAGTGTCGATATAGAACAGCAAAAGCTTCGGGGTCCCACCTGGCTTTTTCAACGAGGGCATCTTCGTTTTTCAGTTTATTTTTATCTCTCATCAGAGTCATGACTCCTGCTTTGTGGTCATTGTTAATTAAAATATCGCAGAAAAGTCATAAAAGTAACACCCTTTTCAATTATTACTTTGTGAAATGCATGGAATTCCTTATTGTTCTACCCAAGATTGAATCACTCCGTCCAGGCTATCCAACGGGATCACCCGACAGGTCTCCAGTTCAAGCAAGCCGATGGTCGCTGTGGGAGTAAATTGATCTGTATTTAACACACTGAAAGCAAGCCACCTTCCATCAGGGCTCCAGCGTAAATT
>JAAZOK010000040.1 GCA_012797815.1 Chloroflexota bacterium | reverse complement strand
TGAAGGTAGAGTGAGATCCCTCACGGGCATTCGGGATGACGGAAGGAGGGGAATTCGAATTTGCATGCAAGGGATTCAGAGCTTGCCATCAAGCATTTTTTGCAATGGGTAGGGTAAATCCTGATTTATTAATCTTCGATGGGCACTGTAAAGGAAAGACTGTAATTTGCGATCGGATCGATCCTGGGAGCGGGTGTCACCGACATTTCATGGAAGTCAGGACCGCATGGACCCAGGGTCACATCAACATGGACGTGCAATTGCTGCAGGTCTGCTGCTTGCATGCCACCATATGCATAGGTGATGAGGATGGGATCACCCAACTCGGTTGGAATGTCGCTTTCCCGATAGTAGGAGGTGAATTGGACGTGTTCGTCGGTGCGTAAATAGGGTTCACAGATGATATTATCAAAGTCAGTGAGGTCGCTGACCAATTCCAACCCGCTGATGGCGATCGTGAAGGTGAGTTGATCGGTGCCGGCAGTGGCAGAGCGCAGTTCGACCACGGCGGGCTGCGCGGTCGGTGCGAAGAGGGTCACCTGAGCGGTTTGGAGTGCCGTGTGCTGCTGATTGGATGTGTCTGTACAGGCAGAAAATATTAATAACGTTAGAGCTAAGACAGGCAATAATAGTTTTCTGAAATCAAAAATTGTCTTCATCTTTTCACCCCTGGTATTGGTTTTTGCTATTGTAGCAAACGAGGTTGTTTTATACAAGTGATGCTTGTATCGAATGGATAGGGAACGAATTGAAAATCATTAGCAAATGGGAGAGAGAAGAGAATAAGAGGGTGTAGGAGGGAATTTAAAACAGAATAATTAATTTATATTTAACAATCTTTGTGGTAATATATATCCGTTTATCCGCATATAGGAATAACAAGATGGACAAGCAAGCACTGGAATTGGAAGTCAATTTACTGCATGAGCGCGTATGTTCGGCGTTGAGCGATACCACGCGCATCATGATCCTGTACCTGTTAGACGAAGAGGACCATTATGTGAACGAGATCGCCGAAGCGCTGGAAGCTCCACAATCTACCATTTCACGCCATCTGAAGATCCTGCGCGACCGCGGTTTGGTGACTACTGAACGGCAGGGCACGGCAGTATTATATTCCCTGGCGGATAAGCGGATCATCCAATCACTGGACCTGATGCGCGCCATCCAAACAGACCATCTCCACGCCCAAGCAGCCATCACAGGTCCTGTTTCGAGAACCAAATCAGCTATTAAAAAGGAGAAATAGAATGAAAGTAATCATTGTGGGCGGTGTGGCAGGCGGCGCCAGCACCGCGACGCGATTGCGCCGGATGGACGAGAAAGCCGAGATCAGCATTTATGAACGCGGGGAATATATTTCTTTTGCGAACTGTGGGTTGCCTTACCATATCGGCAATGTGATCACCGAACGCGACAAACTGCTGGTAGTCACCCCACAGACCCTGAAACAATCCTTCAACATTGATGCCTTTGTGCGGCATGAAGTGGTGAGCATCGACCGCAAGAAGAAGACGGTCAAGGTACACGATCTCTCTTCAGGCAGGGAATTCACCGATAAATACGATAAACTGGTGCTCTCTCCGGGAGCATCCCCGATCATCCCACCGCTGGATGGCGTGAATCTGCCGGGTGTATTCAGCCTGCGTTCCATGCCAGATATGGATCGTATTCGCGACTTCATCGCGGAAAAAGAACCCAACCGTGCGGTGGTGGTGGGTGGCGGCTTCATCGGGTTGGAGATCGCTGAAAATCTGCAACATCGCGGTATCGAAGTGACCATCATCGAAATGTTGGACCAGGTGATGGCACCCATCGACTACGAGATGGCAGCCATGGTGCACCAGCACCTCGATTTCAAACATGTGCGTCTGGCTCTGGGTGACGGGATCAAAGGCATCAGCCAAAATGATGTGCTGACGGTTTCCCTGCAGAGCGGTAAGAGCGTTGACACCGATATGGTGATCCTGTCGGTGGGAGTGCGTCCTGAAACGGTGTTGGCGAAAGACGCCGGATTGGATTTAGGAGCACGCGGTGTGATCCAGGTCGATGACCACATGCGCACCAACGATGAGGACATCTACGCCATCGGTGACGCGGTGGCGGTGAAGAACATCATCAGCGGCAAGGAAGTGAACCTGCCGTTAGCAGGACCTGCCAGCAAGCAAGCCCGCATCACAGCGGACAACCTGGCGGGACGGGATGTGAGTTTCCCGGGTGTACAGGGCACCTCGATCGTAAAGGTATTTGACCTGACGGTTGCCAGCACCGGGTTGAACACCCGTCAATTGACCGAACTGGGTCTGCCCTTCAAAGATGCCATCATCCATGCTTCCAACCATGCCGGGTACTACCCGGAAGCTTCCCCGCTGGCATTCAAACTGCTGTTCTCACCGGAAGGCAAGATCTACGGGGCACAGATCGTGGGATTGGAAGGGGTTGACAAACGCGTGGACGTGATCGCCACCGCCATGCGTGGCGGTATGAGCGTTTACGATCTGGAAGAATTGGAACTGGCATACGCACCTCCTTACGGTTCGGCACGCGATGTGGTCAACATCATAGGCTTTGTAGCGGGCAATATCCTGCGCGGCGATGTGAAGACCATCGACTGGAACGAGATCGAAAAATTGGAGCGCTCGCAATATGCACTACTGGACGTGCGTAATCCGGAAGAATTGATGATCGGCAGCATCGAAGGTTCGCTCAATATCCCACTGCCGGAATTACGGGCGCGTGCCAGCGAACTACCACGCAGCAAAAAGATCGTGGTGTACTGCCAGGTTGGACAGCGCGGTTACTTCGCAGCGCGCATCCTGAGCCAGTTGGGCTTTGACGTGTTGAACCTGAACGGCGGTTTCAAGACCTACTCACACGCCACCTGCCAGCAATCCAATTTTGATACCTTTGAGCATGTTTCCATCAGCAGCCGCGAAGAGATCCGCGAGATCCCACCTTTCAATCCGGCGGACGCCAACCAGTTCATGGTGGACGCCTGTGGTTTGCAGTGCCCGGGACCGATCATGAAGCTATACAACAAAGTGAAAGAAGTGCAGCCGGGAGACGTGATCACGGTCAAAGCAACGGATTACGGTTTCACCAGCGACGTCCAGTCGTGGGCGGATCGCACCGGCAACAAACTGGTATCCCTGGATTCGGCGGATGGGGTGATCACAGCACGCATCCAAAAAGGTGCTGAAAAGAAAGCCGCTGTGGTCAGCGGTGGTGCTACCACGCAGGATAAGACCATGGTGATCTTTTCGGGCGATCTGGATAAAGCCATCGCAGCATTCATTATTGCCAACGGCGCGCTCTCTATGGGGCACAAAGTGACCATGTTCTTCACCTTCTGGGGGCTGAACATTCTACGGAAGCCGAAGGCACCCAAGGTACGCAAGAACTTCATCGAGCGCATATTCGGCATGATGATGCCACGCGGAACGGAAAAACTGACCATCTCCCAGATGAACATGGCTGGGGCAGGCACTGCCATGATCAAGGGCATCATGAAGAAGAAAAATGTCAGCCCGCTGCACGAACTGATGGACAGCGCACTGGCAAACGGTGCGACGATCCAGGCGTGCCAGATGTCGATGGACCTGATGGGCATCAAACGCGAAGAACTGATCGACAATATCGATGTGGTAGGGGTGGCAACCTTCATCCATGCCTCGGATGACTCGAACGCAACGCTGTTCATCTAAAAAAAGTGAGCCGCTCTATAAAAAGGAGCGGCTTTTTTTATCTCAAATTAAGTGGCTTGCAGGCGATAACTAAATTCACAGGTATGTTGGTAAGGGCAACTAAGGAAGGGAAGGTGTGGGTAATCGACCGGTTTTCAAGTAAAATGAGAAAGCTTATAAAGGTGAGCATAATGGTTGAAAACAAATCCACCGAGCAAACGAAATTCTGGCGTTATGCCTTGTGGCTGGCGGTCATTACCATTGCATACAATATTGCCGAAGGAATCTTTTCTATTTTTTTTGGAGCTACGGATGAAGCGTTGACGTTATTCGGTTTCGGCGTGGACTCATTCATAGAAGTACTTTCCGGCGTAGGTATCCTGGCGATGGTCCTGCGCATCCGTAGCCACCCTGATTCTGAGCGGACCAATTTTGAGCGTACCGCGTTACGGATCACCGGGATGGCTTTTTACATTTTGGCTGTCGGATTGGCAGTAACGGCAGTGTATAACCTGATCGTAGGGCACAAACCCGAAAGTACACTGCCAGGGACAATCATCTCTCTGACCTCCATCGCATGTATGTGGCTGTTGGTGATCGGTAAACGCAAGGCCGGACGCGCGCTTAATTCCGCACCCATTCTGGCTGATGCCAATTGTACGATGACCTGCATCTATATGTCGCTGGTACTTCTGGCTGCCAGCCTGATTTATCAAATTAGTGGATTTGGTTTTATCGACAGCATCGGCAGCCTCGGTTTGATCTATTTCTCGATCAACGAAGGCAAGGAATCTTTTGAGAAGGCGAACAATCTGGAATGCGAGTGTGGTGATGATTAAACTGTATTAATACAGGGGAAGATATTTTAGATCAAAACAATTCCGGCTAAATATTTCACAAGAAAGAAAAGATTGACATATCGATATGGGATAACCTTCATCCATGCGTCGCATGACTCCAATGTGACGTTGTTCATCCAGAAAAAAGTGAGCCGCTCTACAAAAAGGAGCGGCTTTTTTTATCAATTCAAATGCCCCCTTATTTATATTCGAAAAGACGAATTGTTGTTTCTTGACCGGAAAAATGTATAATAGAAATAGATTCACATCTTGCAAAGGTGGCGGTGGTTCTCCGGAACCAAAAAGAAGGGTGAGAAAAAACGAAAACCGCAAGCAGATGTGTTTTTTGTTTAAGGAGGTGATCAAGCACATATTCCTCAAAGATATCTTTATAAAGAAAAGAAAGGAGTGAAATGATAATCAACGATCTAATCAATGATATCAAATCGCATCTTGAGCTTTCTGCTGAGGTTATTCCGCTACGGGGAACAGAAATCAATGTTGGAGAAGATTTCAAGGCGAGAATCACATTGAAGAATACGTTCAGAAATCATGATGAGGGAGGAGCATCTTATAAAAACATAATTCTCCAGATAACCGGAACACCGTATGCGAAGGTTGTTGCTCCAAATGAAATGCGTTACGTCGTTATCCATGTGACAACGGAATACAACAACACTTTACCTGTTAATAAAAGTGTCACACTGCCGGATGTGAAGTTTATAGCCACAGCTCAGTTTACTGTTAATCCCTCACCAATACAGCCGATCGACCTTGGTTCTGGTGAACTAGGACCTCCCGGTCCACTTTTTATGGAGCCGTACGCGAGATATATCTTATCGGCGGATTTTGACTATGAAGAATTATTTAAAGTCGGAAATAAAGGAGAATTGTTAACGCAGATCGAACCTGCTCCAATCACAATTGGGAATAGATAACTCTAAATAAAACTTGTTGTTCTATGAAAAGAATTCAGATAAAGGAGGGGAATATGTTTAGTTTTAATAATCCCAATGATGCTTATAACGAAGCCAAGCGGATCATTGAACGGAATACTCATAACTATAAACTCAGTTTGAGTTTTTTGGGATTGAGCAGCCTGCCACCTGAATTGTTCGATTTAACCAACCTGCAAATATTGGAAATCATGGTCAATAAAGTGCATACACTGCCTCCAGAAATTGGCAGATTAACTCAGCTCACCCATCTGAGTCTGGTTACCAACCAGTTGACCGATCTGCCACCGGAGATCGCAAAGTTGATCGATCTGAACTCTCTGATCCTGACAGAGAATAAATTTACTTCTCTTCCGGTGGAAGTGCTTCATCTGGAAAAACTAAAACAACTGCTGGTGGGTGCCAATCAGTTGTCGGAGATCCCACCTGAAATCGGAAACCTTACTCAATTACAGGAGTTAAGTCTGAACAAGAATTTACTGGCGTCCTTACCTGCTGAAATCGGAAAGCTTACCAGTTTGAAATATCTTAATTTGGAAAAAAACAAACTGACCAGTCTGCCTTTGGAAATCCAGAACCTGAAAAAACTTGAAAAACTAAAATTGGCAGAAAATCCACTTTCCATACCGCAAGAGATTATCGAAAAGGAAGACGAACCGCGTATTATATTGGATTACTTCTTTAAAAATGCATGAATGTGTTTATCCAATGCAAGGTACAGAATATCAATCGGAAGTATTTTCCCTGTAACTGTACGGGCAGTTATACCGATAAGGACAGCGATAGCATTTCCCGGAGTGGGAAGGTGTACTGCTCGAACGCAGCCGATGAATGAGGGAAGCTGCAGTCAGTATGCGCTGCCGGTATAGATATTGGTGGTCAAGCTGTACTTCCACGCGGGTGCGCTGAAAAGCGGGTTTACGGATGCGATCGAGGTTGTTGACCCAACGGTAATGATCGTAGTACAAATGGCATTCATAGCCGGGATACTGCGCCTGGATATAACTGGCGTAGATGGCAACCTGCAGTTCATCATAGGGATAGAAATTGCGCCCGGTCTTATGATCGACCAGGATGATCGTATTCCCCTCCTGCAGGACCAGATCGATAACACCCACCAGGGGCGGCAGGTTTTCATCAATGGAGAGGACGAAGGGATGTTCGACTGCCAGCACCTGCTCGGTCTGCCAGCGATGGCGATGATAGACCTGCAGGGCATTGGTAAGATGAGCATGATCGCATGGAAGGTTGGCGGTAGCCAGATCCTCTTCCAGGTCTGCAAGGGATGGGATGTTACCTGCCATTTGTGCCTGGTAGCCATGCGCGATCAGCCGGTGCAGGAGTTTCCCTTTGGTGAAGTAGTCAGGCAGGGGATCGGGTTCTTGATTAAGAATGTACTGCAAATAATAGCGCTGCTGGCAGAATTCCACCGTGCTGATCTGGCTGAAAGAAAGGTGCTGGACCGCCTGCTTTTGGAGTGCTTCCACAAACAGGTCGCTATCATGATCTACTGTGTCAAGGATGGTTTGAATTTCTGTGAGAGTTTGCCGGAAGTTCATTCAATGATTATATACAAAAAGGAATAGCAGGAGAAGCGAAGGAGGGAACTTCCGTAAATTATTAACATTTCTGGATCTCTAAATATTACTCGGGCTGTCTTCGTATCACCGACCACATAGATTTGCTATAATAACCACGACGCAGCAGATCATGTCACGCAAAAAACTTCCCACGCAACATGGAATTAACCACATCGTCTGTTCTCCGATCTTTATCGGTCAAAGGATAGAACTATGCATGAAAAGAATCCCAAGGTAGACGTTTTTTTGGATAGCGCTGATCAGTGGCAGGAAGAATTCAGGAAGTTACGTATGATCCTGCTTGACAGCCCGCTGACCGAAGAATTAAAGTGGGGTGTTCCCTGTTATACCTTCAACGGGAATAATGTGGTTCTCATGCATGGATTCAAAGAGTACTGCGCGCTTCTTTTTATCAAGGGTTCTTTGTTAAAGGATGTCAATACGATTCTGATCAGGCAAACGGAGAATGTGCAGGCGGGACGCCAGATCCGTTTTACCGGCGTTCAGGAAATTGCCGAGCTGGAACCTATCCTGAAAGCTTATATTCAAGAAGCGATTGAAATCGAAAAAGCCGGGCTGAAGGTGGAGTTCAAGCCAACTGCGGAATTTGCAATTCCTGAAGAGTTCCAAAAGAAATTGCATGAAAACCCTGCCTTGGAAGCCGCTTTTCATGCCTTGACACCCGGACGGCAGCGCGCCTACCTGTTTTATTTTTCTCAACCCAAACAATCCAAAACGAGAGAATCGAGGATCGAAAAATATATACCGCACATTCTCAATGGAAAGGGATTGAATGACTAGCCCGTCGAAAATATATATTTCTATAGTATCTATTTTCATATTCATTGCTTTTCCTCTATTAATAATTGGCTGCACCCAAAATGAAAATAAAGCACAGACTGAAGCAGGTCTCCCTGAACGTGAAAGCCTGATCCCGGTTGATGCGATCAAAATGTCGCCGGAAAATGATGCGTTGCCGCCGGAACTTCATTCGGATGAATTCGAGGAGCCGGTGCCGCTGCCCTACCCGGTCAACACACGGGGGGCGGAAGATTCAGCGTTCATCCTGCCGGATGGGCAGACCCTGTATGTGTGGTTCACACCCAACAATCGCTGGGATGTGATCGAACAGGCGCAGGATCAGGTAACCGGCATCTACAAGTTTGAAAAACAGGACGACGGCTGGAGCAGCCCGCAGCGCCTCTGGTTGGCTGACCCGGATGAGCCGCAACTGGATGGGTGTGGATTTTTCCAGGGAAATACAGTTTGGATCTGCGCGGTCAGGCAGGGATTGGAGGGCATGCACTGGATGACCTCCAGCTATGAAAATGGACAGTGGTCGACGGCGGTGCTGGCTGATTTCGACCCAACCTATGAAGTCGGGGAACTGCACATCTCCAATGACGGCAATGAGCTGTATTTCCATTCCGACCGGGCAGGCGGGAAAGGCGGGTTGGATATCTGGGTCTCCTATAAGGTGGATGGAGAATGGGGCGAACCGATGAACCTGGAGCATGTGAACAGCGAATATGATGAAGGCTGGCCGGCTCTGAACCCGCAGGAAGACGAATTATGGATCAGCAAGAATTATGGGCTGTGGCGCTCAAAGAAGGTGGATGGGGTGTGGCAGACGCCGGAACTGATCATTTCGGCGTTGGCAGGGGAAGCCAGTATCGATCAGGACGGCAATGTGTATTTCACCCACCATTACTATGAAAATGACCAGATGATCGAAGCGGATATCTATGTTGCCTATCGCAAGTAGTATCGGAATTCTCTTTTCTACTCAGACATTGTTACCCTCCACATCTTCAATTTATTGAAATTTCTATTCAGAATAGCATCTGCTTTTATTGGTAAGAAAGGCTCTATCAAACTAATGCTGTTTTTTTGATTTGATATTCAATCCCGAAAAGCACTTGACTTTGAGTAGACTTTAGGTATTACACTTTTCATTAAGTGATCTACGGGTTTTTCATATAAGTAAAATGGTATCTGCAAATCTCAAGGAGCGATGATTCTTTTATTTGTGTAAATAAAACATCGAGCCTGGAATTTTTACTGAACCTGAAAAACATCTAAATTTATAAAAAGATAGGAGATAAGCATGAAAAAGCGTACGCTTGGAAAGACCGATCTGGAAGTTTCAGCCATCGGGTTGGGTTGTATGCGAATGAGTTTTGGTGACCGACCTACCGACAAGAAAGAAATGATCCGCTTCCTCCATGAAGCGGTTGATCGCGGCATCACCTTCTTTGATACTGCGGAGGTGTACGGTCCATTCACCAATGAAGAGCTGGTAGGTGAGGCACTGGAACCTTACAGAAACAAAGTGGTAATCGCAACCAAATTCGGATTCAAACATGATCCCGAAACGGGACCGAATCCGCGGGTTGGGCTGGATAGTCGTCCGGAACAAATCAAGCGGGTGGCTGATGCTTCCCTCAAGCGCCTGCGGGTGGATGTGATCGACCTGTTTTACCAGCATCGACCTGATCCAGAGGTACCGATGGAAGAGGTAGCCGGAGCGGTAAAAGATCTCATCCAAGCCGGCAAGGTCAAGCACTTTGGTCTTTCTGAAGCCAGCGCCGACCAAATCCGCCGTGCTCACTCCGTTCAACCTGTAACAGCTTTGCAAAGTGAATATTCGATCTGGTGGCGAGTAATTGAAGATGAGATTCTGCCGACTCTGGAAGAATTGGGTATCGGGCTGGTCCCTTACAGTCCATTGGGGCGAGGCTACCTGACCGGTAAGGTCAATGAGCACACGACGTATGATCGTTCTGATATCCGCAGCCATAATCCGCGCTTTACTCCCGAAGCTGTAAAAGCCAATCGGGTGGTTGTGGATCTGCTTGAGAAAATTGGGGCGAAGAATAACGCAACGCCGGGGCAAATTGCTCTGGCATGGCTGTTGAAGCAAAAACCATGGATTGTTCCAATCCCGGGCTCACGCAGGTTGGAGCACCTCGATGAGAATATCGGGGCGGTAGCTATCCCATTGACCGCTGAGGATTCGAAAGAAATTGACGAAGCGATGTCGCAGATCACGGTGATCGGAAACAGGTATTGATTTCCGGCTGTGCGGACCGATAAACCGGAAAACCGGAAGAATGAGTTAGTCCAAACAGTTGAAAACAGGAAAAGAAAACGGGAAGATCAATTTGATCTCCCCGTTTTTATATCTTAAAAATCAGGTTTGCGTATAGATATTCTGCTCTCTTGCGTATCAAAGCTAGTGAGCTATTCTGTCCAGCCCGGTGTATTGCAGGTATTGATATCACCCGATTGCAAACCGTCCAGCAGCGCTGCCTGGCGCTGTTCAGAGGAGCCATGGGTCCATGTTTCGGAAGAAATGTAGCCCTGTGTTCGACTCTGGATAAGGTCATCTCCAACAGAAGCGGCGGCATTTAATCCCTGGGCAATTTCATCGTATGTCAGTGGTGCAATGTAGCCGGTTTCAGTGGCATGGTAGAACCAGATACCCGCCAGACAATCCGCCTGAAGTTCAGTAAAAACTGCCATGCCCCCGGGTCCGGTATCTCTCATGGCAGAAGTATCCAGAACGCCAAGGAGGTCCTGCACGTGATGCCCGTATTCATGAGCCAGGATATAAGCTTCTGCGAATGGACCGCCTTCTGCGCCAAATCGTGAT
>JAAZOK010000043.1 GCA_012797815.1 Chloroflexota bacterium | reverse complement strand
GCGAGGATACAGGCGCCTGGGATCTGCATCCTTCTGTGCGTGGGAAGTTGATTTCCTTCGGCGTGCAAGCACCCGATGCTTCTTCCACCGGAACTTTCCTGCAGGATGACCAGCTTTGCATCAACGATCATGGACAAGTTCAACCGCTCTGTAAGATAGATTGCATTCATCTGGCCGGTATCCATAACATCATGAATGCCCTGGCAGCCAGTGCCATTGCTTTCGCCGCCGGTTTTCCGTCCGAAACGATCCGGGCGGGTATCGACCGGGTCAAGGGTATTCCTCACCGTCTTGAATTCGTGCGTCGCTGGCACGGTGCGGATTGGTATAACGACTCGATCGCCACTGCCCCCGAACGCACCATGGCTGCCATTCATTCTTTCGAGCAGCCGCTGGTATTGCTGCTGGGTGGGCGCGACAAGAAATTACCCTGGGAGGAATTAGCCGCCGAAATACATCAACGTGCACGGCACATTGTTTTATTCGGTGAAGCAGCCGACATGATCGAGAATATATTGACCGGTTATGAACAGGGACAATTGCCCTATACCCTGGAAAAATACGCCTCCATGCCTGAGGCGGTACAGGCTGTTGCAAACATAGTGAAAAAAGGCGATGTCGTACTGCTCTCCCCGGGTTGTACCAGCTACGATGCCTATAAAGATTTTGAAGAAAGAGGAGATTTGTTCAAGCAGATCGTGGAGTCATTCGCATGAACCGCCCATCGACAGGAAGCAAGAAGAAAGAACGCGGGCTGCATCTGGGAATTGATGTTCCATTCCTGGTATGCGTGCTGGCGCTGCTGGCGATCGGTCTGTTGATGGTCTATTCCGCCGGATGGGAATACTCAGTCACTACCCTGGGCGAGAGCCCCTATTACCTCTTCAACCGGCAGGTACAGTTCGTCATCATCGGTTGTGTGGGTGCATCGATCATTTATGCCATTGATTACCACCGTTTCAAGAAACTGCTGTTCCCCATGATGGCGGTAGTGATCTTTCTATTGGTGCTGGTGTCCTTCGTTTACGGCGAGACCCGTCTGGGCGCCCGGCGTGCCCTGTTCCAGGGGTCCATCCAACCCTCAGAATTTGCCAAGCTCGCCGTTGTGATCTATCTGGCTTTCTGGCTATACGCAAAACAAGAAGTGCTCGATTCGTTGAAATTGGGATTGTTCCCTCTCATCGGGATCCTCGCGGTAGTGGCAGGGCTGATCATGGCACAGCCTGACTTCTCTGCGGTGCTTACCGTGGTGTTGATGGGTGGCATCATGTTCTATATCGGTGGTGGAAATGTGCGTCAGATTATCATCGTGATGGTGGTTGCGCTGGTATTGGGTTCAGTGTTCATCTTCATCTATCCCACCGGTCACCAACGGGTTAGTGAATTCGTGAGCGGATTGCAAGATCCGCAGAATGCCTCCTATCACACTCAGCGCTCCATTGAAGCCATTGTCAAAGGCGGTTTCTGGGGGGTTGGAATTGGGCACGCTACGACCAAGTTCACCGGCTTACCGGTAGCCCCCACCGACTCCATTTTTGCCGTCATCGCGGAAGAATTGGGCATTTTTGGTTCGTCGCTGGTAGTGCTGCTCTTCTTGTTCTTCCTGTGGAGAGGATTGTACATCGCCAATCAAGCACCCGACCTGCTGGGCAAACTGCTGGCTGCCGGTATCACCATTTGGATCTTTTTGGAGGCAGCCATCAACATCAGCGTCATGGCCAATATTCTGCCCATGGCAGGCAATGCCCTGCCTTTCATCAGCGCCGGTGGTTCTAACATGGTCACCGTACTGGCTGGCGTGGGATTCATCCTGAATGTATCCAGAGCAACAGCAGTACAAAAAAATACGGAAGAAGGGAGACCCCTGGATGAAGTTGTTGATTTGCGCAGGGATGACGGGCGGCGGAATCTACCCCGCACTCGCCGTTCTTCAAACGCTTAGAAAAGACCCGCTGGATATCTTGTGGGTCGGAAGCGAAGGCGGCATGGAAAATGAATTGATCTCCCGCCTCGACATTCCCTTTAAAACCATCTCTGCTGCCGGCTTGCATGGTGTGGGACTTGCTCGCCTGCCGGGCAATTTACGTCAGTTGTGGAGGGGTTATCGACAGGCACGCCACATCATTGCAGATTTCCAGCCGGATATCTTCTTTTCAACCGGTGGCTACCTTTCCGTTCCGGTTGCACTGGCAGCCAAGAACACCCCGCAGATCGTCTTCATCCCCGATATCGAACCGGGCTTGGCATTGAAAGTATTGATCCGCTCTGCTGACCAGGTGCTCACCAGCACCACAGAATCAGAGAGATTTATACCCTCGCATAAAAATGTTATTGCGAGCGGGTATCCTTTACGCGAAGAAGTAACCCGCTGGACAAGAGAAGCGGCGCAGAAAGAATTCAATTTGTCAGCTGATCTGCCCGTCTTGCTGGTATTTGGGGGCAGCCAAGGCGCGCGTTCCATCAACCAGGCTCTCTTCCCCTGCCTGCCCGCTCTGCTACAAAAAGCGCAGGTTGTACACATCAGTGGAACCGATCATTGGGAGGAAACCAGTGCTTTTGTCCAGGGACTGGATAATTCGCTTGGTGAGCGCTATCATCCCTTCCCGTATCTGCATGAGAACATGGGGGCTGCCCTGGCGGCGGCTGACCTGGTGGTTTGTCGTGCAGGCGCTTCCACCTTGGGAGAATTGCCTTATTTCAGCTTACCTGCCATCCTGGTACCCTATCCGTATGCCTGGCGGTACCAAAAGACCAACGCGGAACATCTAGTTAAAGCGGGCGGTGCTCTGATCATGCGCGATGAAGAACTACCCGGCATGCTGCGCGAGACCATCTCCAAGCTGCTCGCACATCCTGACCAACTTGAGAAGATGAAGGCAGCTATGCGCGCACAGGCTACCCCTGATGCAGCACAAACCGTTGCCAATATCATTCGTAATTTATACGAGACCAAGCAGCAGAAAGGAGCACAAATTCATGATTAGTCTCGGCGTTCTTTTCTGGGTATTTATCATCCTATTCGCCTTGATCGGCGCCATCCGGGGCTGGACCAAGGAGATCCTGGTCACCTTCAGCGCGGTGATGGGCATTTTTGCCATCACGGTGTTGGAAGAATACGTCCCGTTTGTACAGGGTTATCTGGCAGCCAATCCGGTCACCTCACAGGTTTGGATGCGCATCATCATCTTCATTATTCTGATCTTTTTCGGTTATCAAACCCCCAACATCCCCCGTTTTTCAGGTGATGAGCGTTTCGCGCGCGGTCGTCTGCAGGATATTCTGTTGGGATTGATCATCGGTGGTATCAACGGCTATCTGATCTACGGCAGCATTTGGTATTTCCTGGCAGATGCCAGTTATCCTTTTGCCATCCTCATCCCACCCATCGCAGGTACCCCCGCCGGAGATGCCGCCATCAGTCTGATCCCATACCTGCCGCCCACCTGGCTGATATCTCCCACCATTTATTATGCGGTGGCAATAGCATTTGTATTTGTTTTGGTGTTATTTATATGAAAAAACATTATCACTTTATCGGTATCGGTGGTACAGGGCTTTCAGCCATTGCACGGGTATTGCTGGAACAGGGTAATACCGTCAGTGGCTCTGATATGATCCTCTCCCCGCTTGCCCTGGAAGTACAGCAATTGGGTGCCGTGGTTTATGAAGGGCACCGTGCTGAACAGGTTACGGGTGCCGATATCGTGATCCGTTCTTCCGCTATCGGGGACGACAATGTTGAGGTTACAGAAGCCCGGGCACAGGGCATCCCGGTTTATAAACGTATCGATTTCCTGCAGCAGCTCACCGCAGGGTTTCAGGTGATCGCGGTCGCCGGAACCCACGGCAAGACTACCACCACGGCGATGATCGCCTGGGTCCTTGAACAATTAGGGTTGGATCCTTCGTACATTATCGGGGGAACCTCGAAAGATCTCCATAGCAATGCGCATGCCGGGCGCGGGAAACATTTTGTCATCGAAGCCGATGAATATGATTCCATGTTTCTGGGGCTTACACCTGCCTATCTGATACTCACGAATGTAGAGCATGACCATCCTGACTGTTATCCCACACAAGAAGAGTACCAGGAGGCATTTCGAAAATTGATTCGGCGTATGCCGGCTGACGGGCTTTTACTGGTCTGTGCCGATAATCCATCTGCTTACGCTATTGGAAATTGGGCGGAGAGATATATCACGGTTAAATATTACGGCACCAATTCCAGCGCCCAGTATCAAATAGCCAATGTCCATCACGAACCTTATAGCGGGGTTTGCTTCGATATGTATTTTCCAAACGGTACAGCCATTTATGAAAAGATGAGCATTCCCGGAAATCACAACGCATTGAATGCAGGTGCGGTCTTAGCTCTGCTGTCGAACATGAGTTTATCCCTTAAACTTGCCTCACAGGCTTTGATGCACTTTTCCGGAACCGGTCGCCGCTTTGATATTCTGGGGGCCTTCCAGGGGATCACATTGATCGACGATTATGGGCATCATCCCACCGAGATTCACTCTACGGTACAGGCTGCACGTGCACGTTTTCCGCATCACCGGCTTATTACCATATGGCAACCCCACACCTACAGCCGCACTCGCCAATTATTCAATGATTATCTGGATGCTTTTACAGAGAGCGATATGGTCATTGTCACCGAGATTTACGCCGCAAGGGAAAAGCCTCAGGACTATTCCTCAAAGCTGATCGCTTCTCAAATTCATCATCCCGACGTGCACTTCATCGCTTCGTTGTCCGATGTCACTGCTTACCTGCTGCAGGAATTGAAGAGCGGTGATGTGGTTTTGGTACTATCCGCCGGAGATGCCAATCAAATCAATCAGGACTTAGCAGCAGCGTTATCAAGCGCTCCCCAACCAAGGAGGAAGAATGCTTGATTCTCAATTAAGTGCGCTACGCGAGAAATTTGCTACCCGGCTGCAAGAAAACGTGCGGTTGAAGAATTACACCACCATTCGAGCCGGGGGCATCGCCGATGCCCTGCTCATCGTTTACGATGCCGATGAGTTGGAAAGATTCACCAAGATTGTTTGGGAATTGGACCTCCCCATCCTGATATTAGGCGGTGGTTCCAATATTCTGGTCAGCGACCGGGGGGTGCGCGGGGTTGTCGTCATCAACCATGCCCACAATATCAGCATCCACGAGAGCGATGATGGTTTTTGTGTGCATGCCGAATCCGGAGCATTGATGAGCAAGGTTGCGCGGTTAGCCATCAACCGCCATTTAGCCGGGCTGGAATGGGCAGCTACTCTGCCCGGCACTGTGGGTGGAGCCGTCTTTGGTAACGCCGGTTGCTTCGGAAAAGAGACCTCTCACAATTTCATGCAGGCAGAGATCTTGCACCGTTATAAAGGGAAAAGCATATATACCAATCAAGATATGGCATTCGAATATCGCTCCAGCATCCTGAAACGCGCAGAAGAACCATTTGTTGCCCTTACCGCTGATTTCTCAGTTTGCCCCGGCGACCGCGAGGAAAGCGAAATGAAAGTAGAAACATACCGGCAGCGCAGATTGAAAAATCAGCCACCCGGTCCCAGCATGGGTTCCATTTTCCGCAATCCGCCGGAGGAAAAAGCCGGCAGGCTGATCGAATCCGTTGGATTGAAAGGGATTACCCACGGTGGGGCCGAGATCAGTTCTCAGCACGGTAATTTCATCATTAATTCTTCTAACGGCAGCGCCCAGGATATCTGGTATTTGATCCAGACCATTGAGAATAAAGTCCATCAAAAATATGGCATTTTCCTGCATCCGGAAATCGAACTCATCGGTGATTGGGATGCCCAGACCGTACAGGAATTTGCACGATACCAAACAGTACAGGAGAACGCATGAACAAGATTCGCATCGGTATATTGGTTGGGGGACGCTCTGGGGAGCATGAGGTTTCGCTCATGTCATCCAAATCGGTATTATCCGTGCTCGATCCGAACAAATACGAGATCACCGAGATTGGCATTACGCATGAAGGACAATGGTGGAGCGGAGAGAATACCTGGCAGAAATTCCAGGATGGTACGCTGGACGGTCTCTCCCGCGTTTTGTTGGTACCCGAACCCGGTCAAACCATCCTTTACAAACACCAGGATAAAAAGATCGAAGCCCTTTCTGAACTGGATGTGATCTTCCCCGTTCTGCACGGTACCTTTGGAGAAGATGGAACCCTGCAGGGTTTCCTTGAGATGGCAGACATCGCTTATGTGGGTGCCGGGGTGCTCGGCTCGTCGGTAGGGATGGATAAAGCACTTTTCAAAGATGTCATGCGTGCCAATGACATTCCGGTAGTAGATTGGGTCATTGCCAGTCGCCAGCACGCGGAAAAAGATCTGCAAAATCTGATCGGAGAGGCGGAAGGGCTTGGTCCTTATCCATTCTTCATCAAACCAGCCAACCTGGGTTCCTCAGTGGGCATCACCAAATGCAAGAACCGCTCCGACCTGATGGAAGGTATCCTGGAAGCCTGCCGCTTTGATCGCCGTATCCTCATCGAACGCGGTGTGGAAAATGCCCGCGAGATCGAGATCAGCGTATTGGGCAATGAATTCCCGCGCGCTTCCATTCCCGGCGAGATCAGACCTGCCGATGAGTTCTATAGTTACAATGCCAAATACTATGATGACCGCTCTGAACTGATCATCCCTGCCCCATTACCACAGGAGACGATCACAAAAATGCAGGAGATCGCCATCCGTACTTACAAAGCGATTGACTGCGCCGGCATGGCACGTGTGGATTTCCTGGTGGACGGCAAAACCAACCAGATCTTCATGAACGAGGTAAATACCATCCCCGGTTTTACCAAGATCAGTATGTATCCCAAATTATGGGAAGCCAGCGGGCTGAAATATGGCGATCTGGTGGATGAATTGATCAACCTGGCTTTTGAACGCAAGGCAGAACGCGATCGTAGCGAAAGGAAGTTTTCGAAAGAATAATGAAAAAGCACAACCGCGCCGGACAAGGTAGACGGTCAGATCAGATCCGTCAACAACGTCTCGAGAAACAGAGTGAATGGCTCCATACGGTGGATGAACGCGCCGAACATATGGCTGCGCGTCCAGCTGCCGAGAGCTATGCCCACAACCAGCGTGGTTTGCATACCCCTGCCAGCGAACAAAATCCTTTGGCACATATCGCCTATGACCAGAAGGAATACACTGCCCCGAAAGTGCATCTGAGCTGGCGCTACCTGAGTGCACTGGTGGCGATCCTGAGCGGCATTTTCCTCTTCAGTGCCTGGCGTTCCCCTGACTATCGTGTATCAGATTTCGAGATCGAGGGCATACAGCGCGTCACCAAAGAAGAAGTAGCGCAGGTGTTGGACCTTAACCAGCGCCGTATTTTCCTGCTTTCACCTCTGGAATTTGAACAAGCTATCACTGATAACTTCCCGGATCTGTATGAGGTGCAGGTTTCGCTCACCATTCCAACCCAAATGACCATTCAGGTACAGGAAAGAGAGCCTACCCTGATCTGGAATTATCAGGGCAGGCAATTATGGATCGACCCGCAGGGATATCTTCTGCCCATCCGTGGTGAAGCACAGATAGCGCTGCAGATCGATGCAGACGATCAGCCCCCATTTTATATCCCTGAAGATCGCATTATCTTGCAGGGTGAAAAGCGGCTGCGCAAGACGGTCATCATGAAAGGAGAGAACGATACTTTAGCTTTATTCAAGGTTTATCAGCGCATTGACCCGGTCACTTATCAGGCAATTCATGAGCTCAATCAACTGCTCCCAGAACAGGGCATCATTCTTTATGATACCCGCAGGGGATTGGGCTGGAACGACCCACGCGGATTCCAGGCTTATGTGGGAACCGACCTGAAAGAAATCGCAGCCAAGATGAGCATGCTGGATGAAATTGTGAAAACGATGATCGATGAGCAAATTATCCCTACTCTGATCAGCGTTGAGCACATCAATGCACCTTATTACCGGCAGGATTAACACTATGGATGAAGAGATTATTGTAGGCATCGATATCGGCACAACCAAGATCTGTACCCTCATCGCTCATGTGGAAGAGGATGAAACTTTTCGCATTCTGGGTGTGGGTATTGAACCCAATCAGGGCATGCGCAAGGGCATGATCAATGATCTCCAGAAAACCATCAATGCCATCGCAAAATCCATTGAAAAAGCTCAGCGTTCTTCAGGGTACGAGATCACCTCCGCACTGGTCAGCATCGCCGGATCCCATGTTTCATCTATCAACAGTCGTGGGGCGGTCGGTATCACCAATGGGGTAGTTTCGCAGGTGGATATCAACCGTGCATTGGAAGCTGCGCAGGTGGTCGCCATTCCGCATAACCGGGAGGTGCTGCATGTCATTCAACGTGGTTTCACCGTGGATGGTCAGGACGGTATCAGCCAGCCCATTGGCATGCACGGATATCGTCTGGAGGTTGAAACCCATATCATCACCGCCTCCGCGGCATCCGTGGAAAACATTCGGAAATGTGCTGAAACTGCCGGGGTCAAGGTCAAAGCTTTTGTGCTCAACCCGCTCGCTTCGGCTGAAGTAGTTCTGACAGAAACGGAAAGACAGTTGGGCGTGATGGTTTGTGACATCGGTGGGGGCACCACCGATCTGGCAGTCTATATCAACAACAACGTCTGGCACACCACCGTCATTTCAGTAGGTGGAGACCTGATCACTTCCGATATCGCACATGGGCTGCGTCTTTCCCTGCCGGATGCGGAAAAGATCAAGATCACCTACGGGAGTGCTAAAGAAGCAGCGGTCAGCACACAGGAGACCTTTAGTATCCGCTCCTTTGGCGAAGAAGTGCCGACGGAATTCAGAAGGGCAGATCTGGCTTATATCATCGAAGCTCGCGCAGAAGAGATATTCCAGTTCGTACTGCAAGAGATCAAGCGTTCAGGGTATGACGGGCTGTTACCTGCCGGCGTGGTGCTCACCGGTGGCTCCAGTTTATTGCCCGGCATTCGTGATCTGGCAAGCGATGTTCTGGGTTTGCCAGTTCGGGTTGCACAACCCGATGACCTGGAAGGGTTGGTGGACCAGTTGTACTCACCGGCTTATTCCACCAGCGTGGGACTGCTCGAATGGGCAGGCATCCTCACCCACGCCGCCAAAAAGTCGACCCGCACGCGTGGCTTACCACCCATCGGAATATGGGAGCGCGTGAAAGAATTTGTGAAGCGGTTTTTGCCGCAATAAGAATGGAAAGCAAGGAGAAAAGATGCAGATCGGAGGAGAAAAAATGGAAGCAAATTCATATCCACAGGGAGAATCATTTGCTCGTATCAAGGTAATAGGAGTAGGTGGCGGTGGTTGCAACGCTGTGAACCGCATGATCACCGAAGGAATGCAGGGGATCGAATTCATTGCAGTCAACACGGATGGACAGGCGTTGGTCTATTCTCAGGCTGCGACCCGTGTGCGCATTGGTGAAAAGGTCACTCGCGGCAGAGGAGCCGGTGGTGTACCCGAAATGGGTCGCAAGGCAGCCGAAGAATCTTCTGAAGATCTCTATCAGGTGCTCAAGGGCAGCGATATGGTCTTCGTGACTGCCGGTATGGGGGGCGGCACCGGCACCGGTGCGGCACCCATCATCGCCCAGATTGCCAAAGAGGTTGGTGCACTGACCATTGGTGTGGTCACCAAACCCTTTACCTTTGAGGGCGCTCACCGCATGCAGTCTGCTGAGATGGGTATTTCCCAACTTAAGGAGCAAGCCGATACGCTGATCGTCATCCCCAACGACCGTCTGTTGCAGATCGTCGACAAGCGCGCTTCACTGCAGGATGCCTTTTCGGCTGCCGATGATGTGTTGCGCCAGGGTATTCAAGGTATTTCAGAGCTCATCACCGTACCTGGCCTGATCAACCTGGATTTCGCAGATGTGCGTACCATCATGTCAGAAGGCGGTGCTGCTTTAATGGCAGTCGGGCATGGCAGCGGTGAAAATCGCGCGCGGGAAGCGGCGGAAAAAGCTATTTCAAGCAACCTGCTCGATATCACCATCGATGGCGCCCGCGGTATCCTCTTCAATGTCACCGGCGGTTCAGACCTGACCCTCTTTGAGGTCAATGAAGCAGCCGCTATCATTCGTGAGACCGCGCACCCCGATGTGAACCTGATCTTCGGTGCTGTGATAGACCCAAGTATGGGTGATGAAATTCGTATCACCGTTATCGCCACCGGGTTCGATCAGGCGGGCATGCGCTCACGGATGCGCCCTATTCATACCATCCCTGAGAAAAAGTTTAATGACAATATCTATAACAAGGAGCGTTCGGTCAGAGAGAATCCTGAACCCCCACAGCATAACTATGATTTTCAGCCGCGTGTTTATAACACCGATGAGATAGACGTTCCTGCCTTTATCAGGAACCGTAACAACGATTAACCCGCACTAACGGGAATCCTTTTTCTCCTTTGTAAGGGGTATGGGCTTTCACCCGGTCCATACCCCACTCTCAAAATCTCCCTGGAATCCCGCCTGCATTCCGCCCCTTTCCCTCTAAAGTTAAAAATCGTCATTCTTTAAGATTTCTCTAATGCCGCTTACTTGTTTCTCCTTTTTTTTTATGCTAGAATGACCCCACTGATAACCATTCCCCTTCAACAATCCCCTACATATAGGGGATTCTTCATTGAAGTTCTAATCCGCCGTAGTGAACACAGGGGTCTTACATATTAACAGAAGGAGCAGTCTATGCGTTGCCCTCATTGCGAGAGTGAAAACACAAGAGTTATTGACACAACCCACGACGCCAAAGGGGGCATCCGCAGAAGAAGGGTTTGTGAAGACTGCAACCAACGCTTCAGCACTTATGAACGCCCCGTCCTTTCCACCCCCCTGATCATCAAACGCGATAACACCCGAGAAGAGTTCGACAAAGAGAAACTGATCGAGGGAATCCGTCTGGCATGCACCAAAAGACCCGTACCCGCCGAAGAGATCGACCGTCTGGCTGGCGAGATCGAAGCCGAGTTACAGCATATGACGAAACTTGAGATTCCTTCCAAGATCATTGGGGATATGGTCATCGATGGTCTGCGAGAGCTTGATGATGTTGCTTATATTCGTTTCGCCAGCGTTTACCTGCCATTAGGAAATTTGAACGCTTTGCGCGATGAGATCGATCGTTTATTAGAAAAAAAAGGAGAATAAAGATGTCCACCACTTCCACCAACCAGCCGCCTCATGAATTCCAGCCTGCCGTTGAACTGCCGCTCGGGCTGCCCAAAGTGGAACTAAATGATAATAGTTATCAAGTTTTCAGCAAGCGCTATGTGCGCAAGGGGGAAGATGGTCAATTGGTCGAAACCCCCGAAGAGACTTTCTGGCGGGTGGCATACAGCATCGCTTCTGTGGAGGAGAAAGATACCGAATCCATCCGTGAAACGGCGATCCAATTTTATAAAATGCTGGTCAGTCTGAAATTCCTGCCCAACTCCCCCACTTTCACCGGCGCGGGTACACCCCTGGGGCAACTAGCCGCCTGTTTTGTCCTTCCCATCAGTGATGATATGGGCAAAAAATCCAGCGGCATCTTCCAAACCTTGCGTGATGCCGCTCTTATCCAACAGACTGGAGGTGGCAATGGTTTCTCCTTCTCAACTTTGCGTCCCTCCGGTGCCCTGGTGAATTCTTCTGCCGGAAAAGCTACCGGACCGATCGGTTTCATGCGTGTTTTTGATCATGCCTTTGGCGAGGTAGCTCAGGGTGGCACCCGCCGTGGCGCCAATATGGCAGTGCTGCGGGTGGATCACCCTGATGTGGAGACCTTCATCACCTGTAAGACCCACGAAAATGCCATCACCAATTTCAATATCTCGGTCGGTATCACCGATGAGTTCATGCGGGCAGTTGAGAATGATGAAGCCTGGGAATTGCGTTTCCCGGACGTCCACCACCCTCTTTACCATGATTTTGATGGTACTTTGGAAGAAGCGGAAGCAGCCGGTATTCCCATCATCACCCACAAAGTGGTCCGCGCTCGCTCATTGTTTGAGCTAATCGTACGCCAGGCTCATCATAACGGTGAACCGGGTATGTTGTTTCTGGATGCCGCCAACCGCACCAATCCCGTCCCGCATCTCTATAGTTTGCAAGCCACCAATCCCTGTGGGGAACAATGGCTGGGACCATATGAGAACTGCTGTCTGGGCTCCATCAACCTCTCTCGTCATCTCGGACCGGACGGCACGGTGGATTGGGAGAGCATCCGCCAGAGCGTGGTTCTGGCAATTCGCTTCCTGGATGATGTGGTGGACGCCAATAAGTATGTTCCTGCCGTACCTCAACTGCGGGATAATGCCCTGCGCGCCCGCCGTCTTGGGTTGGGTTTTATGGGGTTGGCTGATCTCATGTATCATTGCGGTATCCGTTATGGTTCCGAAGAAGGACAAGAATTTGCCTCGCAGATCATGGAATTCATTCGTTATCATGCCATGCTCACCAGCATTGAACTGGCTGCGGAATTCTCCCCCTTCCCTGCCATCAAGGGCAGTATCTATGATCCCCAGAATGTAACCTGGGAACCACCTCAGTCGCTGGTGGAATATGCTCACGATTGGGGACGTCCTGCATTGGACTGGGAAGATATCCTTTCCGCCATCCGGTTGCATGGCATCCGCAATGCGGCGCTCACCACCATTGCCCCCACCGGCACTATCTCCACCGTGGCAGGTTGTGAGGGGTATGGCTGTGAACCGGTCTTTGCACTGGCATACATTCGTCATGTGGATGATGGTGGTAACGATCTGGAACTCACTTACCTCAGCCCTTTTATGCAGAAGGCACTGGACGAAAGCGATTTGAGCGAACAGGAACGCCAGCAAGTTATTGACCAGATCCTGGAAGAAGGGACCTGCCAGCACATCGATCTGTTACCCGAATATATCCGCAATGTGTTCGTGGTCTCTCAGGATATCAGTGGTGAGGAACATGTGCGCATGCAAGCCGCGCTGCAGGCATTTGTGGATAACAGCATTTCCAAGACCATTAATTTCCCCGGCAGCGCGCGCGAGGATGAAATTGCCGCTGCCTTTGCACTGGCGTGGGAATTGGGCTGCAAAGGGATGACCGTCTACGTCACCGGTTCCCGTGAACGGGTAGTCCTTGAGACTGCCGCTACCCGCAGCCAGAAACAGACCGATGTGCGTGAAATGGTAGAGCCTGCCAGCGATCCTTTCACACCCATCTGGCTTTCCGAAAATGATTACGACCAGCCTAACCTGTGGAGCGAGCCCAAAAAACCGCGCCCGCGCTTCCTGTCGGGTATGACCTACGGCATTAAGACTCCTGTCGGTAAAACCTTTGTCACCATCAATGAGAATGGCTACAACCAGCCCTTCGAGGTCTTCATCAACACCGCCAAGGCTGGCTCAGACGTGGCAGCCGATTCGGAAGCCATCGCACGCCTTATCTCATATGTGCTGCGTCTTTCATCTCCCATTGAGCCCAGCCAGCGCCTGCAAGAGATCTGGCGCCAATTATCCGGATTGGGCGGTGGTCGCCCACTCGGGTTTGGTCCTAATCGCGTACGTTCCCTACCCGATGGGGTTGCCCAGGTTCTAACGGAATATATGGAACAGCGCACCGAACGCAATGCATTGGAAGAACCCATGCGTCTGGATGACTTGCTGAACAACACCAAAGCACCCGAAAATAAGCCGGTTGAAAGTGTAGAAAAACCTCACGAAGATCAGTTCGCTCTCAAGATCGGCGACCTGTGCCCTGAATGCGGACAGGCTACCCTCGTCAATGAAGAAGGCTGCCGTAAATGCTATGCCTGCGGGTATAGTGAGTGCTAATATTCATGCTTTAAAGCACGTGGGTAATTTAAATTCGCAAATGACAAAGACAGAAAAAGGGCATCCTCTTTTCTGTCTTTGTCAAAAATAAACCGGGGTTCTTTTATTCTTGACGCCAGTCCTACTTATTCCGCAGGGCATAGAG
Source organism: Chloroflexota bacterium (assembly GCA_012797815.1). GTDB lineage: Bacteria > Chloroflexota > Anaerolineae > Anaerolineales > Anaerolineaceae > UBA4781. The sequence continues at coordinate 32,876 of JAAZOK010000043.1, read as the reverse complement.
TTGTTTTGATAATTGTAAATTTTTCCCATATATCCGTATAATGGAAAAGCACATAGGATGAATATCAAGGTTTGAATTGATGAGCCTCAAAAAGAAACCATTGGTTAATACAAAAAATATTCTTAAATCTTTTCCGGTCCTCTTTTTAATTCTATTCTCCATCGCATTTTTTCGATTATTTATAGCCGGCATGCAAGTAGAAAAGACAAAAATGGACGAAATCGAAAGATTCGAAAACGGATTATTGGATTATGAGTCAAAAATAATTGCGTCTGACTTGGGGAAAAGGATTAACGATCTTCATTTTATGGCCGAAGCGTATTTGCCCAGGCTCCTTTCAGAGTCTGATATACAGGGAATCGCAGAAGAATGGAGAATTTATTCCGAATACAAGGGACTCTACGATCAGGTGCGCTTTATTGATGCCGATGGCATCGAGAAAATACGCATCAATTATTCAGAAGATGAGACCTATATTGTAGATCAAGCTGCACTACAGAACAAAAAAGATCGTTATTATTTCACCGAAACGGCACAATTGAATAAAGGACAAATTTTAATTTCGAGGATCGACCTTAATATGGAAAATGGGGTGATCGAGATTCCCATAAAACCTACGATCCGTCTTTCTACACCGATTTTTAGTGAGAATGATCAATTTTTCGGTATCCTCATATTAAATTATCTTGCTGACAATTTCTTAAATGAATTTGAAACCATCGCCAATTACAGCGAAGGACAAATATTTTTGTTGAACCCCGATAGTTATTGGATCTATAGTGACGATCCTGAGCAAAATTGGTCCTTTATGTTCGATGACAAGCAAGAAATTAACTTTAAAGAATCATATCCAGCCACCTGGCAGGAAATGCAAGCACCCGATCATTCTTTTATTACAGAAGCTGGCTTTTATACATATAAAACCATCGATCTAAAAGAGTCTTTAGACAACGAGCATTTGATAAACGATCAGGGCATTTTTCCAGATGAAAATGAATTTAGAATTGTCTCTCTTATAAGTTCTGATAATAAAGTGGGGGATATCTTTAAAACGGATTTGATCAGTAGAATAAAAAGGATAATAAACGCAAATATTCCTAATTTCTTCATCATCCTGGTTGTTTCATTTTTAGGGAGTTTTTCGATAGCCATAGTCCGTCAATCTTATTTTCAAATAAAATTCTTTTCTGAATATGACGCCCTCACAGGCACGTTTAACCGCAGAGCAGGGCTGGATTTGCTCACCAAAATGCTTGTGAAGGATGATCGCCGTAAAACGGGGATCTGTTTGTGTTTTGTAGATATCAACGGGCTTAAAACGGTGAATGATGTGCTCGGACATGATGCCGGTGACGAATTGATCATGACCGTTGTGAATGTTATCAAGCAAACCATCCGTGAAAGTGATTTCATCATCAGGATGGGAGGAGATGAATTCCTCATCGTTTTCTCTAATGTATCGCAAGAAATGGCAGAAGCTGTCTGGGGAAGAATCCTGACTGCATTTGAAAAGATCAATCTAACCGAAAACCGGCGCTATCGGGTAAGTGCCAGCCATGGGATCGTGGAATACGAGCCAACAGAGAATGGAGATATCGACAAATGGATCAAGGATGCAGATGAGATAATGTACGCTGAGAAAAGGGAATTGAAGAAAAAAGAGATCATTGTTAAAAAACAATAAGCCATCATAACAATAAATAAATTCTATCGGAGGTGGTCATGGCAAAGAAATTGATCCTGGTGGCAGGCAACATCGGTTCGGGCAAGACTTCTCTCACCGAACGCATCGGACAACAGTTGGGGTGGCGCACCGCTTATGAATCGGTGGTCAACAATCCATATCTGCCCAATTTTTACAAGGATATGCGCACCTGGTCTTTTCATTTGCAGGTTTATTTCCTGGGGCATCGCGCCAAACAACACCAGGAGATGGCGGATGATCCCCGCTCTGCCATCATCGATCGCAGCATCTATGAGGATGCCTACATCTTCTGCCGCGCGCTCAACCGCATGGGCAACTTGACCGAACTCGACTACCAGACCTACCTGCAGCTTTTCAACCTGGTGGTCGATACCCTGCCGGTGCCGGACCTGCTGATCTATTTGCACTGCCCCGGCACGGTGCTGATGGAACGCATCCACCAGCGCGGGCGTGACATGGAGAGCAGCATCACCGCCGATTACCTGGCTCTGCTGGAATCTTTTTATGATGAATGGATGCAATCCTTTGATCTGTGTCCGGTGCTCACCATCCATACTGCGGATATGGATTTTGTGCACAAGAAAAAACATCTCGATACCGTCCTCGCGCACATTCAGGATAAATTGGCAGGCAAGGAAGAAGTGGTTTTCTAGTCTATCGAAATAAAAAGTCTCCTAATGGAAGATATCGAACTCCGCCTGGTCAAACCGTATGTGCATCTTCGAACCCAATATATGGATTGGATAAAGGTAGCTTAAATATAGAACATATCGATCGTGAGGAGAAAAGAATAAAAAGAAACTCTATTCAGCAAACCTGGCTGGCGCTCAATAAACAGGGGCGCTTGATGATCGTACGGGAATATATTTCCCGTGTCGTCATGGCGTTGATCCTCTTCCTCATCTCGGGGAACTGGAGATGGCAGAATGCCTGGTTATATTTCTTTTTCGCCCTGGGATCCATCATCCTGGTACACCTTACGGTGGTCAGAGAGGATCCCCAGCTTTACAATGAACGAGGTACCCGACACAGTGATACCAAATCCTGGGATAATATCATCCTCCCACTGTATGCTCTAGGTGGTTACCTGGTCTTGGTAGTGGCAGCTCTGGATGAACGTTACGGGTGGAGCGACCTCGCGCCGGCATGGTTAGCACTGGGTTGCGTGGTGATGCTATTTATGGAATTCCTGGTCATCACAGCCATGCGCGCCAATCCCTTCTTTTCCTCTACCGTGCGCATTCAATCCGAACGCGGTCAACAGGTAATGCAACGAGGTCCCTATGCCATCATTCGTCACCCCGGTTATGCCGGTGGCATTCTGTATTATCTTGCTTCTTTTGGCATGCTGGACTCGCGCTGGGTGCTGCTCCCCACCCTGCTAACCGTCTCGCTGATCATCGCCCGCACCAATTTGGAGGACAAAACCCTTCAAAAAGAACTGGACGGATATCCTGCCTATGCTCAAAAAGTGCGTTTCCGCCTTTTTCCCGGCATCTGGTGATCTTTCATCCAAGAAAAGACTTGAACATCCTACAGACCGCATAACTCACCCATAGGTCAGCCTCTGCTGTCCTGCCCTCATAACTGGAGTGCCAGGTGCCATCAGGGCGTTGGTTATCCCGGAACCATTTCAGCCCCTTACGAACTTTCACATGCTCCGCAGAAAAACCAAGCCTTGCCAGACAATCCATAACAGACAGCAAGTTGGTCCACCAAAACGGGTATTGTAATTTGTACCAGTAATCGGCTGCCTGGCGGAAGCTGTGCCGATCTTTTTGGAACAGGCGCTCTGCCAGCAAATCACCTGCCCTTTTCACTTCCGGCAGATCACAATAAGCCGGGTGGATGCAAAAGGGACGTATCGCCATGCCGGTTGCCATATGCGATGAAGGCAAACTCCGGTCGGGTTTAATCGGTTTGCCCATTGCCAGCTTGTAATACTCATTTTGCTTGAACATATTGAGGGGAATGATCCAACCTCCATCGGTTTGCCGCATGGAAAGCAACCAATCCATAGCACGTTTTAACTGCCTGTCATTTTCATAACCCGCCTTGATCAATAGCTCCAGCAGCATGCCATTGTAATAGGGAATGTACTGGTTGCTCAAAATTCCACGTATATCCCCCTCGTCACTCTGGCAAGCAAACAAGAATTCTGCCGCTCGTTGCATGGCAGGATGTTCGCGACGCAGTGCGTATTTTCCAATTAAAATCCGCAGCATCTTCCAGGTTTCTACCAGTTCATAGTTCTCTCCAAACTCTTCACCCGGTCGTTTCCCTGTATAGAGCCAACATCCCTTTTCTGATTGTTTTTCAATGATCTTGGTAACTACCGGGCTATCCCATATATCCGTTAAGGTTTGTATTCTCTCTCCCAGTAGATCATTTTCGATATGATATCGCAAACCGATATCCTCAGCGCTCAACAAAGCAGGTAGAGGATCATTTTGGAAATATTTTTTCCACATGGATCTGCCGTCCTTAACCAAACCTTTCTTTTTGAATAGTACAATAGTACTGGTTAAATTTCAACAAGTTATCATCCACATGGATTATTTTCAGGGATAATAGATATTTTAGAATTTGCGTGCAACCTTTCTCACGGGAAATCGTATATTCTTATGAAAAAAGAAAATCTGGAGCAACCCTTGGAAACCGGCTTCGTGGAAGCAGATTGCATTCGACAGGTACTGGATGGTAATGAAGATGCCTTTACGGATATCGTGGATCATTATCAGAACCATGTATTTAATCTCTGCTACCGCATGCTGGGAACACCTCAGGAAGCAGAGGATGCCGCGCAAGAGTCTTTCATCCGTGCCTACCAGTATATCCATCGCTATGACCCCAGCCGCCCTTTTGCCACCTGGTTGTTATCCATCGCCGCACACTATTGCATTGACCAGCAGCGCAAACGGCGCTTGATCGCCATTGACCTGGATGAGATCATGGAATTTGGCATAATGGATGATGCTCCGGACCCTGAAAGCGTGGTTGCCACCAATGAGCAATCCGAATTGGTACAAAAACATCTTGCACAATTACCAATGAAGGATAGAATGGCACTGATCTTGCGCTACTGGTATGATTTTTCGGAAGAAGAGATCAGCGAAGCTCTCGACATCTCAAAAAGTGCCGTCAAGAGCAGATTACACCGCGCCAGGCAACACATGGCTGAACAATGGAATTCAGACAATATTTCAATTTCCCAAAAAGAAGGGAGGCAGCATGAGCCACAAGCAATTTGAAAAGCGGATTCTGGATGATTCACCTCTGAGTGAAGGCGAAAGAAAAGTTCTGGTTGCCCATCTTGAATCCTGTGAGCAATGCCGCAAACTGAAAACCGGCTGGGAGAACAGCCTGCAATTGATGCATTCTACCCAACCGGTCCAGCCTGCCGCCGGGTTTACGGCGCGCTGGCAAATCAAATTACAACAAGAACAGCGCCGTAAGCGGATTGTGCGTATGCGGGTAATTGTTATGAGCAGCATATTTCTGTTGCTTATTTCCCTTTTTGCCTACGTGCTCCTTTCCGGCTCCTTGAACGAATTTCTGGCGAACGTCATCACCTTCAGTACACAAGCCTTACTCGTTATGACCAGAGGTATTTCCACCATCACCACTTTCATCGATGAGATCCCCGCCTTATTACGCTGGTCGCTGGGCGTCTTCCTGGTAGGAATCGCCAACATGTTCGTGATCCTGCTGGCTTTCATCCTTTGGAAAGCCAGACAAAATCAAAAAGAATGGCAGAGAGCTGAGATCTATGCGGAAAAATAAGATTCTGATACTTTTCTTGTTTCCTCTACTATTAGTGGGCTGCACGCAGATCTCCACCCCACCCTCCGACAACGATGGTTCACTGGTGGTTGGTGAGGTCTATACCCTGGCAAACGGTCAGATCATCAATAACGATCTGGCAGTGATCGGATCGAGCATCACCATCGAAGAGGGTGCCATTATCAACGGCGATGTAAGTTTGATCGGCAGCACCGCCACCATTGCCGGTACTGTCCACGGCAGCATCTTTGCCCTTGGCGGTTCTTCCACTCTAACAGCCAGTGCACTGGTCAGTGGAGATTTCAATCAGATCTTTCATCAAGTGACTATCGACCCACAAGCGACCATCGCCGGCAATCTCAACACCTACACCAATCCCGGGGCTTTGAGACCTGCCTGGTCCGGGCTGAGCTTTCTCTTTCCATATTTTTCAAATGCCGAACGCATTGTCTCCACGCGCTTGATTCTGACTGCGGTCTTCTGTTTTCTGGCTTGTCTGATCGCATTCCTGCTCCCCCAACCCACACATAACTTGATGGGGACCATCCAGGCACAACCTGCAGTTAGCTGGGGGGTCGGGCTGCTGGTCTTTTTTGCAGTTCCCCTGATAGGGCTGGTATTCCTTATTACCATTTGTCTTTCTCCCCTAGCGCTGATCCTGCTGGTCGTTTATTTACTGGCAGCATTGTTCGGTTGGATCGCGCTGGCAGCCCTGTTGGGAGAAAAAGTAAATCAATGGTTATATCTGCACATGCCGTTCATCATGCAGGTGCTGGTCGGTTCACTGCTTGGTTCATTGTTGGTCAGTCTGATCACCCTCATCCCCTGTTTGGGATTGTTCATTACCGGCATTATCGGATGCTACGGAATGGGCGGCGTCATCATCAGCCGCTTTGGCAAGATCCTGGATGAGGGCAGCAAGAAAAAAACAAAAGCAAATATCCAGCCACCTGCACCGCCGACCGGATAAAGATAAATCACAAATACAAGGAGCTGTTTTCTCAATCAGCTCCTTTTTTATTATTTGCCAGAAGTAGTTATAATTTCTTAAACCATAAATGTGAAGAGGATCCTATGAAACAGGTTTTACAGTACATGAACAGTGGCGAAACAAAGGTGGTGGACATACCTGTTCCCCAGGTAAAGGCAAAAACTGCCCTGGTCAGAACCGCTGCATCTCTGGTTTCGGCTGGTACTGAACGTTCCCTGGTGGAATTTGCCGAGAAAAATCTGGTTCAAAAAGCATCTTCGCGCCCTGATCTTGTCAGACAGGTGCTCGACAAAGCAAAAAGAGAAGGCGTGCTCACCACCCTCGATGCTACTTTCAACCGTCTCGACCAACCCATGGCGCTTGGATATTCTTCTGCTGGCACGATCGTGGAAGTGGGTGAGGGTTTGCAGGGTTTCAAAGTGGGTGACCGTGTAGTTTGTGCGGGTGGCAATCATGCCGTTCATGCAGAATTCGCCGTCATCCCGCAAAACCTGCTGGCTCACCTGCCCGATGATATTCCCTTCGACTCTGCCTGCTTTGCCACTTTAGGAGCTATTGCTTTGAACGGCATTCGCCTGGCACGCCTGCAGTTAGGAGACCGTGTGGCAATAGTGGGGCTGGGGCTGTTGGGACTGTTGACCACCCGCCTGGTGACAGCCAACGGCTGCCTTGTCACCGGTGTCGATACCAGCCCTCAGCGCGTGAAATTTGCAAAAAAATCTGGTATCGCAGCCTTCGCCCGTGACCAGATCGTTGCGAAAACATCCGCTCTGACCGGCGGGGTCGGTTTCGATGCAGTCCTTATTTGCGCCGCCACCAGCAGTGATGACACCGTGCATCTGGCGGGTGAGATTGCGCGTGACCGCGGCTCCGTCATCTCCCTGGGCGTGGTGGGGCTCAACATCCCTCGCAAACCTTATTACGAGAAAGAGTTGTTTTTTCAGGTTTCGCGTTCTTCCGGACCCGGTCGTTATGATCCGCTTTATGAAGAAGAAGGGCACGATTACCCGCTCGGATATGTTCGCTGGACGGAGGGAAGAAATTTGCAGGCATTCGTTGCCTTGCTGCAAAGCGAAAAACTTCTGGTGAACGATCTGATCACGCACCGCTTCCCCATCAACGAAGCTGCCAAAGCCTATGCGCTGATCACCGATAAGACCGCCGAACCCTATTTGGGAGTAGTGCTGACCTATCCGCAGACCGGGCAAAAAGCCGCATCACATGTAGCGGTCAACCCCGTGGTCACGCTTACCGATAAAGTGAATGTGGGCGTGATCGGCGCCGGCAATTATGCCAAAGCCACGTTTCTTCCGGCTATGCGCAAGAATTCCTCTACGAATCTGGTCGCTATCGCTTCGATCAACGGCGTCAATGCACAACATGCCGCTTCTAAATTCGCTTTTGGTTATGCCAGCTCCTCGGCACAGGAGCTCCTTAAAGATAAATCGATCAACAGTATCGTTATTATGACCCGCCACGATGAGCATGCGGCTTTAACCCTGCAAGCTTTACAGAGTGGAAAGCACGTTTATTGTGAGAAACCGCTGGCACTCACCGTACAAGAACTGGCAGACATTGAGGTGCTGCTTTCCAAACCTGAGACGCCTGTGCTGATGGCTGGCTTTAATCGTCGCTTTGCGCCATTATCGCTCCATTTGAAAGATTTTCTTTCCAATCGTTCCGAGGCATTGTATGCTCACTACACCGTCAATGCCGGTTTCCTGCCCGCCAACCACTGGTTGCATGACCGGATACAGGGCGGGGGTAGGATCATCGGGGAAGCCTGTCATTTTATCGATTACCTGACCTTTTTGGTTGGGCAAGCTCCCTGCGCTATACAGGCTCTCGCCCTGCCGGATCAAGGGAAATATCATCAGGATAACATGCAACTCACCCTGGAATTTCCGGATGGTTCCATCGGATCTATCGCTTATCTTGCCAACGGCGATAAAACCTTTCCCAAGGAGCGTGTAGAGGTTTTCTGCGGTGGCAAAGTAGCAGTGCTGGATGATTTCCGTAGTTTGTCACTGACTGCTAATGGCAATAGAAAGAAATTCCGTTCACCACTCCGTCAGGATAAAGGGCATGCAGCTTCATGGGCTGCCTTCGTAGAAGCGATCCGCTCCACAGGGAAAGCCCCTATTCCTTACAACCAAATGCTGGCGGTCAGTCGTATTGCCATCCTGGCTGGTCAAGCGGCGGCACAGAAAACCCGGATTGAATTAGCCTGACCTTATGAGAAAAGTTTCCCGGCTGCACAGATTGCTGAGTACCACTTTCCATCTGGGTTGTAAAGCCGTCAGCCAGTATGCCGTTTATCAGCTCGGGCTGCACACCGGCTTTTTTAAAGCCCGTACCAGTGCACCGCTGCTGGATGCCTTGCAGCAGCGCCTGCCCCGGCAGGGGCAATCACTCTTCCCACTGCCTTCTCCACAGGAAATGGAGTCCTTCTCATCCAAAACGCTGCCGGCTCTTTTAGATTCAGCAAATGCCCTGCTGGCAGGTCACATTACCCTGTTCGACGGATACCCCACCCAGCTGGATCTTTCCCCCCACACAGCTTTATTGCATTGGAGTGACCTGGAGCGAACGAAAGCTTATCCAGGTGAGGATATCAAATTGGTGTGGGAACCTGCGCGCTTTTCCTGGGCATTTACCCTTGCCAGAGCCTGGCATATCACCCGCGACTCGCGTTACCAGATCGCTCTCCAGCGCTACCTGGCTGAATTCGCCCGCTTGAATCCTCCTTACATGGGTATCAACTGGACCTCCGGACAGGAAGCGGCTCTGCGCATCCTTGCCCTATGTTTTGCCCACCAGGTATTTTCGCAGGAACCCGGACCTTCGGCGGAATTGCTGCAAAGCATCCGCCTGGCAGTGGCGCTCAATGCTGCCCGCATTCCCCCTACCCTGTGCTACGCCCGCTCTCAACGCAACAACCATCTCATCTCCGAAGCAGTGGGATTATACAGCGCCGGGCTGCTGCTCAAAGAATACCCATCCGCCCCCAGGTGGAAACGGCTGGGGTGGAAGATTTTCAACCAGGCTATCCAAGATCAGATCGCAGCAGATGGCACCTATATCCAGCACAGCGCCAATTACCAGCGCTTGATGCTGGATGAAGCCGTATGGCTGGCGGTGCTTGCCAAAAATGTGGGTGAAGAACTTCCCCGTCCCATTCAAGAAAAATTGGCGGCATCCACCATTCTTTTATATAACCAGCTTGACCTCATTTCGGGGTACTCTCCTAATCTGGGGCATCAAGACGGCTCCAATGTTCTGCCACTGCTCGAGGCTGACCATCTGGATTATCGCTCCACCTTACAGGCTACCGGCAGACTATTCCTGCAGCAGGATCTGTTCCCTGCCGGTGCATGGGATGAAAAATCGCGCTGGTTGGGTATTCTCCCGCAACCCATTCGCGCTCAAAACCCCAGCAGTCCGTTGAGATTGGGAAATAATCAGGATTGGGCAAGCATGCGGGCTGTATCATATCAGTCCCGCCCCGCTCACGCAGACCAACTGCATGTCGAGATCTGGCATGCCGGACAGAATCTGGCGCTGGACGCCGGAACCTACCTTTACAACGCTCCTGAACCCTGGTGTAACGCCCTGCGCAGCACGCGCGTGCATAACACCGTCACTGTGGATGGTTTGGATCAGATGCTGCCCACCAGTCGCTTCATGTGGTTGGATTGGGCAAATGCACACATCCTTGCAAGTGATGCATTCTCCATCACGGCTCGTCATGACGGATACCGCGAGCTGGGAATCATCCACCAACGCACGCTGCGACACATCCCGCCTGCCAACTGGGAAATCAATGATGTTTTACAATCCGAAACTTCCCAATCCCATCGCATTTACCTGCACTGGTTGTTGCCTGATCTGTCTTTCACGCTTACAGAAGATGGCATCCGTTTTAAGGATCCTGCCTTCAGCCTGCAATTTAGCAATAGCCTGAAGGGGGATGCCCGGTGCAGTATCATCCGTGCCGGTACCTGGCTGGCAGGGCACATCGATCTGGATATCACCCATTACGGCTGGTTTTCTCCCACTTATGCGTTGAAACAACCAGCTCTATCAATCTTATATGGAATGGATACCAGCCTGCCGCTCACCATTCGCACTTTATGGCAGTTTGCCTCTTTAGCGGAAAGTTCAGAGTAAAATCGGGATATGCATATTTTGCTCATTCACCAGGCTTTCGCAGCCATCGATGAACCAGGTGGCACCCGTCACCATGAGATGGCGCGTGCGTTGGTACAGCTAGGGCATCAGGTTACCATCATCGCCAGCCCCATTAGTTACCTGACCGGCAAAACTACCAACGAGCAAAAAAAGATCATCCATGAAAAGGGTATCACCATTTATCGCACATATACGTACCCGGCACTGCACCGCAGTTTTTTCCACCGTTTGATCAGCTTTTTCTCTTTCATGGTTTCTTCTTTCTTGCGAGCAGTACGGGTACGCAGGGTCGATGTGGTATGGGGTACATCCCCTCCCATCTTTCAGGGCATGACTGCCTGGCTGGTAGCCAGGTTGAAGGGGGTGCCTTTTGTCTTCGAGGTTCGTGACCTATGGCCAGCATTCGCGATCGCGGTGGGTGTGTTGAACAACAGCGTCATCATTCGCCTATCGCAATGGCTTGAAAAATTCCTATACCGACATGCGGATACAGTCGTGGTCAATTCCCCCGGCTATAGCGAACATGTTCGTCAGCGCGGCGCCCGACAGGTTATTCTGGTACCCAACGGAGTAGATGTCAGCATGTTCCCGCTGGAAGGGAATGGGGATGCGTTCCGCTCCGCCCACCATCTGGAAGGGAAATTTCTGGTCTTTTACACCGGCGCACATGGCATGTCCAACGACCTGGCGCTCTTGCTTGAAAGCGCTCAAATTCTACGATCCACCAAAGCCATCCATTTCGTTTTCATCGGAGACGGCAAGGAAAAAACAGCACTCGTGCAACTGGCACAGCAAAAAGAATTGCAAAATGTCTCCTTCCTCCCTCCGGTTGAAAAAAAAGAAATGGGACGGGTCATGCAGGCAGCCGATTGTTGTGTGGCGATCTTGAAACCGATCGAGATGTATAAGACCACTTATCCCAACAAGGTTTTTGATTATATGGCAGCCGCCAAAGCCATCGTCCTGGTCATCGATGGGGTCATCCGCCAGGTGGTAGAACAGGCACAGTGTGGTATCTTTGCACAACCCGGTGACCCGACAGCGGTTGCCGATGCTATCCGAACCCTTTACCACGATCCCATGCGGTGTAATACAATGGGACTTAATGGTAGAGTATATGTAGAAAGCCATTTCAGCCGGCAGGAAACTGCCCGCCAGCTCATGGATGTCTTTCAGAAAGTGAAAAAATATGGCAGAAAAGATTCTGATCGTAGAAGATGATCTCACCCTCCAGGAAACCCTGGTTTACAACCTGACCCATCAGGGCTACAGCGTTGAGACCGCCTCTGACGGCAATAGCGCAGTGGAGATAGCACGGAATGACCCGCCCGACCTGATCTTACTGGATATCATGTTACCTGGAATGGATGGTTTTGAGGTCTGCCGCATCATTCGCAAAGATATGACCACTCCGATTTTGATGCTCACTGCCCGCGACGACGAGATCGACCGTGTAGTGGGGCTCGAAGTGGGAGCCGATGACTATCTCACCAAACCCTTCAGTATGCGTGAATTGATCGCCCGCGTCAAGGCGCTGCTGCGCCGTGCTCGCATCATTCAGGAAAATCAAGATACTCCCAGAGATCAGAAGAAAAGATACGTATTTGGCAATCTCACCATCGACCAGGTGCGGCGGGAGGTGCTGGTCAATGAAAATATCGTGGATATCAAACCCAAAGAATACGACCTGCTGATCTACTTTGCCGAAAACAAAGGACACGTCCTCAGTCGTGAACAGATCCTGGAAAAAGTATGGGGGTGGGATTACTTCGGGGACAGTCGCACGGTAGATGTACACGTGCGCTGGCTGCGTGAGAAGATCGAACAAAATCCCGCCGAACCGACCCGTATTATGACAGTGCGTAGCGCTGGTTACCGTTTCGACGGATAGGGTATTCATGCCTTCCCTATTTTGGCAATTTTATTTAGGGTTCCTTCTTATCACCATCCTCATTTTATTTTCCATACCAACCCTGGGGATCGTGGATATCTCTTTACGCGACCTGTTATCAACTTATTATCCCCACTTACTGGTGCTGCTCCTGCTTGAAGCTGCATCAGCCTTTCTTTTCCAAACTTTGACACAAAAGCCACTGCGCTACATCAGACGGTTTTTAACAGGAAAAGATGCAGATTCACTCAAGATTGAAAAATATATCCACCGCCCCGATGAGATCGGTGCTCTGGCTACTGTGGCTATAAAGAATGCGTCTCAATCGGATGACATCATTGCCGATCTGATCTCGCAACAACGCTATCTGGCCAGCATTCTCGAGAATTTGAACGATGGCATCTGCATCGTCGATCACAATGGCATTGTTCGTATCGTAAATCAGGCTACCAAGCGCATGTTCAACATCCCGGAAAATGCGGTCAGCGGGCAAACCCTGGTCGAGACCATCCGCCATTACAAGGTGCAGGAATTATGGCAGGAATGCCAACAAAAAAAAGTCCAGCTCACCATGCAGCTTGAAACCAGCATAAACCGGAATTATTTACAATGTATTGCCACCCCCCTCGATCCATATAGTGAAGGGAATATCCTTTTTCTTTTTCAGGATATCACCCGCTTACACCAACTCGAGGTCGTACGGCGCGACTTTGTCAGCAACGTATCACACGAACTGCGCACTCCCCTCACCTCCCTGAAACTCATCACTGAGACACTAAGCGATGGTGCCATGAATGACCCGCCTGCGCAACAGCGCTTCTTAGCACAAATGGAGAAGGAGATCGATAACCTGACCCAGTTGGTGCAGGAATTACTGGAGCTATCCCGCATCGAATCCGGGCTGGTACCTTTGCAAAAAAAGATCGTCGCTCCGTGTGCACTGCTGGAAAGTGCCGCCAATCGCATGCAGGTACAGGCTGAACGGGCTGGCTTACATTTTTCCCGGGAGTGTTCTGAAAAACTGCCTTCCATCATGATCGATGAAGCGCGCCTGGAGCAGGTGCTCATCAATCTGATTCACAACGCCATCAAGTTCACACCTCCCGGAGGGAATATCCATGTATCAGCGATCCAACAAACCGGTACGATCGTCTTCGCCGTACAGGATACCGGTATCGGCATTCCCCAGAAAGATATTGACCGCATATTCGAACGCTTCTACAAAACCGATCGCTCCCGGTCAAAGAGTGGCACGGGGTTGGGGCTTTCCATTGCACGCCATCTGGTTCAGGCACACCAGGGGAAATTATGGGTGGAGAGTGTGGTCAATCAGGGCAGCACTTTCTATTTTTCCATCCCCATTTCCCATTAAACAGAAATCCTTTTTTGCAAAATCCTTAATCAAACCTTAACCTTTCTCTCACTCGGTGTTAAAAGCTGCCTTGTATGATTCTAGGCATCAACTAAACAAGGAGAAAAGAAAGAATGTCTCGTAAGTATTTTGGTTTGTTAAGTGTCATGCTGGTAAGTGCCCTGCTTTTAGGTGCTTGCAGCACTGCCGCAGCTACCCCAACTGCTGCGCCCACCGCTGAAGAAGCTGCCCCGATGGAAGAAGAAGCTGCTCCAGCAGAGGAAACCCTCTCTGGGCAAGTACAGATCGCCGGTTCCACAACCGTACAGCCGCTTGCCGAAACACTGTCTGAAGCCTTCATGGAAGCCAATCCTGACGTCGTCATCGAGATCCAGGGTGGTGGTTCCAGTGTTGGTGTCACCTCCGCCGGAGATGGGACTGTAGATATCGGTTCAGCTTCCCGTGAGATCAAATCCAGCGAAATGGAAACCTACCCCGATCTAAACGTTTACACGATCGCTTTCGACGGTATCGCTATCATCACCAATCCCGACCTTGAGATCCCCACGCTTTCCATCGAACAGGTTCGCGATATCTTCTCCGGCACCATTACCAATCTTTCCGAAGTTGGTGGTCCTGATGCAGCAATCGTGGTCGTTTCTCGTGAAGAGGGTTCCGGCACCCGTGCGGCTTTCGAAGAATTGGTCATGACCTACAAAGATGCCAATGGCGAATCCGTCACCGATCCCATTAGCGAAGATGCTTTATTACAGCAATCCAATGGGCAGGTACTGACCGTGGTTTCCACCACCCCCAATACCGTTGGTTTCCTTTCCTTCGGCTACCTGAACGACTCGGTCAATGGCGTTGCTATTGATGGTGTTGCCCCCACCGTTGAAAATGTAAAGAACGGTTCCTACAGCATTTTCCGCCCTCTGAACCTTCTCACCAATGGTCCTGCTGATGGCTTAGCCAAGGCATTCATTGACTACATTCTCTCCGATGCCGGACAGGAAATCGTTGCCGAAGATTACATCACTGTAAAGTAACTCCCGGCATCACCCAGAATAATGGGGTGCATGAAAGTGCGCCCCATTTTCATTCTTTTTTCACCTGATAAAAAACCATGAATATGCTTCAAAATACATTCCATCCCGTCTCTAAAAAATCACGCACAGCACTTTTTTTCACTTTTCTATCCGCAATTATTGCATTATCTTCTCTTATAGCCGGGATATTGGCTTATTTCGCAGTGATCAAATCACCCGTCAACGGATTGATCTCACTAATAACGGGAGTGGTCTTGTGTGCTTTATTCTCCCTGCTTACCAGAGGTTTTAGCACATTACAAAATTGGGCTCGTACCAGTTTTCTTTCTCTGTTGATCCTGATTCTACTGATCATCCTGGTGAATGCAACATTTAAATTTTCAACAGAGGTTTTTGCCGGGAAACAGGTGCTCTCCATCATTGAGATCCTCAAGTATCTGGGGCAATTCTTATTTAAGATCATTGTTTCTGGCATTGTGCCAGGGGCTCTCCTTTACTTTCTCTACAAAGCGGACGAAGATTTTTCCGAGACTCCCAAGCAACGCCATCTTTTCGACCGCACCGTTAAAAACTTTTTACTTTCGACAGCATTGAGCTCGATCCTCATCGTTATCTTTATTTTTGCCTTCACCTTACAAGAATCACAACTTGCCATCAAGGACATCGGCTTGAAAGAGCTGTTGACCGGAACCATCTGGCGTCCCGGTTCAATCATCAGTAATGATACTGCCCAGTTTGGATTGGTACCCATGATCATCGGCTCGATCTACAGCACCATTGGCGCCGTCCTGATCGGCATTCCTCTATCGTTTGGCACCGCCATCCTGCTGGCAGAAATCGCCCCCGATTTTATCCGCACTATTTTCCGAACCGCTATCGAACTGCTTTCAGGCATCCCTTCCGTGGTTTATGGGCTATTTGGCATGGTGGTGATCGCCCCCCTCATCCGGCAGATTCCCGCCGAAGGAAATACCACGGGCTTTGGTATTCTAAACGCCTCCATCATTCTGTCAATCATGATCCTCCCTACGATCACTAACATAACCGAAGACGCCATTCGTGCGGTTCCTGCCAGTTATCGTGAAGCTTCTTATGCCCTGGGTGCCACCCACTGGCAAACCATCAAGGATGTGGTTATCCCGGCTGCCAATTCCGGTATCATTGCGGCAGTCATTTTAGGTATCAGCAGAGCGCTTGGAGAAACCATGGCACTGATCATGGTCATTGGAAACTCCATCGCCATCCCCACCCCCGTCAATGACAATCCGCTCTCGATCGTCTTTTCCACCGCTCGCACCCTCACCGGGAACATCGCCGTTGAGATCAACTACGCTGCCGGCGCTCATCGCTCCGCACTGTTCTTCACCGGTGTTTTATTATTCTTATTCCTATTGATCATCAACCGCCTGGCAAATCGCATCATGAAAGGAACCAAAAAAGCATGAACCATACCCTTACAAATCAAGAGAAAATGGTGCTCGCCAGAGAAAAAGCAGCCCGCAAACCTAACCTCAGACGACGCAAAATATCTCAACGTATTGCTTTTGCCCTGATGTGGTTGATGGGATTCATATCGATTGGAGTATTGATCTGGATCGTTGCGTATGTGCTTTCCAAGGGTTTCCCCACTATCAATATGGAATTCCTCACCACCCGTCCCGCGGGTGGATTTGAAGGCGAGGGTGGCATTTCAACCACCATTGTGACTACTCTCTACCTGGTCGTTTTCACTATCGCCATCGCTGCCCCCTTGGGCATCGGCGCGGCTATCTATTTTGTGGAATATGCGAATGAAGCCCAAAATCGCAGTAAGTTCATCCGCTGGTTGATCAGAACGGCGCGCACCGGTGTAGAGGTGTTGGCGGGGGTTCCTTCCATCATTTTTGGGCTGTTTGGTTTTGCGGTGTTCGTATCTTTTCTTAAATTCAAATTTTCTCTACTGTCAGCCGGTTTGAGCGGTGCCTGTATGGTATTGCCTGTCATCATCCGCACCACGGAAGAAGCTCTGCTGGCCGTCCCTGATTCCTTCCGCGAAGGCTCTCTGGGATTGGGAGCAACTAAATGGCAGACAGTCACCGGTGTGGTGCTGCCGGCCGCAATTCCGGGAATTGTTACCGGAATTGTATTGAGTGTTGGTAGAATCATATCTGAGACAGCTATTTTTTGGGTTACACTTGGTGGCAGCTACCGCCTTCCTCAGAATTTATTATCCTCAGGGAGAACGTTGGCATTGCACGTTTACATGCTCGCCACGGAAACGAGAGCCTTTGATAAAGCTCTTGGCACCGCTGCGATTTTGATCGTGATCATTATGCTATTGAATCTGGCGATCAATCTCTCATCAAAATACTTTCAAAAACGATTGAGTGGAAAGTAGGAAGTAAGAATGCAACCATCACAATTTGACGAAAATCCAAAGATCATTGCCCGTAATTTCAATCTCTTTTATGGCGATTTTCAAGCCCTAAAAGAGATAAACGTCGATATCCCCGAAAATGCCATCACCTCCATTATCGGACCATCCGGCTGCGGGAAAAGCACCTTTCTACGTTCCATCAACCGTATGAATGAACTGATCCCCAGCGTGAAAACCACCGGTCAGATCAAAATGGATGATGAAGATATCTACAAGCAAGATGTGGTTGAACTTCGCAAACATGTTGGAATGGTATTTCAGCGACCCAACCCTTTCCCCAAATCTATTTTTGACAACGTCGCTTACGGTCCGCGTGCTCATGGCTTGAAGAACAAAGCCGTGCTGGAAGAAATTGTCGAAAAAAGCCTCACCGATTCTGCATTATGGGATGAGGTGAAAGATGATCTGCATAAATCGGGGTTGGCTTTATCCGGTGGGCAGCAGCAACGCCTTTGCATCGCACGCGCGCTGGCGGTGGAACCGGAAGTCATCTTAATGGACGAGCCTGCCTCTGCTCTGGATCCAATTGCGACCCTCAAAATCGAAGAATTGATCCAAAATCTCAAAAAAGAATATACAATAGTGATAGTAACGCATAATATGCAGCAAGCTGCTCGTGCATCTGACTATACCATGGTGTTCAACATGAATCCTGACCGCTCCGGTTATATCGTTGAATATGGGAGCACCAGTCAGATTTTCACAAATCCACATGAAAAGATCACCGAAGATTACATTTCCGGTCGGTTTGGATAGACTACAAAGAGGTGAAGAATGCCGCGTGAGACACTCGATTCGAAACTTACACAGATAAAAAATGAGATCTACCTCTTGGGTAGCATGGTAGAACAAGCGGTCCTGGATTCCGTGGATACCCTGCGCACTCGCGATTTGAAAGAAGCCAAGCGTATTTACGATGAAGATAACATCATCAACGAAAAACGTTATGCACTTGAAAATGCCATCATTATCCTGCTTGCCACACAGCAGCCGTTTGCCCGCGACCTGCGCTTGCTAGCTGCCATGCTGCTGGTGGTGAACGAACTGGAAAGAATGGCAGATTATGCCAAAGGGATCGCCAAGATCAATATCAAGATCGGCAAAGCCGATATAGCCATCCCGGTCAGGGATTTTCAGCAGATGGCTGAACAGGGAGTCAGTATGCTGCATCGTGGCTTGGGAGCTTTTATCGAACAGAATCCCAATCTGGCTGCTGCTATCCCCCAAGAAGATGATATCGTCGACCAACTCTACAATAAGGTCTACCGCACTGCCATTGAAGATGCCGTCATGCATCCTGAAAACATCGACCAGGCGAACAACATTCTATGGATCGGGCACAATCTGGAACGTTTTGCAGACCGTGTCACCAATATTTGCGAACGTACCCTCTTTATCACCACCGGTGAATTGATGGAAATGGACAGCAGTGATGATGAAAACGACTCAGGTGGTGATTAAGTTTCAAATGAACCAGCCTATTCGATCAGGAGAATATTCCATGCTTTCTGGCATGGAATTTCTTTTAAATAGCATTTACAATACAATAAAATAAAATAAAATCAAATTCGAAAAACGGATCGGATCATGTTAAGACCAAATCCTACTAAAGGGAAATTGATAATTGTTGAAGGCATCGACGGGAGTGGTAAATCCACTCAGATCGACCTCATTCACAAATGGTTGCAGGATAAAGGTAAATCCGTTTATTTCAGTGAATGGAATTCTTCTCCCCTGGTAAAAAGCACGACCAAACTCGGTAAAAAACAGCGCCTTTTCACCCCTACCACCTTCAGCCTGATCCAGGCAACCGATTTCGCCGATCGCTGGGAAAACCACCTGCTCCCCATGCTGGAAGCCGGGGTGATTGTCATCGCCGATCGCTATGCGTTCACCGGGTTCGCGCGCGATGTTGCCCGCGATGTTGACCGGAAATGGGTCCGCAACTTGTATTCTTTTGCTTTCCAGCCTGATCTTGCCCTTTATTTTCAAGTGGATATCGATACTGCCGTTGAGCGTATTCTGGCATCCCGATCCAAGATAAAATTTTATGAAGCCGGTATGGACCTGGGTCTATCTGATAAAAAGATCACCAGTTTTCGTCTCTTCCAGGGTCGAGTGTTGGAAGAATATGAAAAAATGGCAAAGGAATTTAACTTCAAGATCATTGATGCCAAACTGCCCGTTGAAAAACAACAAAAAGAGATCCGCCGTCTGGTGAACGCCATGCTGCGCGGCTGGGCAGGATTGCCAAATCCGATTCTTTCCGCCCGTAATTATGAAAAAAAGCAACGCCTGAGTGAAAGCAACCAGGAGTGATCTATGACAAAAATGAAATTTTACGGCAATGGTTTCCCATATATGGCGAAAGAGCAATCCAAGGGGAAACTGATCGTTTTGGAAGGAACGGATGGAGTTGGTCGTTCAACCCAGGTTGCCATGTTGAAAAAATGGCTGGAAAAGAACAGTTTCGCGGTTTCCGATACCGGATTGCGCCGCTCCCCCCTCACCCAACCCGGGCTGGATAAAGCCAAAGAAGGCAATACCTTAACCGCCACGACATTGAGCCTTTTTTATGCCACCGATTTCGCCGACAGGCTTGAGAATCAGATCATCCCGGCATTGCGAGCCGGCTTTTATGTACTTTCTGACCGTTATTTCTATTCCATTATCGCCCGTGATATGGTGCGCGGACTCGACCCCCAGTGGGCACGTGCCGTATATGGTTTTGCCCTGATCCCCGATCTGGTCATTTATCTGAAAGCGGATATTCCCACCCTGGTCACCCGAATTGTGCACGGGCGTGGGTTCAATTACTGGGAATCCGGTATGGATCTCATCAAAGAACAGAACCTGTATGATAGTTTCTTACAATACCAGACCTGCATGATCGAACAATTCGATGCAATGGCAGCCGAGTATAAATTCAAGGTCGTGGATGCCAACCGTTCGACCAAGGTGGTATTTGAAGATGTTCGTACCCTGGTTGAAGAACTGATCAATTCTTCAAATAAACCTGCCGATCCAAAGTGAGGGATGATCCATGAAAGAGGATAAAGACACCCGCATTCCATGCTATGCGGCAAAAATTATCCTGAACAATCTTGAAAGCCTGCAAAAATCCGTGGAAGGTATGAATGCACACGATGACATTGAAGACATTCATGACCTGCGTGTGGCAACGCGTCGTATCCGTACGGCACTGGATATCTTCTCCCCCTATTTTCCAAAAAAGAAAGTCAAGCCCTGGCAAGACGGAATGCGCACCATCACCCGCCAATTCGGTAAAAGCCGTGATCTAGATGTCCAGATCGATTTCCTCGTGCATTTTCTGGATACCATCCAGGACCGGCATTATCTGGCTGGTATCCGCCGCATCCATTTACGCCTGACTCAAAAGCGGGATGCTTTAGATAGCACACTTGGAAAACATACGGCAGATATTCTAAAAGACAAAACACTGGTTGATCTACGTTCAACCATGCAAAAAGCTGTAGTTGAGGATGAGCAAGGGTGCTTTCCTCCGGAATTATATCAACTGGCATTCAACACCATCCTCACCTCTCTGGACCAGTTCCTTTATTATGAGATCTTCATCCAGTATCCGGAGAAGGTGCATGAGTTGCATTTGATGCGCATTACTGCCAAGAAATTGCGTTACACTCTGGAAATTTTTCTCCCGTTGTATGAAGGGAACATGGATGCTTTCCTTGATGTGATGAGAGCCGTTCAACAGTTGCTGGGCGAGATCCGTGATTGCGATGTATGGCTGTCTTTCATCCCCGCCTTTTTGGAAAAAGAAAAGCAGCGCACTGCCCGCTATTACGGAAATACAGCTGCCATGCGTCGTTTGCGCCCCGGTATTGAATATCTTTATGAAGATCGCCATGCCGAACGACAATCCAACTATCGCCAATTCACACAACAATGGCTCACCTGGCGTTCACAAGATACCTGGTTAAACCTGCGCGATCTGAGCTTTCAGGCTACCCTGCGGGAAGAAAATATACAAGTAAGCCCTTCTCCTGATTCCAGCATATCGAATACGAATACCTGATCAATGCCATGCCTGATTCTGACAAGCACTCCCATTCTTATCAGCGTATTGCGCTGATAAGCGATATTCACGGAAATCTGCCCGCTCTGGAAGCAGTTTATCGCCATGCCGTCCAATTTGGAGCAAGCATTTTTCTTAACGCTGGTGATACGGTCGGCTACGGTCCGTTTCCCAATGAGTGTCTGAACTTTCTGCGTTCCCACCATATCATTTCGGTCATCGGAGATTATGATCTGAAAGTGCTCCGGTATCCCGAAAAAGCAGATAAGTATAAAAAGCATAAAAATGCATTGCGCGTCCTATCGTTTCAATGGGCGTATGACCAGTTATCAGAAAAAAATCTGCAGTATTTACAGCAATTACCCCTCTTCCGAGAAATGGTTTTCGCAGAAAAGACTTTCTACCTCACCCATGGCGCTCCGTTGAATATAAAGACCCATCTTGGTTCTTTGACCAGCGGGCAGGAATGGCGGGATAACCAGCGCAAAGCTGGCACTGATTTCATCATTACCGGCAATTCTCACCATTTTTGGAAAGAGAAGGTCGCGAACTCCAACTTCATCAATCCGGGCAGTGTGGGGCGCCAGGATGATGGAGATCCGCGCGCTTCTTATGTCATTCTTTCGATCGGCAGGTTTATCCAAATCAATCGGTTTCGTGTCGCGTATGAGCTCCCGCCGCTCATAAACAAACTCCAAGCGTATAATTTACCCACCCAATTTGTCTATATGTTTAAGAATGGAGTAAATTTAGAGCAGGCATTGGAGGAGCTTTCACAGGATTATTAATGAGCACTTTGAACAAATCACCGCAATTGACAGAAGCTCAATATGATCGTTTCAACGAAGTTCTCGATCTGGCACAAACCTGCGGCTATGAAGAAGAACACACTCAGCAGGTCGCCAGATTGGCACTGCAAATCTTTGATCAACTCAGAGACTTGACCAATTTCGGGCTGGAGGAAAAATTTTTCCTGCTTTGCGCCGCTTTTCTGCATGACATCGGCATCAGCGCTGAAGGTACCAGAGGGCATCATAAAGTTGCCCAGCGTATTATCCTTTCAACCCCCCTGCTTCATTTCAGTTCAAAAGAACGCTTGATCATCGCCAACATTGCGCGCTATCATCGCAAAGCATTACCCTCTGAACAACACAGCCATTACCGGGCTTTGAATACCCGTGAGCAACATCTGGTGAATATTCTGTCAGGGATCTTGCGCATTGCAGATGGATTGGATTACCGCCACGATAACAGGGTAGAACATATCGATCTTGTCATTGATGATCATTCCATCGCCATGCAGTGCGCTGGGAACCGTAAAAAGAATAAACTTGAAATCGCATCAGCAATGGAGAAATCGGATCTCCTGGCAAATGCACTCGGTCGTTCTATTCAAATTTCCTAGGAACCATCACTTGCATCCAGATCATAGAACAGGTCGTGGTGCTTTTTTCTTGATCGCGGCACCGGATAATACTGCATGTATTCTTCACTGGAGGTAAACAACCGCTGCAGCCAGCTTATGATGTATCCGCTTTGATGATCCCCACCCTGGCTCTTGTAGCAGGCAGACGCTCTTTCCCGCTGTCCGGCATATTTGGTATAGCGAATGCGTAAATGAATGGGGAAATCAACTCTCATGATCTCCACAAAATTGATATCCCCATTCTTCCCAAACTTGGTGGGATCTTTTCCGAACAATGGCATCAGTTTGACAACCAGACGCATGAATTTGCGGGGGAAAGTATGCAAATATACCCTTTCAGGCATGAATGGCTCAAGCCCTTCCAGCTCTACCGTAGGGTCTGTGGATATTTCCAACGCCTTTTCAACGGTTTTATAGGTATAGATATGATCGGGGTGTCCATAGCCGCCCATTGGGTCAAAAGTGAGCACTACTTCTGGCTTTAACTTGCGTATGAAGAAAGCCACTTCCCTGCCGGTTTTTTCCAACGGTGCCTGGATGAAGGCGTGAGCGTGGTCATTATCTTGGCTTCCAGGCATACCAGAATCACGATATCCCAGAAAATACACATCCTTCACACCCAACACCTGTAAGGCACAGCGCATCTCAGCTTCCCTTAACGCCGCCATGGAGGGATATTGAGCTAATAGTTCCGTATCCGCTTCTCCCACTTCCCCTTTGGTCGCACATATCACTGTCACCTGACTGCCTTCAGCAATATACTTGGCCAGGGTACCACCCATTCCGAAGGTCTCATCATCGGGATGAGCAGTAACTACTAGAATTCGTTTTTGGTTGTTCAATCTCTGCCTCATTGTTTACTGCAAACAGAGCAATCTGCCCGTTTGCGAATTTGTATTTCACGAAAATTCATGACTGTACCATCCAGCAAGATCATGCGTCCATATAAAGGATTCCCGACATTGCTTAAGATCTTGATGCATTCCAGGGCTTCGATCGAGCCGATGATGCCAGGAACGGCACCGATCACCCCTACCCCCCTGTTCAGCGCAATCACTTCCTCAGAGGGCATTTCCGGATACAGACAGCGGAAACAGGGTCCTTTTAACGCGTCAAAAACACTCACCTGTCCGTGGAATTGGTTGACTGCACCAAAAATATAGGGTTTTCCATTCCGTACGCAAGCATCATTGATCACAAAGCGTGTTTCAAAATTATCCGTGCCATCCATCACGATGGCATAATTCCGAATTAACTCATCCGCATTCTCTTTGTTGAAACGAAAGGGATGGACCTCTATTTCAATATGCGGGTTCAAGGCATGCAGTCGCGCAAAAGCCGAATCGGTCTTCCTCATTCCGATATGTTCACTGTCATGCAAGATCTGTCGTTGTAAGTTTGAAAGCTCAATCATATCCGCATCCACAATCCCCAAGCGCCCCACCCCGGCTGCTGCCAGATAATACAGCACCGCTGAGCCGAGCCCTCCCGCTCCCACCACCAGCACGGCTGCTTCCTTCAGCTTCTGCTGCCCTGTCTCACCAAATTCGGGGATGCGCAAATGGCGCTGGTATCGTTCTGTTTCATCAGGATTCAAACTTCGCATTTTTCTCTCTATAAATATTGTATTGTGTGCATTATACAGGCACAAGCGTCTTAATTTCTAAGAAAAGAGTTAGAATAAACACATGGATATCATTATGACCCATGAACAGACAGACTTCGATGGGTTTGCTTCCATATTAGGGGCTTACCTGTTGGAAGATCGTGCCTATCCCATTTTACCCAATACATTGAATCGGAATGTGCAACAATTCTATAACAGTTACCGCTTTGAACTTCCTTTCATTCTTCCCCAAGCTCTCCCTAAACAAAATATTCAAACCATCACTTTGGTGGATACACAATCGCTGGTTACCCTAAAAGGTACCGGAAAAGATACCCATATCTGCATATTTGATCACCACAAGATCAGAGACGATCTTGACCCCAATTGGGAATTCAACGCCATACAGACCGGTGCCTGTACCACTTACTTTGTGGAACACTTGATGGACCATAACAGCAATCTAAGCATGATCCAGGCTACGCTGTTATTGTTGGGAATTTATGAGGATACCGGCTCGCTTACCTATACCAGTACCACCGCACGCGATGCCCAAGCGGTCGCTTTTTTATTGACCCAGGGAGCCAGTTTGAAGATCGCAGCCAATTTTCTCAACCCTTCTCTTTCTGCCAATCAGCAGAAAGTATTGGACATGTTAATCAAAAACAACCAGGTGCTCGAACTGAAGAAACAACGTGTCATGGTATCCAGTGTAGATGCGGAATTTTTGGAAGATGAGGTTTCCAGCATCGCACATAAATTATGTGACCTTTACGATCCCGACGGATTGTTCATCTTTGTGAAGACCAAAGAAGGCATCCGCTTTGTTGCCCGTTCGGTGAGCGATCAGATCAATGTGGCTGCAATTGCCGAAAATTACGGCGGTGGTGGTCACCCGCGTGCTGCAGCCGCCTTGATTCGCAAAAACAGTTCTCCTAAAAATGCCCTTTTCGTGATTGAAAAGGAATTTATCGCGTCGCTTGATCAATTCATCTATCCATCGGTGACCGTCAAACAGATCATGTCCAAGAACCCGTTGCTGCTCAGTCCGGTTACCAAATCGCAGGAAGCCATTCAGTTAATGCAGCGTTTTGGCTATGAAGGATTCCCCGTTGTAGACCATGATAAAGTACTCGGGCTGTTGACCCGCCGGGCAGTTGATCGAGCCCTGGCGCACAAAATGGATTTACCAGCGAGTAGTTTAATGGAAGCCGGCAATTATTTTGTTCATCCCGAGACATCCCTTGATGAGTTGCATCAGGTCATGGCGAAATCGAATTGGGGGCAGATTCCTGTAGTAGACAGCCAGAGTGAGAAGATCATCGGTATTGTCACTCGCACCGACCTGCTTAAAGCATATTCCGGCTCTCCGTCGATCAACAGTGAGAAAATGAACCTTTCCCTTCAATTGGAGGAACACCTCAGTTCCAACCAGTTGAAATTACTGAAAGCAATCGCCGAGACCGCGCACAGCATGCACATGCATGTCTATCTGGTCGGGGGTGTGGTCAGGGATATTCTCCGGAAATCCCCTATCCTTGATCTTGATCTGGTGGTCGAAGGGAATGCTATTGAGCTTTCACAAAATCTCACCAATGCTTTCGGAGGGAGGGTTACCTCTCACCGTCAATTTGGAACCGCCAAATGGTTTATTGATGAAGAAAAGCTCAATACCGCACTGGGCATTTCTACAAAAGGTGATCTTCCCAAATCAGTTGACCTGATCAGCGCCCGCACTGAGTTCTACAAAAACCCCAGCGCCCTACCAACCATCAAATTGAGCAGCATCAAGCTCGATCTGTTGCGTCGCGATTTTTCCATCAATACTCTGGCACTGCGTCTGGATGGAAGACATTATGGGGAACTCTACGATTATTGGGGGGGATTGGATGATCTGCAAAATGGCATCATCCGCGTTCTCCATTCTCTATCATTCGTCGACGATCCAACCCGCATACTACGCGCTGTACGCTTTGAACAGCGCTTTGGTTTCACCATCGAAGACCGCACCCTGGAATTGCTGCAAGAAGCCAAATCCCTGTTGAAACAGGTTTCCGGCGATCGTCTGCGCCATGAATTTGACCAGATTTTAAGGGAAAGGCTCGCGGTGGATATTTTCAGGCGCTTACAGCAGCTTGGATTACTTGAAGCCATTGACCCCGGACTTATTTTTTCGAAAAAGATCGCTATCCTGCTGCAATCTGCCCTGGGGAAAACAGTGGATGAAAAATGGCATTTACCCAAAAAAGTGGGGAATTCTCCCGTCGAAATGATCATCCGCTATACCGTTCTTTTCAGCATGCAGAAAAAAGATGATGTTCAACATATCATGAAACGCTTGAAACTACCCCAGGTCATTCAGAAAAGCATCAACCAGGCACAACATTTGCTGCAAGAATTACCTCAAATAATTGACAAGAAATCCAGTGATATTTATTTCCTGCTAAAAGATATCCCCGCTTATACCCTGGTGGCACTTCAAATCCTTTTCTACGACAACGACAAGATCGTGAACATTTTAAACCTCTACCAGGATGAATGGATCAAATTAAAACCATACACCAATGGCAGTGACCTGAAAAAGATGGGGATTTTACCCGGACCGGTATACAAACTCATCAACCAGTCGCTCCAGGCAGCCTGGATCGATAGTGACGTGATCTCACATGATGAAGAACAGCAATTGCTGCAAACTCTCTTGGGAAACCTGCGCAAACAGGGGCTACTCCCGTCTGAATAACATCCAGATAGAAGGGCGTTCGTGCAACCCGGTACCCCGCTCTGCAAATTCCACATGAAATCGTGTTGAGAGCAATTCGATATCTTTCTGTGTGATCCCGCGCCGTGGTGAATCGGATTTTAGATATCCATGGATGAGAAAATAACCCGGTTTGGCCAATAGCACTGCGATTTTGTCCTCATATCTGCGTTTATTCTCATCCGGAAAGCTGTGGTAGCAGCCAATATCCAGGATCAGATCATAGGGTCCCCGTACTTTTGTCGAGGTCAAAAAATCACCGTGATATACAGGAATGGTAAGGTTTTTATCTTGTAGCTTTTGCCGGGCTTTTCGAACTGCTCTGTGAATATAGTCGATCCCTTCCGCTTGCCAGCCATATTTCGCCAGACCAATCAAGTTCGTACCGGTTCCACAACCGATGTCCAGTGCCCTACCAGGGATGTGTAAGGTTAGAAAATCGAGCAGCTCGGGAGGGGAAATATTGGTATCCCAGGGAGGATCTGCATGATAACTGCGGAAAAAACGATATCTCCGTTTTAATGTCTGCACGGCGAATTATTGACCTTTCTTAAAAACAATTTCATTGTAATTGTTTTTTAATTTATCATAGATAAAATTTGATCATTCACAAAAGCCAAGGGTTAAATAGCTCTTATCAAATATAATCAATTTGTGCCGGGATTTACTCAGAACATCCATGCAAAAGTCCTATGGAGGTTATGCCATGTCCGCCACTTCAAATGAGACGACCAGAATCGAGCAAAATGAACAAAGCCTCAATTTTATATGCAAATTACCTTCCGGGTGGGTTTTCCTCAGTAATATGCAATTTTTGCGTGGTTATTGTATTCTACAAGCATATCCCGTTGTAGAATCTATAAATATCCTTGAACCAAAACAGCGTAGTAATTTCTTATGCGATATGGCACTGATAGGAGATGCGCTCCTGGAAGTTACAAAAGCCTATCGCATAAATTATGCCCTTCTGGGCAATTCTGATCCAATATTGCATGCGCATATTGTTCCGCGCTATCGATGTGAACCAAAAGAATTGCGGAGTGGTTTGCCCTGGTCATATCCCAATACCAATGATGCCGGCACGGCATTTTCGATTAAACGAGACAAAGAGTTATTACATCAACTTAGGGACGCCATCCAATGCCGAACAATTAATCAGTAAATTGCAGAACATCCCCGGGAGATAACGCCATTGGAGGAGTCTATACAATAAAATAGAAACTTTTTCGCTTTATCCATTTGGGAAAAGATTGATATCAACGAACAGCTCTTATTTAAGAGCAAGGAAGTATTTTCGTTTCAGTCGTACGCATCCGACGATTTTTAAATCGAGAAAATGGGGTCTTTGACATTTGACGCGATTCACCTTAAAATAAGCAAGTCGTTATCATATCTCTCATAAAGGGTAATTTTAATGAAAGAATACAGTACTGGCAACATAAGAAATATCGCTTTAGTTTCACACAGCAGTGCAGGCAAGACCATTCTTACCGAAGCATTTCTGCACATCACTGGCGCAACCACCCGCATGGGCAGCATCAATGAAGGCACCACTGCCAGCGATTTTGACGAAGAAGAAATTCGTCGCAGCATTTCACTCTATTCCTCCGTTATTCCCATCGAACACAAAGATACCAAGATCAATTTTCTGGATACTCCGGGGTATACCGATTTCGTCGGTGAGATGATCTCCGCCTTGAGCGTGGTGGAAGGCGCGGTGGTAGTGGTGGATGCCGTTTCTGGGTACGAGGTTGGTACCGAGATTGCCTGGAATTATTGTGATAAGTTCAATTTACCCCGTTTTGTGGTCATCAATAAAATGGATCGCGAGAATGCCGATTTTAATAAAGCATTCACCAGCGTTGAGGAACGATCTTCCACCCGCCTCATCAAAGTCCAGCTCCCCTGGGGAGAAAAACAGGATTTTCAGGGCGTCATCGACCTGCTTTCTATGAAAGCGTACAAAGGCGATGGCAAGACTCCCGAAGCCATTCCTTCCGATATGCAAAGTGCTGCAGAAGAAGCCCACATGGAACTGGTAGAAGCTGCTGCTGAAGGAGATGATTCGCTACTGGAAAAATATCTTGAATCGGGTGAGCTTTCTGCCGAAGAAATTGTAAAAGGGCTAACCGAAGTAGTAAGAAAAGGAGAGTTCATTCCTGTTTTTGTCAGTGCCGGAGAAAAGGAAATTGGTGTTCTTCCCCTGCTCGATGCGGTGGTAAATATATTCCCCTCCCCTGACCTAGCCGGCGAAATCAAAGTTGACGGTGCCGCAGGTGAAGAAAGCCTTTCAGCCAATGATGGCGGTCCCCTAGCTGCTTATGTATGGAAAACCACCGCGGATCCCTTTGTTGGAAAACAAACCTATTTCCGTGTTTTTTCAGGGATGATCAATGCAGACAGTCGCATTTGGAATTCAAGTAAGGATACCGAAGAACGCATTGGGAATATTTATGTCCCGCGAGGGAAAGAGAATATTCAGGTCAAACTGATCCATAGTGGTGATATCGGGGTCTGCCCCAAACTAACCGTCACCGCTACCGGCAACACCCTGTGTGATAAAGGACATCCTGTAAAAGTTCACATTCCCGAATATCCCACTTCATTATTCCAGGTTGCCATCTTCCCCAAGACCCAGGCAGATTCTACCAAGATCAGCCCTGCTCTGACCCGCCTGTGCGAAGAAGACATGACCCTATCCTGGCATCAAGAACCCTCCACCAACCAGACCATTCTGCAGGGTATGGGTGACCAGCACATTGATGTCGCCATCCGCCGTGCCGAATCCAAATTCCAGGTTGGTCTGGATGTCACTATTCCAAAAGTTCCCTACAAAGAAACCATCACCAAGAAAGCCAGTGCCATGTATCGCCACAAAAAGCAATCCGGTGGCGCAGGCCAATTCGGTGAAGTCCATTTACGGGTTGAACCATTGGAAGGCGATGCTTTTGAATTTGTCAATGCGATCTTCGGTGGCTCTATTTCATCCAGCTATATGCCCGCCATCGAGAAGGGTATTCGCAATGTCATGAAAGAAGGGATCATCGCCGGATATACCGTTACGGGTATCAAAGTGGAAGTTTTTGATGGAAAAGAACATCCGGTTGATTCAAAACCGATCGCTTTTGAAATCGCCGGGCGTGAAGCCTTCAAATTAGCCTTCAAAGATGCTACTCCGGTGCTATTGGAACCCATCATGCAAGTTAAAGTGATCGTTCCTGAAGAGAACATGGGTGACATCCTGGGTGACATGAATACCCGCCGTGCCCGTGTTCAGGGCATGGATACCGAAAAAGGGCAATCCACCGTAACCGCAAATGTTCCGCTGTCAGAAATGCAGCGCTACACAACCGATCTGCGTTCTATCACGGGTGGCCGGGGCATCTTCAACATGGAATTCTCGCATTATGAAACGGTCCCATCTCACATTACCAATGAGATCATTGAGCGGAAAGCCAAAGAAGACGCGGCAAAAGAGGCTTGATCATTTTGTAGCTGTACTGAAAAGGAGTTGGACTTTCCCAACTCCTTTTTTTATTCGATAAAGTGAAATCAAGTAAAATATCTCAATTGGTTCAAATCGGATTATTGTACAATGAACGTTATTAATTAAAGAAAGAAAAGGACTTATAGAATGAGAGTATCAGTTTTTGGCAGTGCCCATCCCAAACCCGGGGATGCGGATTATGAACAGGCTTACACACTTGGTAAGTTGCTGGCACAAAACGGGCACGTCGTCCTGAATGGAGCATATGTAGGTACCATGGAAGCAGTTTCCAAAGGTTGCTCGGAAGCGGGAGGGCACGTGATCGGCGTCACCTGTGATGATATCGAAAGGTGGCGCAATGCCAAACCTAACCCATGGGTCTCCGAGGTAATGCATAATTCTGATCTCATCGGTCGTATAAGCGGGTTGATCAAAAATTGTGATGCTGCCATTGCGCTGCCGGGGGGTGTGGGTACACTGGCAGAGATATCCCTCACCTGGAATATGATCATCCTCGATTCCATTCCGGTTCCTCGTTTGATCCTGGTGGGAGATAGCTGGCGCAACGTCATCAATGCTCTCTATACTGAAATGACCGATTTTATTCCTGACAAGGTCAGAGATTACATTCGCTTCTGCGATAGCGTTGAAACAGCCGCAGAAGATCTAAATACCCTGATAAACTAAACCAAATAAGTTGAAGAGGATTTATATATGAGCAACGATACTTTAACGGCACGA
This sequence comes from Chloroflexota bacterium, assembly GCA_012797815.1. Taxonomy (GTDB): domain Bacteria; phylum Chloroflexota; class Anaerolineae; order Anaerolineales; family Anaerolineaceae; genus UBA4781. The sequence continues at coordinate 1,424 of JAAZOK010000043.1, read as the reverse complement.
GATGAAAATTTTTCGGAATGGTACAACCAGATCATCCAGAAGGCGGAGCTTGCTGATTATGCTCCCGTGCGCGGCTGCATGGTCGTACGCCCTTACGGCTGGGCTTTATGGGAGAACATTCAAAAATCTTTGGATAAACGCTTTAAAGACACCGGTCATCAAAATGCAGCTTTCCCGCTCTTTATCCCCATGTCATTCCTGGAAAAGGAAAAAGAACATGTTGAGGGTTTCTCCCCTGAACTGGCAGTCGTTACCCACGGAGGTGGTCAGCAGTTGGAAGAACCGCTGGTAGTACGCCCTACCTCAGAAACCATCATCGGATATATGTATTCGAAATGGATCAAATCATACCGTGATCTGCCGGTTTTGATCAACCAATGGGCCAATGTTGTGCGCTGGGAAATGCGCACCCGCCTGTTCCTCCGTACGCTGGAATTCTACTGGCAAGAAGGGCACACCGCTCATGCCACCGCCCAGGAAGCGCAGGAAGAAACCCTGCGGATGCTGCATGTCTATGAAGATTTTGCCATCCATGAAGCAGCCATCCCGGTGGTCACCGGCATGAAGAGCGAAACGGAAAAATTCGCCGGTGCTATTCATTCCTATACCATTGAAGCGATGATGGGAGACACCAAAGCCCTGCAATCCGGCACATCCCACTATCTAGGACAAAATTTTGCGAAAGCTTTCGACATCCAATACCTGGATGACAAGAATCAACTGCAGTACTGCTGGACTACTTCGTGGGGTCTCTCTACTCGTTTCATCGGTGCCATTATCATGACCCATGGGGATGATAAAGGGCTGATCATGCCTCCTCGTTTAGCTCCCATCCAGATCGTGATCGTCCCGATTTTCCGCACCGAAGAAGAAAAAGCCCTGGTCATAGAATATGCACAAAAAGTGTTGGGGAAGTTATCCGCTTTCCGTGTGAAATTTGACGATCGCTTTGAGCAAACCCCCGGCTTCAAGTTCAACGACTGGGAAATGCGGGGCGTGCCCCTGCGCATTGAGATCGGACCACGCGATGTAGCATCCAACAAAGTGGTCATCGCGCGCCGCGATCTACCCGGGAAAGAGGGAAAAAGCTTCGTGGAATTCGATCAACTACAACTATCCGTAACCACCTTGCTGGATGACATCCACCAGGCACTTCTTGCTCGCGCCACTCAGTTCCGGGATGCCCACATTATGGATGCCCTTAACTACGATGACCTGAAACAGGTAGTTCAAAATGGATGGGCTTACAGTTACTGGTGTGAGAGCAGGGAATGTGAAGCCAGGATCAAGGAAGATACCAAAGCCACTACCCGCTGTATCCCCCTCCAACAGGATCAGGTAGCGGGGAAGTGTGTGGTATGTGGAAAAGACACCCGCACGAGAGCCTATTTTGCAAAGGCATATTAGGAAGAGCCATGCCGGCT
>JAAZOK010000100.1 GCA_012797815.1 Chloroflexota bacterium | reverse complement strand
CAGCTGGTATGACGAGGGAAGAAGCATACGATATTATATGGGATGCTTTGATCGCGGATTCTGTACCTGAAGGAAACCTGATCTTTCATCTCCCTTAACCCAAGCCAAAAGAATTCCAACGCGGCGGAGTAAATCGGAGTACAGGTTGGGATGATCTTGCCTGCGGAAGAACTCCGGGTAGTGGGGGCTGAAAGCCAGTTGACCAGAGCAGTGGGGAATCTGCTCGATAATGCAGTCAAATTTACCCCTTCAGAGGGATATGTAAAACTTGCTCTTTCCAGGGATGATCAAAATGCAAATATCGAGGTGGAAGATAATGGGATCGGCATTCCGCTGGATGAACAAAGCCAGCTATTCAGTCGTTTTCATCGTGGTAAGAATACCCAGCGCTTCCCTGGCTCCGGTTTGGGACTGGCAATTGCCAAGACCATTGTGGATAGCCAGCATGGTGAGATAGGGTTGCGACAGGATGAGAGGCGGAAAGTATTTCTTATCCAGCTACCGCTGTTGAAGCAATAGGTTTTTCTAAAAAGGCGTGCAACAGATTTGTTGCATCTGTTTTCATCGAAAATGGAGATCCGATGTTAAAATATACATGATCGTGTCTTGAATGTATAATTCAACATTAGTTCATTGACCGCATGTTTTGTACCGATTGCTCGGCAAGAATAAATAAGAAGGGGAAGACATTGGACGCACAACAAAATACGGATGACCCAATGAATATCCTGGTTTTCGGGCATTCCACTCGTGCAGTTTTGGTAGATAAGGTTATCGAAATATTATCATCCATTAAACCTGCTGCACCATCTTTCAAGATACTCAATGAGAAAATGCGATTTCCGAAGGAGATTTTTCCTTCGTTGGATGCGATCATTATCATCTATACCCCCGAACTGGAGAAGAGTGAAACCCTCTATCATCTCATCCAGGCACTGGAAAAACGCGAAAAAATAGAAAGTTTCCTGGTCTTGCCCCCACAAGGCGAAAACCAATCCCCTTTTCCAGCCCTGTTTCATACCATCCGTTTTCAGCCGCACAGCCTGCTGTATTATAAGATTTCTGAAACTGGGGTGATTGGTATTGGTGATGTTGGTGAAGCGATCAAAGAGAAGCTACAAACTGCTCACATCGAAGAAGGTGCAAGCCAACCTCCTAAATCTTTTTTAAAAAGAATAATCTATATGATCCCAATTATCATTGCGCTGGCACTTGGGATTATCAACCTTTTTCCATCCGCATATCGTTCGATTTCCAACGTTATTACAGAAAAGACATCCTGGCATCCTCCCGTGATGGAAAAACTATGGCTACAGGAATCTTTCGATCTGCTCGATACGGAAACAGTGTGGACACAAACCCATAAATTCAAGGGAAAGAATTATTTTTCAGTTGATCTTGGGCAGCAAGAGCTACAACTATCTGCCGATGCCGCAGTCGAAGATGTGATCTTCGAACTTGAAAGTCAAAGGCACTGGGAACTGGATGACCTGCAAACATTGCAAGCTTCTTTTTCCTGTGATCCACTCGGTTCTTCAGATGCTACGGCATTTCTTTCTTTTCAAATTGTGCTAACCGAAAATCAAGAATACCTGGTGGGTTGTTGGATCAAACCGGAGCAAACATCAGGTGCGGTGCAATGTTTTATCAAAGAACCTGAAAAGGAAATCCAGCTTTCTGAGGAGATATTTTTTTCACTGCAAGACTGGCACACCTTTACACTGGTCTTTGATCCTAAACACTATGATCTGCAATTCTTTTTAGATGATGGGTATTATGGAGAGGTTGAGATTCCTGATGTGCAGGCATGGCGTGAAAGGGAGTTTGCTTTAAAAATCAATGCAGAATTGCAAAACCTGGAGCAGGGTGGTTTCTTATGCCACATTGATAATGTGTTCCTGGCAGAACAGCCGTAGGTGAGCGATGGAAAAACATACCGTATTCCTGAATTTCATACCGGAAGATCAAGCTATCGCAGAACAGATCCGCCATGCACTAAACGCTGCTCACATACCGGTTTACGTACCCCCGCAAAATACCGCTAAGGATACTATCCTTGAAATAACCAGCCAGATTGAAGCGTTGGCGAAAAATGAAGGTATTATGCTGGTCATTCTTTCACAGCGCGCCATCCACAATAGTCTTTTCATCAGTAATATTCAATACTTGTGTGAATTGACCAAAGAGCGCATGGCACTGCTGGTTTTCCAGATCGAAGATTTACCCGGCGACAATGCCGTTGCCCTGTATTCTTCCCAGGCTTTTTTACTCCGCACTGAGCAAGATGCTCGGAAGGATCTTGAGAAGATCATCACCCGTGTGAAGCGTATGCTGGGCATGGAGGAGTCCCCCCTGCTCGAACGGTTCCCGATAACACAAAAAGGGATCAAAAGGGTCTTTGTCTGGGTTGCCATCCTTATCTTTATCGTTGCGATCATCAACTACTTCTTTCCGATTTTTGGGAAGAAAGATGGTTCGCCCACACAGCTAACCATAGAGCCGTTCAGCGGAGAAAGTGTGGAGCAGGGTCTGATCGTGGATCGGCGTTTTGTGCCTGCCTATGCTTACAATGACGATCCCGCTGCCGAAGCTCCTTTTTCCTACAATCCGGTTCATATGTTTAAAACACTCACATTCGACGATCCAATCTATGAAAATCTGCTTGATACAACGAACGTAAGGTTCCATTATCCCCCTTCGATAAATGAGATGGATCTCTTCCTTGTAAAACAATCAAAGGGGGTCCTTCAATTATCCGCCTCTGCCCAAGATATACGTGACCGCTTGCTTGACGTCAGATTTAATTATCTCTTTGATTTATCGAACACAACTTATATTGGAATTCGCTTCAGGATGGAAGATTATCAGGGTTGGACAGATGTACAGGATCAAATCGTCGGTTCGATAAATATATCATCTTATTTACATCTGGTTGATTTCAACATTAACAAACAAACCATTTCAATTCCTTGGATATCTGATGATCTATATGAATTGGGAGATGAATGGCATGCTTTAGAATTTGTCATTAACCCAGATACTTTTTGGGCTACTATTTCGTTGGATGGAAAAGAAATTGGAGCAGGGCACTTCTATCCAAACGGAAGAAAATTGGTTTCACAATTGTTTATTACCTATGAAATGGAAGCGACCACGGATTGGGTTCATTTTTATGTTGATGAAATTCGTTATGGCGGAGAAAGCACCATTCCGCTGGCAACAACCCCAGATCAGATAGATTACCATTCAACACCGGAGGAAATTTACTCTTACAATAACTTTAACGATGGATTTCTTTTGGAATCAACCAAAGAGAATAGCCAGAATATAAAAATTTCTAACGGTGAAGTTGAATTTTCCATTCCGGCCGGGCAGGATTTTGAAAGAACGTCCATTGAAATCAAGGACGTGCCTTTTTCGGAGATAAACTACATTGCTTTGAAATATCGGCTCCCTGCTGGTTATTCAGATTGTGCGCATTTATTTATAAAAATACAAAATGAGCTTTATTTCGAAAAACTTGGCGAGGACATCGAATTCGAAATCGGCGAATGTTGTTCTTCTTTTAATGCAGCCCTCTATTCTGGAATGATCGATCGAAAGGTGGGTACGATAGAAAATTACCAACCCGATTCATGGCACAGTCTGGAGATGGCCATCTTTAAGCCGGATTGTGTCGATTGTGGAGACCCCTATTCTCTCTTTGTATGGCATGATGGCAATGTGCTTCATTATTTTGAACTGCGTCATCTTGCATTATTGGCAGATCCCGCTTATACCTCTTCCGTGATAGTGGGAGTGAATAGGGGATCGCGTGAAGAAGGAAATTATCTGGGGGAAATTGATGAAATAACGATGGGATATGTATCGTCTTCGGTGGGAAATGAATAAAGGATCCATGAAAAAGAGCAGCGATCAATATATTTTTATCAGCTATGCTTCGAAGAACGAGGAGCAAGCAAATACGTTATACAAGACGCTGACCAGTTCTCGCTATGGATTCGTCTGCTGGATGGACAGACAAAAAATCGAGATCAATGAAAAAACGTTCCAGGAACAGATCGTGCATGGCATCCGGCAAGCTGGTTGTCTGATCTTGGTGGATACCAGGGAATCCCAAAAATCGAAATATGTGAAAATGGAACTGGCAACAGCAGAAACGTACAAAGTCCCGATCATCCGCTATAAGGCGAAGCAGGCGAAATGGGAATTTCTCAATCGATTGCGCTTGCAGTGGGCGATACAAAGAATCCAGTTCAGGGTAACGCAGCCGGCCTGGTTCACGTTGTTGGGATTGTTATTGCTGCTGGGAGCAATGATCTTCAGTGTGTTGTTCCTGGGTACTGCGACTGCCAGGGCAGCAGAACGATATCTGCCGGAAGCGGTGTTTGCATCCATATCCGGGAATGAAGATGAAACACAGGTTGACCCAAGTGTAGCTGCTCCCTTTTATTTTGTACCGGATTATGCCCAGATACTGGATGATTTTAACCTTGATGGGGAAATTGATAACGATTCCTACTTCTATCGCGGGATGGCACAGGAAGGTACGGGTGTAGATATTGCTAAAGAAAATGAGAGGTTGCATTTGTTCATTCCCGGTTCATGCTCCATGGTCGACGGGGCATTCGAATGTCAAACGGAAATCGTCTATGGCAAACATGATATACGCTGGGATTATCTTCAGTATTTTGGTTTTCGAGCACGATCGGTTATGAATTCTTCGAGATTGAACGTTAGTCTGCGTATCTCATCAGAAAGTGGGGAGAATGGTTTTGGATGGAGTTTTTCAGATCATGCCACCCCCTTTTACAAGTCAAGTTTCGCCTATCCTGAAGAGGATTTCTTTGCTTATGTGACGATGGATAACAACTGGCATGCGTATGAGATATTGCTTGATCCAACGATGCACAAATTATTCTTTTATATGGATGGGCAATTAATCGATACGTATATGATGCAATATTATGATGAATGGGTAGAGAACAACGTTATGCAGTTCGTGTTAGGTGTTCATGGAGATGGAGGGGATGACGCGGATACATATTTCGAGATCGACCGATTGGTCGTGGGCGGTTTTCGATGAGGATAAATGGGAAAATGAATTTATCAATGTAAAATTAATGAATGAATAAATTCCCTTACCAGTTTGCTACGTTCCAGAAAGAACATATCTCACAAGTTGCAGGAATCCTTGCCAATCAATCAACTGAAATGCGGAAACGCTTTCCTTTACTCCCTTCCCGTATTCAGGATAAAGAAACAGCGCGCATCTTCGTGCAAGCCCTATATGAAAAGTCAGGAGGAAAGGGTTGTGTCATGCTGCAGCAGGATGAAATTGTGGGTTTCGTGCTGGGTTATTATGACAACAACTACTTTTTCGGAAGCCATGTATGGGTGCCGTTTGGTGGAATGGCATTACCCCGGGAGCAACCGTATGCTGCTTGGCGCGCATTATATGCTGCGGCGGGCGATATCTGGATCAAGGACGGCATTCTGAATCATTATCTGGTCTGCCCTGCAATCGAGGAATGGCTGCAAGCCTGTTATTCCCTGAGTTTTGGACAGGAGCAACTCTATGCCGTGGCATCCACCAAAGAAATATGCGCTGAACCACCCCTCCCTGCGGGGATCAGCATGCGCGAAGTGCAACCGGGGGATGCCTCACAGTTATTCAGCAAAGCACATTGGATTGCTTCTCACCTGAATAAAGCGCCGGTGTGGGAGCCGGTGCCAACAGAGCATCTAGAAGCGATACGACCCGGCTACGCCGAGTTGGCGGATGATGATACCTCTACCACCTGGGTGGCACTGGATGGCGACGAAATTGTTTCTTATGTAGCAATCTATACGGTAGACATCGGAGCGATCCATTACCTGGGTTCTGAAAAAGCGGCTCATTTCGCTGCGGCTGCCACCCATCCCGCTTACCGGCAACGTGGCATCGGGCGGGCACTTTTCACGCACATCTTGAATGTGGCACATGAGCAGGGTTATGAGCAGATCTTCACCGATTGGCGCACTACCAATCTGGAAGCAGCAAGTTACTGGCCGACATTTGGTTATGAGGCATTCTCTTACCGCATGTTGCGCAGGGTTAACCCGATCTATAAACCCTTTCCCTCCCCTGACTGAACGGGAGAGCATATCAGCCGGTTTCATTTCACTTTCAATGCCACAATGGGTATGAGGTTGGTCAGCGCACGTGTGTCTTTTTCGCTGTTTTCCAACTTGGTACCCACTATGCGCACCAAAGTCTGCAATAATTTGGGATAACGATGATAATAATCCAGGATCTCGCGCTCTGCCTCGGGTTTTGAAAGACGTACCGCTGTAGCCCGCATTTTTTTGATCCGACCTGGATGCTCACATCAGAATGGACTTGAATGTTTTGGAACCAGGCGGATTTCTCCCCGTATGCTGAAACTACGTAGTAAATGCGAGCAGTTTTATCATACCGGATGACTTCCAGCACCGTTTGGCGCTTCTGTCCTGTTTTTCTACCAATATGAGTGATGCATACGAAACGTTGTCCCATCATCCAGCCCAATCCGATATGGTAAAGGGGAATAGGGGGACGGTAGAACCAGCGCCCAATTCCGCGTGGGGGATAGATATCTGTGATCTTTTCTGGCATGATGATCTCCTTTTGTATAAAAAGGACTATTTTATTGTATCCCCTGCCATCGGGTCGGGTTAGCCCATTTTGTCGATTGAAATATAATAAAGTAAAACCAAAGGTTCAAATATTTGATTTCACGGCATTTTGATGGTATTTTTACCAAGATAGATATCCATCATGATGGGAGGGAGTGCAACGGAAGATGAGGGTCAAGCATAAAAAAGAATGGTTGCTCGTCTTGTGTTCTGCTATTGCGGGAATCGTTGCGGCTGTGTGGCTGAGTAAGAGCAACCCCGATCTGCCGGTACTGGTGATCCGGCTGGATGTGGCAAGTTTGATCTTGCTGATAGGCATTATTCTTTCTATTCAACTATCGATCCATTTTCGGCGCACCGAACGCATCCAAAAGCAATATGAAAGTATCATTGAAGATGAACTAACGGAACACAGGCAATTCTTGCGGAGGTTAGACCACGAACTGAAAAATCCGCTCTCCGCCATCACCACCCGCATTGCGACCATCAATAACACGGTATCCCATGAATCATCGGATGAGGAACCGGAAGAACCTGAAAGACCACAGGATCAAATCAAAGAGATCCAGCAGATGGTATTTCAGATCGATGAACAGACCCGGCGCATTAAGCGACTTATCAGTGACCTGCGTAAATTATCTGAATTGGAAACCTGCACGCTTGAATTAACCGCCGTTGATCCGAATCCGATCTTGGAGCAGTGCTACCAGGATCTGAAAAGCCATCCTGCTTATTGCAACAAAAAAATCCTGCTTTCTATTCCCAATACACCCTGGGCATTGCCTAAAATCCGGGTTGATGAAGATCTGATTTATATTGTTTTACATAACCTGCTGGACAATGCTGTCAAATATACCAGAGAAGGAGATACCATCGAACTGCGTGCGCATGAACTGCATGACCAGGTGGTGATCGAAGTGGCTGACAGCGGGATCGGTATTCCGGAAGATGAGATTACCAGTATCGGGAATGAATTATATCGGGCAAAAAATTCACGTGGCATCCCCGGTAATGGACTGGGACTTTCTATTGTGAAGACGATTGTAAAGAGACTGAATGGGGAATTTAACTTACGCAGCAAGGATGGCGCGGGAACGGTTGTCAGCGTCCAGCTCCCTAAATTCGGCGGAGAATAAAAAAACATGACACTGTTGGAAATTGAACCATGCGAAAAATCAAAAGAATAATTCCTGCGATCCTGTGTATTGCATTTATTTTACCGGTCACAAGCGCATGCCAGGAAGCAGCTGTTTATATCGAGATGCCCGACCGGATCAATGGCGGAGTAGAGAACGATCCGGTGATCTTATATCAGGAAGATATCCCGGTGGAAGCATTTGATCCGAATCTGTACTTTTTCCCCGATGAGTTGCTGCCGCAGGATGTGACCTTTGCCGGGTTCGACCAGAAGACGCTCAACATTTCTTATCTGGACTCCAACGGTGACCTGTTGGGATTGGCATATGTGCGCCAGTACCAGTCGCCCCCATCCGATCTGTTCATTACACAAACCATCATCCAGAGCCCGGTTCCGATTAACAGCAATATGTTAAAAAGCGGTCATTTCGGAGATCAATATGAAAGGGTGCAGGGAGAATATCTGGTAGGAAGTGAAGCGGTGATGCTTGAAACCGGTTCTACTATCTTCAACGAACAGCATACCATCAGCTACCGGTTTTATAAGGGGAATGCTTTGGTGATCATTGATCTGGCCGGTTGGAATCCCTTTGTGAACATCGATACTGTTACTGCCCTGGCAAATACCATCTACCAGCGCCTGCCAGATGAGATCCCCCAGCCAGGAGCGATCTGCGCGCCTTCTCTGGAAGTGCGAGACAAATTATTACAACAATACTTCAACACACTCGAGTTGGTGGACTGTGAGGGTATGCAATCTGTGACGGATACCTTTGTCAATGGTGACAGCGGCATCTGTTTTCATGCTGATATTTTAAACGTCATCAAGGATCTCAAAGTGGGCATCTACAGCAACCACTATTCTCGCTTGCTGTATGTTAAAGATTTTCTTTATTCCCCGGCATTGGGTGATTGGACCACGACACTGATGGATACCATCTGGGGATATGGTTGGCAACATTTACCAAAGGGAGAATACCAGGCGTTGTTTTGGGTGGATGGTCAACTGGTGTCTGCCGTCCCGTTTGATTTCATTCCCTGATAGGCAGAAAATAATAAGGAAAGGGTTCGACGAAAAATGGGTAAGATAAAGATCCTACTGGTGGATGATGACCCGGAGATCACTGAAAGTCTTGCAGCATATCTACAGCGCAGCGGCTTTGACTGTTCGGTGGCTGACAACGGTTTGGATGCATTGCGCAAGATCGAAAATGATCCACCGCATTTGGTGGTGTGCGACGTGATCATGCCTCACATGGATGGGCGGGAATTCCTGCGCTCCATCCGCGAGCGTAAGATCAATATTCCGGTCATCATGTTGACCCGTATCGGTAGTTCTTCCGAAAAGGTCATGACCCTGAACGAGGGTGCGGACGATTACATCAATAAACCTTTCGACCCGTTGGAATTGGTGGCGCGCATCCAGGCGGTGCTGCGCCGCAGCCAGTTATACGCCTCCTCTCTGGTTAGCGCCTGGGTCTTGGCAGCACGGGACCTGACGGTGAACCGGCAACGTAGAGAGATCTATATGAGCGGGAAACAGGTACATTGTACGCAACGGGCATTTTGCTTGCTCGAATATATGATCACGCATCCCGATGAGGTGCTCTCTCGGGAACGCTTGCAAGAAGTTGTTTGGGGATGGGAGAATGCGGTTGATTCCCGCGCGGTGGATAACCGGATCGGCGAGCTCAGGCGGCTGCTTGGGGATGATGCCGGAAAACCTGTTTACATTGAAACTGTACCGCAATCCGGTTATCGTTTTCTTGCGCAGGTGCGAATTATCTCGTCCTAAAAAAGCTGTAACAAAATTGGTACAGGTTTGCAATCCTTCTTCTTTTATTTTATGGTCAACTTGATCTAGACAAATTTTGGAGGAGAAATGAAGAAAAATTTTCTATTAACCATTGTATTGATCGGAACCATGTTGTTCATGGCTGCTTGTTCCACTTCATCGCCGGCAGGAACCAGCTCGGGGGATGACGCATCCATCGAAGTGCTGGAGTTTGAGGATGAAGAGTCTGCTCCTGAAGAATCTGAGCCGGTTGTAGAGGAAGAGATCTCCTCTGAAGAGGAGGAAGGACAGACCAATCCGACGGATGATATTCTGGCGGCGGTCGGTACCGTGATGGATGAAGCGCAGGTTGTCTGGGTTGAAAACTTTGATAATTTAAGCCAGATCAACCACTGGTATCTTGAAGGTGATTTCCAATTGGAAAATGGGATTTTGAGCTTCCCTGCGGCAGATTTTCGCCCGGTGAATGCAAACGAAGCAATTGCTTATTACGCTGCGCAAGCTGGTTACGATGGAATGTCGCAGGCTGTGCATGTCATCTTTTCCTATTCAGGAGGTCGCATGTTCAAGATGGGTGCCTCCTATAAAAGTGCCGATAGCTACGAGAATTTTGGGGGAGGTGGTGCCGAAGATGAATTCATGATCAGCATGCAGCCCTCATCGAATATCCCCAATCCGAACCCTTATCTGGCGATTACTTCAACAAGCAGCAGTGAAACAGGCGAATATCCCATGGAGGGCAACACGTTCCTTGAGGAAGGCAAGAGTTATGAGATGGTTATGGCGATCGATAATCCAAATCAAACGCTCTATGTGGTCATCTGGGAATCGGGTAACTATGGCGCCGGTCTGGCAATGCGCCTGCAGGATGATGAATTATTGAAAGAAGAGACTTCTGCTGCCAAGCCATGGGGCTTCTCCATTTACCAATGGGGAGGTGGGAGTACTGTGAACATCGACAGCATCGAATACCTGGCTTTTGAGAGCATCTCTTTGCCGTAAGGAAACCTGACAACGACGATGAGTTGGTGATGTATTCCATAATTCCCGCATCCTCTGGTTGGTGAACGAAAAAGAAGCTGCGGGAATATTCTTAATGTTGGGCAGGGGAGGGAATAGTTTATTCCGTAATGATATCCATTTATCGCTTTTGATGGAGTTCCCTTCCCTTCGCGGATCGAAAAATAAGAGATGAAGGTAAAATGGATGAGAATGTTGCCGGATCGATCAAACGACGTGAACGCGTTAAAGCAGACGCAGATAAAAGTTTATTGCATGCACTGAAGTGTGGCGATCAGAATGCGCTGGCACGTGCCATGGCAATGCGGAATGAAAGCGCACTGGCAGCTGTTGAAGAAACCATCGCTTTATATAGTGGTAATCAGGGTATTACTTTTTACCAGCCGGGTGGGATGTTCCTGCAGTCTGAGCTGCAACGGGATAGGGCACTGGAAGAATTGGAGAAGATGGCACTATCCAATGAACTACTTCAGGATCCGGCTTATTCGCAGTACTGTATCAGCCGGCTTGGGCGTGAGGTGGGGAACATCTTTCTGCAAGAACTTTATCGCACCAACGCTCAAGTGTGTTATGGCTACCAATTGCTGGGCATTCACATGCAACTGGTGATCCTGATCGATAAATTGATTTGATCCAAAGGATCGTATCACCCACCGGATCTCAGGGAAGTGGGTTTAGCAGCAAACAATCCTCCCGAGCCGGGAGGATTGTTTGCTGTGTTTAACCGATGGGAAGAGAAAGTTAATTCTCGAATCCTTGAAAGGCATCTACCAGATCCAGATAGACCCCATCGAAACCAACATCGAGGATGTTGGCGAGATAGGAATCTGCACTGCCGGTGATGAGCGCCTGCCATTCTTCATCCCAATACCGCACTTTATAATTTCCTGCCCAATTCGGATTCTCTTCCAACAGCCACTCGGGAGGATTGTTCCTCCATTCCGGCTGCCAGTAGGGACGATAGTCTTCTGCTTCTCCGATGCTCATATAGCACAATACCAGGCGGCTGCCACCGTTGGCTTTGCGACGCAATTGTTCTATTTCTGCCCTCGTGAAGGCATCGTCATTGAAATAGAGATCCATCACCAGTAGATCATAATTGGTGGCAGTGACCGCCCGGATGAACTCGGTTTTGGAAGAGAAAGCTGAGGGGTTGATGAGATAAAGGAAATTTTTCGCCTGGGAGAGGGAAATTATATCGGCTGAGTTTTCATTCAATAGAGGAGCCGGTGAAATATCATCCAGCTCACGCTGGTCGGCAATATAGGGTAGAAATCCCAGTTCCTGGCTGTGCTGCTGGGCATCTTCTACGTATTGCGGAGAAGAACAATAATCGATCACCAATACACTTAATCCCTGTTGTTGGGCGAGGATCAGATAATCGACCCACACGGCAGTGATTGTGGGATCGGTGGGGCGGTCATCGCCGCTGTAGCCGTAGAAAAGGTCTTCACGCCCAATGCCAGCGATGCTGTCAATATAGGTGAGATCTATGGCGGAATGAACATCCTGCCCCTGCACCAGCAGTTCCTGCCCATTTTGTGGAATGACGATGAAATCAGGGTCCTGGTTGCGGGCATAAGCACTGATGTGCTGTATGAAATTGCGCATTTCCTGGCGATAATTGAGATCCGCCGCCCGGGGTGATGAAATGCAAGCAGCTAGCATTCCGCAAAGAGCGATAAAGAAAACGGGTATGATCTTTCTTTTTACCATCGCGTTAAATATAATGCAATTTCCGGTATTCCCTTGACATTAACCTTACGTCATAGTTTATGATAGGAACCATGGAAACTGTACAGAGATCCTATTCGGTCAAAGAACTGGCAGAAATGGCTGGCATCAGCCCGCGCACCCTGCATTATTACGACCAAATCGGGCTGCTGGTAGCAGAGCGGCAGGAAGAAAACCAGTATCGTATTTACCGGCATACCCACCTGCTGAAATTACAGCAAATCCTGTTCTTCCGGGAATTGGATTTTTCATTGGAGCAGATCAGGGAAATTCTCTCACCAGCAGAGTTTGATATGCGTTCAGCTTTGCTTACACATCGCGCTCACTTGCAGAAACGGCGTGTGCGCATCGACCAGCTCATTGCCACTATTGACAAGACCATGCAATTCATCGAAGGAGAACGAAATATGTCAGATCAAGAACTATACACTGGTTTTTCGGAAGAAAAACAAAAAGAATATGAAAAAGAGGTTCGCGAGCAGTATGGGGATGAGCCGTTAGAAACCAGTATGCGCAATTGGAACAGCCTGAGCAAACAACAGCAAGAAGCAAAAATCGCACAGGATCATGAGTTACGTCGAGAAATCGCGGATGCCATGCCGCTGGGGTATGCTGACCCGCAGGTGATGGTGCTCATCCGCCAGCACTTTACGGATTTGCAATTTTTCTATGAGGTCAACCTGGAACGCTATGAGGCGTTGGGGCATATGTATAATGATGACCCAAGATTTCGTGCCACCTATGAAACTGTGGCTCCGGGATTGGCGGCGTTTATGGAAAAAGCTATCGCGCATTTCGTGAAACTGGAAAAACAGAAATAGGGTAAGTTCTGCACCTCTTATGAGGTGCAGAACTTTGTAAGCGACCGGAATACTATTGGGGGATGAAAATCCCATCTAATTCTCCGTGCAATTCGGGAAGTTTGTAGATCTCACAGTTCTCAAACTGCATCAGGATGATTTCGCCATCGCTGTTTTGACCGGTTAGTAAACTCACTCCCAGCCAATGACTACCCCGTTCCCAGACAATTCTACTGATGGCATCGGCGGGTTTATCCAGTAACAATTTGGCTGAACTGCCGTCCATCCCTTTGATATAAAGGCTGCTGTTGTCGCGTCCCCGGTAAGCGACCCATAGCCCATCCGGTGAAACAGCGGGGTAGGGTGCCTTCCGCGAGGAATCATCAAGGATGAAGAGATCATGGACGCTGCCGGTATTGACATTGACCGCTTTCAACATGAACCCCTTATCTCCCGCATCCGGCATCGCATAATACAGCAGATTCCCGTCCGGGGACCAGCCTGCGATCGATTCATAGCCTAAATTGGTCAGTTGCTTGCTCCCGCTGCCATCCAAGGCGGTTATGCCGATCCCATAATCGGAACCCTGATTGAGCGCGGCAATATACCTGTCATCCGGTGACCAGTGCAGATCATATCCACCGCTGTTGGGCAGCAGGCTTTCCTGCAGGGTCGCCAGATCGACGATGACAATCCCATCATCGCTGGGGTAAGCCAGCTTCGTCCCGTCGGAATTCAGTATGCCGCGGGTGGGACGCGGGATGGTAAACAGTGTTTCTTTTCCATCCGTGCTTTGCAGAACCATCTGTGTCTGTGGGTTGAGCTGTGTGAGGACTATCCTTCCGTTCTGTGCATCCGGCCAGACGGGAAGCTCCTGATATGAATCGGAGTCTAGACAGGCGGATGTCTCCTGTTGATCCTCCGCCTGAGGTGTAGGGAGCATATCGGGCTGCCATTGTTCTTCCCAATCGCGCGTTCCGCTGAGTTTGTAAAAATCATCGAACTGGAACACCATTTTTCCGGTGGGTACTTCTTCAAATTCCATACTGCGTGAATAGGGTCCACCTCCACCACCGATGGCAGGATGATCTTTGACCTGCATGGAAAAGCTCACTTCCTCGTCGCTTTCGAAAGTCAATGAGTACCCACCATAAGTACGCCCTGTTGTAGAACGGATGGAAACCAGGCGGAAATTGGAGCCGTCCAGATCGAAATCATGGTTGATCTCCCATTCCCGACCTTCTTGTGGTTCGTCTCCTGCATCGAATTCGAATTCCAAAGGAGCAGCGAGATCGACCTTCGTGTAGATTTTACCGGAATAGTGCATGGTGATCGGGAAGGCGATATCTTTCGAACTGAATTTGATCGCCCAGGGGAAGTCATACAGCCCGACCGGTTCTTCGGATGAAGAAAGGTCGATATCCTCCGGATAACTGGTATCGATGAGATCCCCGTTGGCGTCCGTATAGGTAACGCTGGTAAGCTGAAGCTGTTCAGTATCAGGGAGATTGGCATGGAACCATCCGATCAGGATATATCCGTCTTCTGTCTGGATGATCTCATCGATCTGTATCGAAGAGGGAATGGCGACCCCGGGAGTACCTGCCGGGATTGTGGCATCAGGGGTTGATTCCTGTACCGGTAAGACGGTGGTATCAGGGGGGAGCGGAATGAAGGTAAGGGGAATTTCCCAATCGGTGGGGACGGTATCGGGCAATGTATTGAAGAGGCAGGGGATCACAAAGGTAGCCTGATCCACATCCAGCGGGATAGGATCATCCTTAGCGATTTTTGTCCCGTCGGGCAACAGGATATATTCCTGCTCTACACAGCCTGAAACCGCTTCCTGCCGGGGATAGGCAGATAAGGGCACCCCAGAGAACCCATAATCGAGCTGAGTCTTTTCTGTGGTGAGCAGCGCCTGGTTGACAGAAACGGTCACCCCATCGCGAGTCACCCGTACAGGTTCGGATAGAACACGCACAGGCTGCGATTGATCCACAATGCCAATGCCGGGGATGTAACCCAATAACTTCAATACTTCGGCATACACTTTTTCGGGTCCGATCAGAAGAATCCCTGCTGCCAGAACGAAAATAATACATACCGCTACGACCCAGGCGGGCTTGAGCTTGCGCACACGTTGAGAACGGGGTACAACAGAAGTGGCTACCTGTTTCAAGTGTTGCTTTAGCCTGTCAACAAATTCGGGGCTTGCGTTCGGTGCTGCCAGCGCCTGGCGCAAGTCATTTTCAAACAGGAGAAATTCCTTATTCATAATTTTCCTCCAACTGCTTTCTCATACGATCGATGATACGGTAAACGGCTTTTTTAACCGCGCCCTCGCTGCGATGTAAAACGTGTCCCATTTCTGCGAAACTGAGTTCAGCAACATAGCGCAATCGGATCAGTTCCTGATCCTTTTTCGGGAGGGCACGAAATATGGCAGCCATATGCTGCAGCCGTTCGGTGCGGATCACATCGTTCAAGAAATCACTATCAACTGCAATATCGTCAGGCAGAGCTTGAGGGGACTGCCTGGCATTGGCGCGGAAATGATCGGCGGCTTTTCTTCTGGCAATGGAAAACAACCAGGCGACAAAGGTACCGTGATCGTTGTAATGAGGCAATGCTTCCAGCGCTGCCAGAAAGGTTTGGGTAGTTAGGTCCTCTGCTTCGTTTTGACTATGGGTACGGTTGAAAAAATATCGATATACCGCCTGTACATGACGCCGGTACAGTTCCTCGAATGTGTTCGGATCGGTTTTCATCTGCGCTACCAGAGCACGATCATCATTTTCCGGTGCCTTGTCTGTATAAACCGAAAGGTGTGGTGAATGTGTCATGAGCCTCCTTTACTGTCCTTCATTATGTTTAATCGCTGGAAAGGTAAAAAAGGGACACTTAAGAATTTATAAAAAATGAGAATTTTGTATTGTTATTTTGTTTTGTTATAGTGAGCAAGGATTTCTTTGATCTGGGTTTCTGTGAGAGCAACAGGGTTTTTCCCTGTTTGTAAAGCGATATGGTAAATCTCTGCCCCTGTTTCTATATTATAAGCATTCTGATAGGCTGCCTCGAGGTTCTCGCCGATGGCAACCATCCCGTGATTTTTTAAAATCAACCCCTTTAAATCTGGGCGATCGTTGAAAATGGCGGCTGCACTTGTGCCCACGGCTATTGTGCCGGGGCACTGATAATCGGCGATAGGAATAGGACCACCTACAAAGAGTAATTCAAGACAGATGACGGGTAATTCCAACGTGACTGTTGAAAAGGCAATAGCGTATCGGGAATGGGTATGGATGACAGCGTTGGTATTGGGTTTGGATTTGTATATTTCGTGATGGAGGGCTTTTTCGGATGAGGGATTATATTTCCCTTCTATCTTTTTACCGTTTATATCCATAATCACTATGTCTTCCGGATGCATATGATCGTAAGAAATTCCGGACGGTGTGATGGCAATATTTCCATCAGGCAAACGCATGCTGATGTTCCCGGCTGAAATGCGGATTAAATCAACTCCAACCAGTTTCATTGTGGTTTCAAAAACTTGTTGTTTGTAGATGAAATAGCGATCCATATTATTCCTTCCTTGTCAGGTTCTATGTCGAGCCCGGTTTTTCTTAGCTGTGTTTGTGTATATTCAAATTATATAGCAGAATCACAAGTGGTTAAGACCTCTTGACGTGAGAAATGTTTCATTGTATGATGGTACCAGTTGATGAAGCGGGATAGGGGCCGTATACACTTCATACGCCGTCTTGAATCAACAATAATGAGGAAGATCTCAAAATTGTTGAGAGAGAGGATGGTTTCGTTGCAATGGCTACCCATTTTGCAAAAACCAAAAGTTCGTTTTTTCTATCTGACTTCTTTGACTCACTGAAATCCCCAAGTGTAATTTATCGCTGGCACGCTGTTTGGAGATAACTCCTAGCGCACCCGGACTATGGGTGAATAGCGCCTCCTTTTAATTCATGAATTAAAAGGACTATTTAGATTTTATTTAAAGGAGTTATTATGACCAGCCAGGATATACATTCAGAAAAACAACATCATATTGATATGCAAAAAGGGGATGTAGCCCCAACCGTTCTTATTCCCGGTGATCCGGGACGTGTGGAATTATTTGCTTCTCTGATGGATGAGGCAAATAAGGTGGCAGAGAAACGTGAATATATCACCTATACCGGTAAGAAAGACGGCGTTCCGATCAGTTGCACCAGCACCGGATTGGGCTGCCCCCCTACCGCTATCGGTGTAGAAGAACTAATTCGCATTGGCGCCAGGAATATCATCCGCATCGGAACCTGCGGTGCCATTCAGCCTTTTTTGGAACCCGGGCACATGATCATCGCCACCGGTGCGGTACGGGGTGAACATACCAGCGAAGAATTCATCAATATGGAATATCCGGCGGTTGCCGATTACCGTATTGTACGCGCTCTGGTAGATGCCTGTGAAAAACTACATTTACCTTACCATCTTGGCATTGTGCGTTCGCATGATGCGTTCTATCTTGAATCACCCTGGGCATTGGGTGATTATCGAAAACGCCTGCAACCCTGGGTAGATATGGGTGTGCTGGCACTGGAAAATGAATCATCGGCGATCTTTGTGATCTCCGGTATGCAGGGTGTCCGCGCCGGAACTATCCTGGCTAGCGGATACTCGATCCTGGAAGAGCACGAAGAAAAGATCCACGAAGAAGAGAATATTCGCAAGATGGTGTCAGCGGCTATTGAGGCAGCCAAGTTGCTGCATGAACGTGGTTTAGCGGAATAGGAAGGAATATCATGGAAAGACAACACCATATTGATTTAAAACCCGGCGATGTTGCCGAGACCGTATTTTTGCCCGGCGATGTTCATCGCGCGAAATTCATTGCAGACTTGTTTGATGAAGCGGAATTTGTTGCGCACAAACGCCAGTATGTGACCTATACCGGCACTTATAAAGGAACCAAAGTCAGTGTCACGTCGACCGGAATCGGTTGCCCGGCGCTTGCCATTGCAGTGGAAGAATTGATCAACGTCGGCGCCAAGAATTTCATCCGCATTGGAACATGCGGGGCGTTGCAAAAACAGGTACGCCTGGGGGATGTGATCATTGCCAGCGGTGCGGTGCGTGGAGATGGCACCAGTCGTGAATATTTCCCGCTGGAATACCCGGCAGTGGCGGATTTTGACACATTGGAAGCCTTGATCGCGGCTGCCAAAGAACACGGCGTGGAACCCCATGTGGGTATCATCCGCGCTCATGATTCTTTCTATGCGGAGTCCATCTTGGCAGGTGGAGATTATTTGATCAAAGATAAACCATGGATCGATAGTGGCGTGCTTTCGACGGAAAATGAATCATCTACCCTGTTCACTCTTGCGACTGTGCGAAAATGTCGCAGTGGTACGATTCTGATCCCGGTCGGGCATCACCTCTTCCCTGATGAAATGATCAGCACCGAGCAGCTTGCGGATGCGATCAAATTGGAAACGTTGATCGCGCTGGATGCTGCGGTCAAACTCAAGCAGAAGTTTGGATAAAAGCAGGTTGATTTCATGGAACTTACTCTAAAACAATATCAAGAACGGGTTGAGAAGAACTACCGTTGGAATTTCTTCTGGATGGCGCTTGATAACATGATGTTCTTTTTCATCTTCATGGGCTTATCTCCATACACCGTTCTGCCTTACTATGTGCAACATTTTACCGATTCGAGCATTTTGATCGGGATGATCCCCGCGATTTACATATTGGGCAACACATTACCACAGCCTTTGATGGCGCGTTTTCTGGCGGGAAAAGCCGATCGGAAAAAATATCTTCTGGTGGCGGCCTTTTTACAACGGTTTGGGATCCTGGGATTTCTTTTTCTTTCCATCATTCAACCTTTGCTGAATTTGCCCAATGCACTGACCCTGGTCATCTTTTTTGCCATGATGATCTTACAGAACGTTGCCAGTGGTTTCTATGTGCCTGCCTGGATCGATTTTATGGGCAAGATGGTCCCGCGTAAAAGAGGTATGTTGTTCGGCATCTCCAATTTCCTGGGTGGGTTGCTGGGGATTGCTATGGGCGCTTTGTTGACCTACCTGCTGGATTCTTACCCCTATCAACAGGCTATCCAGGTCATTTTTGCGATCAGTTTTCTGGCATCCATGATCTCTTTTGGAGCGATCCTCTCCTGGAGAGAGGTTGTGCCTCCCAAAAGGGATGAAAATGAAAAACGATCGGAAGATCATAATAAACCTTTGCGGAATAAGAATTTCGCCCGCTACCTGGTCTTTCGTGGTTTGATGGTGGTGCTTGAGATTGGCGCCTCATACTATACGCTGGCAGCCTTGGCGAAAGGAGATATCACCCCGGGGCAGATCGGAATCTTCACAACAATTATGTCCCTGGCTGAAACGCTCATTAATCCGGTGTGGGGCTGGTTGGGTGACAAGACGGGTTTTATTAATGTGGTGAAGATATCTGCTTTGTTGGGAGTGGTGGCGGCTTTAATGGCTGCCAATCTCAACAGTTTGGGCGTGTTCTATGTGGTTTTCATTCTGGCTGGTTTGATGGTGAGTGGATTCCAGATCACCAATTTTAACACCATCTATGAATTCAGCCCGGCAGACCAGGTTCCGCATTATACGGCAGCCAGTCAAATGGCTCTTTCTCCTTTATCGGGAGTGATTCCATTTATAGGTGCTGCTTTGATCGATTCGTTTGGATACACGGGCGTCTTCTGGATGTCCGGGTTGGTCGGGTTATTCGGTTTTCTGGGTATGTCGGCGGCTGTAAAGAACCCCAAGATTCACAAGGGATCTTGAGGAGTGCATAATGACAAGTCAAGATGTGCATTCTGAGATTCAACACCATATCGATATGAAAAAGGGAGATGTTGCTCCCACCGTGTTGGTCCCCGGAGAACCCCAGCGGGTGGAAGTGTTTGCTTCTCTGCTGGATGAGGCTACCAAGGTTGCTGAAAAACGGGAATATGTCACCTACACCGGTAAAAAAGATGGCGTGGCTGTGAGTTGTACCAGCACCGGACTGGGATGCCCTCCTACTGCCATTGGTGTAGAAGAATTGATCCGCATTGGCGCCAAGAATATCATCCGCATTGGAACTTGTGGTGTCATTCAACCTTTTATCAAACCGGGAGAGTTCATCATTGTCACCGGGGCGGTGCGCGGGGAACATACCAGTGAAGAATTCATCAATATGGAGTATCCGGCGGTGGCTGATTACCGCATCGTACGGGCATTGATCGATGCCTGTGAAAAGTTGGGCATGCCTTATCATTTGGGTATCGTGCGTACGCATGATGCTTATTACCTGGAATCTCCTGAAGCACGGGGAGATTTTATGGAACGGCTACAACCCTGGATCGATTTGGGTGTGCTGGCGCTGGATAATGAATCTTCCTCGCTTTTTGTCATCGCCGGTATACAGGGGATCCGCGCAGGTACCATCCTGACCTGCGGGAATCCTATTTATATGCCGGATGCAGATAATTGTGATTGGGAAAGCAATATCGTCAAAATGGTGAAGGCTGGCATCGAAGCAGCCAAACTTTTATCGGAACGAGGACTGGCGGAATGATGATGGAAAAACAGCATCATATCGATTTGTTGCCGGGCGATGTGGGCGAGATCGTCTTTTTACCCGGAGATATCAACCGGGCGGCTGTGATCGCCGGACATTTTGATGAAGCCAGCCTGGTTGCACATAAGCGACAGTACATCACTTATACTGGTACTTATCATGGTGTCAAAGTCAGTGTGACGTCTACCGGGATCGGTGGACCGGCGGTGGCGATCGCCGTGGAAGAGCTGATCAAAGTCGGTGCCAGGAATTTTATCCGCATCGGGACGGGTGGCTCACTACAGAAATGGTTGCCCATTCCCTCGTTGATCGTCGGAACTGCAGCCGTGCGCGGGGATGGCGCCAGCCGTGAATATTTCCCGCTGGAATATCCGGCAGTGGCAGACTTTTTTACCATGGAAGCCATGTTGCATGCGGCTCAAAAGAAGAAGGTGGACGTTTATCCGGGCATCATCCGCGGACACGATGCTTTCTATGCCGAATCCATTTTTGCAGATGTGGATTATCTGGAATTGGACCGTCCCTGGATCGACGCGGGGGTATTGATCACCTCCAATGAATCTTCCACCCTGTTCCCCCTGGCGATGGCAAGAGGCTGCCGGGCTGGAACGATTTTATGTGCTGTGGATTGCCACCAACGCCCGGGCTTGGAAGCCAGTGCGCCAGCAATCGAAGAATCTATTTCAAATGCCATTGATATAGCCCTGGATGCTGCAGTGGAGCTATATCAATTGGAGCATCAAAATACAAAAGTAGAAGTAGTTTAGAGGTTAAATGAAGACATTACTGAAAAATGGGATCAGCTTTGACCCAACGACGTATGAAGTAAAACCGATCAATATCTTGATCGAGGATGATGAGATCATCAATGTCAGCGAAGAAATAATGGAAGAATTGCTTCCGGATGAGACAGTTTATGATCTCAAAGGGAATCTGGTCGT
>JAAZOK010000154.1 GCA_012797815.1 Chloroflexota bacterium | reverse complement strand
CCTGCAGCCCAGCCGCAAGCACCTGCCCATCGCCCACTACTACAACATGGAAGAGTTCCAGCAGTTGAAAGAGTATGGAACCAGCCTCGGCTTCCGCTGGGTCGAGAGCGCTCCGCTGGTGCGCTCCAGCTACCATGCCGCGCAACAGGTGAGAGCGTTATCTCCATATCAAGATAAGAAATAAAAATTTTCTTAAAAAATTCTTTTCAAAAGACTTTTTAATCTCAAAAATATCTCCAAGTCTATCTTTTCATAAAACTTTTTTCTATAATGAATATACCAACGGAGGGCATCACACCACTTTGTGATGGACGATTGAGAGGTTACCGGGAAAACTTGCTCAAGTTTTCACACGAATCCTGCAATTGCATTACAGCCCTTGTTACTAAATTCCATTTCAGGAGGATCAGGTATGACAGAAAAAAATCAGGTGCTGGGAATTATCGATTCAGCGCTGGAAGGCAATGAGCTGCTCGATCAGCCGAAAGCATTACTACTGCTGAAGATGTGTCAGTTCTGCCTTTCTTTCGCTCCGGAGAGAGCAGCAAAATACTGGGAGATGCTGCAAAAACTTTCCCGTTCCATTCCTCAAGCCAATCAGGCAGAATTTGCAGAACTGCGCACCAGCCTCGAAGAATCCGTTTCCACCGAAAAGAAGGGCTTCACCGCCGAGATGGTGGCTGAGATCGAGGAGATCAATAAACTGGAAGATAGCGAGCAGAAAAAGGCAAAGCTGCAGGATTGCGAAGTACGGTTGAAGAAGCGCTTCAACCCCCTTGGAAAGGGTCCGGTCTGGAATGCGCTGGTGCTTGCCTGGCTTCCTCTGGATCATAATACCGCATTCCAGGTAATGAAGAATATTTCCACCAAATCCCAAAACGATATCCTCAAGCGCCTCAACCGGGCGGCTCAGTTAAAAGCGGAGGAATGGGCTTTCCTTTTTCAAACACTTGGCAGCGGAAAGATGGAGACCCTGGTCCTGGAAATGCTGGAAGATGATAATCAAATTATCCAGTTAAGTGATGCGCTCATCGAGCAGATCGCCAAGAAAATTCGCGGCAGTGTGCCACAGTTCACCACACCGATCAATGTGGATACCATTGCCAAACATCTCCGCAATCATACCCGCCTGCTGGTACTGCACGCTAAAAAAGAAAAAGAAGGTCTGCTTTCCAATTTGATCGCCGAAATGGTCGAAATGCTGGCAAAAGCAAGCTGGCTCGACCAATCCTGGATGGATCGCTTCAATTTGATGCAGGCGATCATGACCAGCGGAGAAGGACTTGAAAAAAGCGGATTGGAAATCTTTACTCCTTCTTTTGTTGATCGTGTTATCAAGAATTCACCACCTTATCTGCACAGCTTCATCTATTCAACCGTTGCCGGGAAAAGCGCCAAGGCAGATTCCATTTCTGCAAAATATACCGAATTGATGCAGAAGATATCCAATGACGAGATCGGGGAAGCCTGGTTCTTCGTCATGCTGGTTGAAAGAGGATTCTGCAAGGAAGCCATGCAGGAAGCGCAAAAATCTGCCCATGCAGAAACATTGATCCCCCGCCTGCGCAGAGCCTGGATCAGCACAGCCCCTGAAACCGCCTGCACCGTCATCAAACCGGCGGATATGGCAGGAGACGTGATCGGGGAATTCCTGGCATACGGCACCAATGAAAAACGGGCCGAATTCCTGGCAAAGATAACCGAACAGGGAAAGAAGAACATTCCGGGTGCCATGTGGGCGGGAGTCGGGACGGAAGATGAAAGCGAAGGCGTACGCGGTTTCTGGGCAAATCTCACCGCTCACCAAAAGACTTTTGACGAGATCATCTCAGAATACCTCAACCTGAATCCGCTCTATTCTTCTTACAGCAGAAGTACTAAAAAAGAAGAACAATTCAAGGCACACCTGTCAGTAAATGGCTTTGGTGTATATACCTATAAGCAAATTGATAACGCCCTGTTGGGCGCAATGGCTGTTTGGGCTGATAAAGATCAGGTCCCCGTTCATTCTGTGTTGCACATGATGTGGAACGCCATCCGACCGGATGACAATTTACTGCGTGTCGATTGGCTGCGCAATGCCATTCTCTCGCGCTGCATGAGCGTTTTTGGAGCAGATCAGCCGGTGCTGTTCGATGATTTCATGGAATGGTTTGATACAGAGTTGGTGAAGAAGGGACGCCAGTGGCAGATCGGGAAACAGATCATCACCCTGCGCTATCCTAACACCGCTCCTTTCCAATTCAGTCTGGTATCTGCCAGCGCAATTGGCAATTTTTCCACGATACGCCGCGACCGGATCATCGTCAGTGGACTGCAAAAATTCGAGGCCAATGCCATGTTGATCGAGAACGCTGCCATGCTCTATAACGGTGGAAAACCCATTTTGGAATTGACTCCGCCCACGAGTATCAAGCAAAACTTCCTGCCAAACTGGCAAAATGGGATTGTAAAGAATGCCATGTCGACGATCCTGCAAGCATTGTTGCTCGAAAAAGTGAACCAGGGATAAAGGCTTAAAGATATTCAAGTACCTCCACCCATAAACAGGTGGAGGTACTGATTTTAAAAAGATTATCAAGTTAAACCGGCAGAACATTTCCTCGTCAAAAAGTCAGGCATAGAACTTTAGAACCCGGAACAAGCCCTCAACGCAAGCTCAAAAGTTCAGGTCTTCTTATAAAATCTCCACGAAAATCTGAAAAATTGCATTGTGGGTACGGTTAAAGCCGGTATTCAATACCGTGGAAAGATCTCATCAATATTAAGAGAAAAATTTGTATATTGAAAACTGTTATCGGTTCAATATACTTAATATGTACAGGGGAGCAGCATTTCATGGCGATACCGAGGCAGTGCTCTGAAATATTTCATTCATCTGCAGGGGATTTACCATGAAAACTTATTACGCCAGACCAAAGTTATCATCGTTCAAAAGCATCAATTCCTATGATGAACTTGAATTGAAGCTGGACAAAGACACAAAAACCATCCATACCATTTTGAAAAACCTATCCGAACCAAGCCGTGGCTATTGGGCACCCGATCAGCCATCCCGTTCATCACATCCAACCAAAAGCTCAGGAGATTTTGAAAATTCTGGCAAGCGTATTGTGCTCCATGATGTCACTCCCGACCCGCACAGGCAGGATAGGTCGAAAGTGGGAATATCCCGGAGCAGCGGTACCCGCCGTCCTATTACCCGCCAACCGGTACAGGTAACAGACTTCGACCACCAGAAAACTCCCCTGATCGCATTTACCGGGAGCGAATATTCCAAAGAAATGCTGCAAACACGCGGTTACGATGTCTTAGATAAACATCCGGATTCAGACGAATTAACCCTTCCTGAACCCATCGCTATCATGAAATCACCTGATAAAAAAGAAGATCAATACTATAAAAAGAATATCCATTTCGATGAAAAGAAGGCAGCAGCGTTCGATCTTCGGAACGTAAAAGTGCTCATCATCGATTCCGGGCTGGATGTGCAGCATCCTGAATTTCAAGGCATCAATATTAACGTTCCAGAATCCTGTGATTTCGAACGGGAGGAATATATCAGGAGAGGAATGGTGACCAAACACCCGTACCGCGGAGGAGAAATTTATCAAAAACATTATCACGGAACGGCGGTTAGCAGCCTGGTTTGTGGAAACACTCACGGTATTGCACGTGGCGTCGAATTGGTGGTCTATAATGTCACCTATTATCAAGATGCGCTGACCAGAACACGGTTTGAAAAAGCGATCCTTTATGCCGGTGTGTGCAAACCGGATATCGTTTTAATGTCATGGGGAATCAATGGTAATAATCCTGTATTTATGGATGACATTGATTACATACAGGCGTGTTGTGATGATTCCACGTTGATCATCGCTGCGATCGGGAATGACGGACCCAATACCCATTACAGCCCCAGCGATTATCCCAACGTGCTGGCGGTGGGTGCCACCGATGAAAACAATGCGTTATGGACAAAAACGGATGGAAGAGGGAGTTCTTTCGGCGCCTATAAGATGAACAACAAAGAAATCATCAAACCGGACATTTATGCGCCCGGTGTGGACATACAGGTTGCCGTACCGACAGATATTTCAGAATCCGGATACCGCTCCTACAGTGGCACCTCTTTTTCTGCCCCCTTAGTGGTAGGCGTTGCCGCGTATGCCGTTAGTAATATGAAAACGAAAAAGCAAGAATTCACCGCCTCTCAAATCAAGGAGACGATCATAAAAACCGGAAGGGATTTCAAATTACCCGCTTCCTGTGGCAATGAAAATGGGAAATTGCTTGATTTTTCCGAGGTGCTTCAAGCATTATGAAAAAAGGACGATCCGCTCGGATCGTCCTCAAGTCAGGATCCTACTTTAACGTTCGAAGGAAACTATCCAATTTCAATTCGGCGCCTTTTTTCCCAAACAACCCCACCAAATAAGGAGCAGCTTTTTCCGTTTCCTTTGGCATCTTTATTTCAATACCCATTAAATTCAGTTTCCCGGAGGTCGCGATCGCGGCAATCTTTCCCCCCATGATCTTTCCCAGATTATTGGACATCTCACCCGCATTAATGGAATATTCCTGGTATTTATCCCAATCCAGAGTGGCATACGATCCAGCCTTCTTCATTTTTTCAAAATCTTCTTTCCAGGGCAGTTTTTTACCCTCCTCGAATTCGATGCAATAAAGGATGCCGGATAAATCGAGGAGTAACTGAATATACTCTTCTTCGATCTTCTCAAAACTGATCCGTTTGATAGATTCTCCAAAGCGCGTATACGTTTCCCCTCTCAAAAGATACAGCATGCATGAATCGAGCACCTGTAGCTTCTTCTCTTTTTTTGTGATATCCCATTCCATGTACTTGACAATGTATTGGTAAAGCTCGCTTCCCTTCAGGTTCTTCAATTCACTGGCGACTGTGAGGTAATTATCAATCGTCTTCAGAATTGCCCGAACCGGTTTGGTCTTTTCTTCTACCCGTGCTCGGTCATCAGAAAGCATCCCGATTTGCGATAAATGATCCATCGATAACAAAACATCATCGATATCCCCCTCATGTTCCTGCAAATAATCAACTTCGTTGAACGCAATTGTATCCAGTGTCTTTACGTCAGCCATTTTTCCTCCTGATCCTTTTTTCGGCTTGCGTTGATAAAAGATGAAACGAAAATGAGACTACAGTGAAACTCCCGCCCTTCCATAAATCATTATAGCGAAAATAACCATCTTTTCAAGAATCCGGAAGTAGTTCCATCGAGGAGTCCTGATACATTCTCAGATTATCGAAAAAAAATTACTCTATAAATAAAAATGAAACTAGCTCGCTAAACAGGACTGTAAGGCAATTTCGAATAGCAAAGTACGGCTATCCCCGCGTTTATCCCATTCCCGGAAATCCCACTTTTCAGGGATGACTAAATCTCCTGCATAACATACCATCGCCAGTTCAACATGGCGGAAAGCAGCGACCGCGAACAGGGCAGCCGCTTCCATTTCAACGATGCTGCAACCTTCCTGAACTCTCCTGGCACGTTTGGCAACGGTCTCCCGGTAGAATCCATCCGTTGTCCAGGTTTTCACTTTAGTGTATGGAACGTTCATCTTCTGAAGTGTTTTAATGATCTTTCTCACTATTCCCCTGCTCGGGTAACTTTCTCGCGAAGGGGGGAGATAGTGATAGGATGTACCTTCATCACGAATAGCACTCTCCGGAATGAGGATATGCCCGACAGGCAGATCCTCGCTTAACACCCCACAACCTCCGCATACGATAAATTTTTTCACGCCAGCAGCGATCAACCTTTCCAAAAATCCAGCCGACAAGGCAGCCCCCACACCGGGATGCATAACCGTAATCCATTGGTTGTTCAATGAGGTGACATAAATAGGATTCAATCCTATCTCTGATTTCAGACTCCCCACTATTTCCAATTTTCCATTACGCAAATGCTCTTGTAGAACATCCTGAAAGAAACACAGCACTGCTTTCTCAGGTAATTTGCCGCGTATAGAATCCACCTGAGGAAATAAAATTGCCTGTGGATCCGGGTCAAATTCAAGAATCGGATATTCAAGTTTCATCAGATTTTCCCCTTATTGAACCATTCACTCCACCCATTGGATGGAGGGAGTATCTTTGAAACGTTTTTTCATCACCTGGAATGCCTGAGGGTTATTATCGATCAAAATGAAATGGCGCTCCAATTCCAGGCAGGCTGCACCCACCGTGCCACTGCCTGCGAAGAAATCCAACACGGTATCGCCCGCGTTCGAACTGGCGGTGATGATCCGTCTGAGGATGCCCAGTGGTTTTTGGGTTGGATAGCCGGTCTTCTCATGGCTGTTGGTCGCCACGATGGTATGCCACCAGGTATCGGTGGGCAGTTTGCCGCGGGCGGCTTTTTCCTTCCCCACCAGCCCGGGTGCCATATAGGGAATACGGTCGATCTCCTCATAATTGAAAGTGTAATGCTGCGGATCTTTGGCATACCACAGGATGTTATCGTGTTTGGGTGGCCAGCGTTTGCGGGTGCGCGCGCCGTAATCATACGCCCAGATGATCTCATTGATGAAGGAATCCCGCCCGAAGATCTCATCCAGCAGCACCTTGCAATAATGCACTTCACGATAATCGATGTGAAAATAGAGCGAACCGTGCGGTTTGAGTACCCGGCAAGCTTCACGCAGCCGCGGTTCCAGAAATGCCAGGTAATCATCAAAGGAATCTTTGTACTGGTGCCGATGGAGCTTGATGGTCTCGTAGCGTTTGCCCTGAAATCCGGTGCGGTCCCCCTCCGCAGAAGAAACGGTGCGCAAGCTGGTGCGTGATTGGCTGTGCCCGG
>JAAZOK010000076.1 GCA_012797815.1 Chloroflexota bacterium | reverse complement strand
TGAAGGCGTGGGACGTTCGGGAGGTATGATGGCAGCCCGCCCGTTGCATGTGACGGTGGATGTGGACAACCCGGTGCGTCCCAGAGCTTCTGCCGCGGGACGAAAAAAGGTGTTCATGGATGGCATTGCAGGGCTGCCGGAATACATCATCGCGCGCGGAGATGTGGAAGCGGGCGATATTCTGCTGATCGGATCGGTTTCGGGGGTGAAGACCCTGCCGGTTGGATTGGCACTGATGGCAAAGGAAGCGGGAGTCATCACGATCGGGTTGACCTCGCTGGCTTATTCCGGCAGTTTGGCATCACAACATTCCAGCGGAAAACGGCTTTTCGAGGTGGTCGATCATGTGCTGGATAACTGCTGTCCGCCGGGAGATGCGCTGGTGACAGTGCCCGAACTGGGGCAGGAGATCTGCCCGTCGACCGGCATCGCCGCAGCTTATCTGATGTGGTCACTGCAGGCGCGTGTGGTGGAGATCATGCTGGCGAAGGGGTTGAAACCGGCCATGTTCATGAGCCATCGTCTGCCGAATGCTGCCGAACACAACAAAACCGCCTGGGAACAATACGAAAAATTGGGATATTAGAGGAAACTTTGGATATCACGCTGGAAAATGAGAAGTTGTGCTTGCGGTTCGATCCTGAGATGCAGGCATGCCAGGCATTCATCTACAAAGATCGCAATGAAAATGTGATCAAAAAGGTACTGCCCGGTGCGTGTTTCCGATTGGTCGGATGGGACGAGAAAGCGCAAGGAAAATACGAGCTTACTCCAGGCAATCTGGCAAAGAGCGCAGTGGTACGCGCCGGGAAGATCCAGACCCTGCAACTCCACTATGAAAGTGTGCTGCAGGAAAAAACAGAAATCGCGGTGGCGGTCGATATCCAGATTGTGCTGGAAGATGACCAGAGTGAAACAAGCTGGTACATAAAGGTTGAAAACCACAGCCGGGAATTGCAGATCATCGAGATCTTGTTCCCCATTCTGAAAGGGATCTATCTGGGTGAAACATGGGAAGATGACGTCTTGATCTATCCGCACCACGCCGGTGAGAAAACCCGCGCTCCCATTCGCACCTACACCAGTGCTCGTTTTACAAGTTTCAACCGCTCCTGTGTGACAAAGGGAAAAAATTATTGGGAACGTGAGATCAATTATTGCGGTCTGGCTTCGATGATGTGGATGTATTACTATGATGCACAGTACGGGCTATATTTCGGCTCTCACGATGAAGATTTTCTGGTGAGCGGATTGCGGGTGGAGAGCGGTGGAACGGAAGATCCGTGGTTGGGACTGGCTTTCCGCAAATACCAAAAGATCGCTGCGGGAGAGAGCTGGCGATCTGCACCGGCAGTGGTGGCATTGAATGACCAGGACTGGCACTGGGGAGCGCAACGCTACCGCAAGTGGTTCTTGAGCCGGGTAAAAATACAAACGCAACCGCCAATGCTGGCACAGGAAGTGACCTTGAACCAGTGCTATAACCTCAAGCGGCAGGGGGAGGTGATGCATCGCTTCACGGATATCCCGCGCATCTACGAAAAAGGACAGACGCTCTTCGGTGCACGGCACCTGTTTTTGGCGTCCTGGAATCGCGGCGGGTTTGACCGGGACTATCCGGAATTCCAGCCGGATATGGAACTGGGCACACCACTCAGCCTGGCACGCGCCTGCCAGCAGGTGAGGGAAAAAGACGGGCTGGTGACATTTTATATCAACAGCCGCATCTTCCATTTACAATCCGCTTTCTTTGAAAAGCTGGGCAGACGGTGGGGGATCAAGAAACCTGATGGTGAACTGTATATCGAGCAGTACGGTCCAGAGACTTTTACGGTGAACTGTCCTTCAAATGATGCATGGAAGAACTATATCGCGGATACCGCGGAATGGATGGTGCGCAGCTACCATGCCAACGGTATCTATCTCGACCAGCTGGGTTCGGCAGAGCCATTTGCCTGTTATGATGCCGCACACAGCCACGCGCAAAGCGGGCTTTTCAATCAAGGTTATCTGGCGGTGCTGCGGGATGTGCGGGAGCGATTGAAACGGATCGACGCGCAGGCTTTCTTGATGATCGAAAACTGCGGAGACCTCTATAGTTCTCAGGTGTGGGGCAGCCTGACCTGGAACGGGGAAGCTTACGATGAATTCTATACGCTTTTCAAGTATACCTTCCCGGAGATCATGCAGGTGCACATGGTCAACCCCATCGCAACGCTGGAGGAACCGAAGCGGCGCGAAAAGTTTTACGCGGATATGGAACGTGCATTGCGGTTGGGAGCCGTGTTTTGGCTGGGAGTGGATAAGTTCGATGAAGATCGCGCTTATGAGCGGTATACCCAACAGGCGATCCGCCTGCGCAAAGAACTGAATCCGTTTTTCATGGAAGGACGTTTTGTGGATGA
>JAAZOK010000029.1 GCA_012797815.1 Chloroflexota bacterium | reverse complement strand
TTACTTTCTACTACTATTCCGAAGAAGAACTGGAAGCGCTCATCCATCAAATGCTGAATTCATAGATCATGATCATTTTTCATAATGGCAAGATCAGGACTTTAAACGCGCTTCAACCAGTGGTTGAAGCGCTTGCTGTTCAGGGAGAAACGATCCTGGCAGCCGGCAAAAATGAAGATATCATCAATATCGCCGCTCCTGAAGCCCGGGTAATCGATCTGCACGGGCAAACCGTTCTGCCAGGCTTTACAGATTCCCATATCCATTTGCTGCAGTACGGGTTGAAACTATCCCAGATCGACTGCGAAACCATTTCCCGGGCAGCATGTTTAGCCAGAGTGGCGAAAAAAGTCCAGGCAACCACCCCCGGTACCTGGATCACCGGACAGGGTTGGAACCACAATATCTGGCACGAAGGGATCGGGCATAAGCACGATCTGGATCATATCTCCAACCTTCATCCTATCTTTCTGGCAGCTAAATCTCTGCATGCCAGTTGGTGCAACAGCCTTGCACTGCAACTTGCCGGCATTGACCGCCACACCCCTGACCCGCCCGGCGGAACAATTGTAAGGGATGAAAACGGAGAGCCTACCGGAATATTGCTCGAGTCTGCTTCAGCTCTGGTGGAAGCATGCATTCCGCCATTGCAAGCATCCCAAAAAAGAGAGGTCCTTCTAAATGTCCAGCAGCAACTCCTCCGCTACGGCATCACTTCCGTCCACGATGTGGATGATTGGGAAATCTATGCTCTGCTACAGGAATTGCAGCCAACTTTCTTTATCCGGGTGACCAAGAGTTTCCACCGGTCGGATCTGGAAGAGATTCACCATGCCGGATTGTATAGTGGCGCGGGAAATGATCAGCTCAACGTTGGTTGGTTGAAATTATTCATGGATGGAGCGCTGGGGCCGCAAACCGCTGCTATGCTCTCCCCATACGAGGGCAGCACTTCGCACTGCGGCATGCTGACTCTACCGGCAGCAGAACTTTTTGAGATAGGAAAGGAAGCTGCGCATTACAATATCCGGCTTGAGGTCCATGCCATCGGTGATAAAGCCATCCATATTACCCTGGATAAAATGGAACAGCTTACTCCGTTGAAGAACACATCCCCTCTCCCTCATCGCATGGAGCATGTACAGGTCATCGACCCGCTTGATATCCCAAGAATGGCACACTTGCAGATGGTCGCTTCTATGCAGCCCATCCACGTCATTTCTGACATGGATACCGCTGACAGATATTGGGGAAAACGCTGTGCCTTCTCTTATGCCTGGCATGCCATTGACGAAGCTGGTATTCCACTTGTTTTCGGCTCGGATGCCCCGGTAGAAACACCGAATCCGTTCCCAGCCATTCAGGCTGCCCTTACGCGTCAGAAATCCCCAACCTCCCGATCCTGGTTTCCACAACAGCGGCTTTCCCTCAACAAGATCCTCTCCGCTTATATCAGCCGCTCACCTGCCATCATCGGAAAACAGCATAGATTGGGGCAACTACAGCCGGGGTTCCTAGCTGATCTGGTAGTGCTTTCTGATGATCTGTTCCAAAGCGATGCATTTGAAATCGCTCAGCTATCTCCTTCCGCAACCATGATATCCGGAGAGTTCCGATGGATGGATGACCGTTTCCCCATGTCCTGAACCTACGCTATAATGAATTAACCAAATCACCGGAGTAGCAAGGGAGTAGCAAGATGGATTCATTCGATATTGACATTAATAATATTGCTCATAATCTAGGGCAAGCCAGAGCAGCCTGCGGAAAATCACTCAAAAGCTGCGCGGATGCATTAGGGATCAGCACTGCTAAGTACAAAAAATATGAAGATGGTGATCTCATCCCCACCTTGCCTGAACTCGAAACCATTTCTTTTTACCTGCACATTCCTTTTACTGCACTATTTGCAGACAATGCATCAAAAATGACGTCCTCCTCCCAAAATGTTGAAACGGATAATCTGAACCATCTGCTGCACATCAGGAACAGTGTCATCGGCACCCTGCTTCAGATCGAACGGGAAAAGAAGGGATCAACCTACAAAGAAATATCCGAACAGTGTGAAATCCCCATCGCCCGCTTGAAACGCTATGAATCCGGATTGCAAGGCATTCCGTTGTCCGAATTGCTGAAGGTCGCTCGCGTACTTTCAGTCGATCCTGCAATATTTTTCGATGAGAATAGCCCGGTTAGTGCCTGGCAGGAAGAACAAAACAGGATCACCGCTTTCAAACAATTACCGCCTGATGTCAAAGATTTCATTACAGAATCCTCCAACCGTCCTTACCTTGTGCTTGCCCAGAACCTGAAAACCATGAGCACTGCAGATCTAACCAGTCTGGCTGAAGCAATCCGCGTTATTCTCGCCAACCAACCCACTTCCAACACCGCAGAAACGGAATGAATGCAACCGGTCAAACCGTCAGCACACTGCAGGAATTCGGTAATGATCAGAGCCTGTATGCTTTTTTAAAAGGCAATCATCGCACTCATGCCCACCTCGATTGGCGTTCCCCGCTTGAGTGGCTTGAAAAAACTCCCTCGTGCATCTATCATAACGGCGCCCACATTGACGGTGTACTGAGCCTTGCCCCCGATCCAGTTCATTATCACTGGGTACGTTTTCTTTCTCTTCGGAACGAATTGAGCCCGGCCAATGTTTGGAAAACCTTATTCGGTTCGATTCTTAATTCTTATCAATTCGCCAGCGCAGATATGATCACTGCCTTATGCTATCAAAACTGGATGGAAACACTGCTCTTCACCCACGGATGGAAGAAGGTGCAAAAAGTGATCGTGTTAACCTGGCAAGGCATCCTCCCACAAAAGTACGAAAATGATTCCTCCATCATGATGAGAAAGATGAAACTGGATGACCTTCAACAGGTCATCCATATCGATGATCTATGTTTTGACACTTACTGGAAGTTTTCACCCACAACCCTCACCCTGGCTTTTGAACAATCCGGTTACTCCTCCGTAGCTGTGATGGATGACAGGATCGTGGGCTTTCAGATCAGCAGCGCCGACCTCTATCGCGCTCACCTGGTAAGACTGGCAGTTCTTCCAGAGTTTCGCAAGCATGGCATCGGCGCCCGTTTGGTCAGCAATATGCTCTGGCATTTCTCTATGCCGTGGATCCGGCAGATCACAGTGAACACCCAATATGATAACGAAGCTTCCATTCATCTCTACAGGCACTCCGGCTTTGAATATCAGGGAGAATTTTTCCCGATCTTCCAATATCCCAACCCGCTGGGTTAAATACCACCTTCAGCCGAAACGAGAGCAGAAGACCTTTGGAAAATCCTCCTGGTTACCTTGCGTATCCAACCCCAATGGATAACCAGGTGTATAACCACGCCCAACACCATTCCGATTCCGGTCCAGATATGGATATCCTTCCACATTCCACGGGTGATATAGAGGAATTGAGCATAATCACTGCCCGGTCCGCCTGGAACGATAAATAATGCCAATCCCGAGATCAGGCAGAAAAGAAAGAGCACTGCCGATAATCCGTCATCAACAAGGTTTACGATCGCCATTTTATTATTTGCACCGATCTTATTTTTCCACACCTGCAAATAACGCCAGAACACATTCTTCACCCAGGACCAGTGAATAATGATATGGAACAAGATGATCGCGGAAAGAACAAAACTAGTCCAGGTATGTATCTCACCCCAGGTGTCCCGTTCAAACAGGATGACCATATTGTAGCGTGGATTCCTGCCCCCCTGATAACCCGCCGGCACATACATGAAGTAAAGGCTGGATGCCGTTACCACTAAAAATAAGAGAAACAATCCAAAAAAGATCCAATATCGCTTTTTCGTATTCTTTGATAGTTCAGATTTAGGTTTCATGCAAGGCTCCTTGAAATGAATTAATCCTATTTTCAAGGAGGCATGTGAATAAACCGTGAAGATTTGATGAGGAGTGAGAGAACTTTCTTAATCCAACTTTTGGTCAGCGAACAGCCATAACACATAGAATAGAGTAGATAGGCGATTCAGGTAAGGCAGGATCTGGCTGGTATCCTTGTCCTTTTCTGCAAAGAGGACCACCGCTTTTCTCTCCATTCGACGTGAGATAACCCGCAGGAGGTTGAAATAAGCACCCAATTTGGTTTTTCCGGCTTTTAAAAATACATTGGGAACATTGATCTGTGCTTCGATGGCAGCAATCCAATCTTCCACAATACTGAGATAGGTCGGAGACGCCGGTAAAAGATAGGGTTGTTCTGATTGGGATGAACTGATAAACGCCATTACCAGGGAAAGTTGCCCTTGAAGCTGTTCCAGGATATCGTCGATCTTATTCGATTTTTCACCCAATTCACTACGGGCGATCCCGATCCAGGCAGCTAACTCATCGACCTCTCCCACCAATTCGACGATGGGGTGATCTTTCCTTACCCTTTCTCCACTGAGCAGGCTTGTAAAACCTTGATCCCCCTTGTGGGTGCTGCTGACGGTCATATTATTTCTCGCTTGCCTGGCTGATCAGATACCAGTTCAATACGGAATAGAAACGATCGCTTGTATCATAAAATGAGCCCAGTCTGACTCCATTGATACTGTTACCCACAGCAAAATTATAGACGGGATAATAGAGAGGTAAGGCGGGCAGTTCATCCTGAAAGACCACCTGGAAGTTGCGGTACAATTTTGCCCGTTCATCCAGATCGGTGGAAACACGCGCTTCTTCCAGATATTCACTGATTACTTTGTTCTCCCACTGGGAATAATTCTGACCGCCGCTTTGTTGCGCCTGATCCCAAAACGGGTAAGGATCAGGATCCGGGGACCGTTCAAAATTGAGATCGATCAAAGCTGCCTGATAGGTCAATGGTTCCAGGTAGTCCAAGACCAGCACATCATATTGCACTGGGATCAGGGTCACCTGCACCCCAATCTTCTCCCAATCCGCCTGGATAGCCTGCGCAATGGCAGCATGGGTTGCATCATCAGGATAAACCATTTCGAATTTCAATGCCGTCCCATTATCTT
Organism: Chloroflexota bacterium; assembly: GCA_012797815.1. GTDB lineage: Bacteria > Chloroflexota > Anaerolineae > Anaerolineales > Anaerolineaceae > UBA4781. The sequence goes on along the minus strand of JAAZOK010000029.1, from coordinate 12,222 downwards.
CTCGAGCGCCACTTTCTGTTGAATTCAGCGTATAACCAGCTCCATCCAACAATGTCGCTGCCTGTTGCGGATCATAATCGAAGTTCTGGATGCACTCATAATAAGCCCAGTTAGCGGGTATCAAGGGAATATTCGCAATGATCCCCTGCCCATCCAATGCAGAATCGATCATGCGCCGGCGGTCAATGGCATACAGCAATGCTTTGCGCACATTTTCATCCTGCAAAAATTTCACTTTGTTATTGTTCAAATTCAACAGCACCATGGATTCTTCCGGTTTTATGGCACTGTACAGGGATATATTGGGATTATTCAGCACATCATTCAGGATGTCATTGGGCACCTCGCTGATTCCCTGCACCGAACCTTCTTGATAAGCATCATAAGCCGAAGTAGCATCGTCATAATACATGAAAACAAACTGGCTGATGAAAGGTTCCCCGCCAAAATAGGCGGCATTGGCAGAGAGCACTACCCCTTTGATCATTCCGTTCTCTGTTATCAGGCGTTCAAATCGGTAAGGACCGCTGCCCACAGGCTCCAGGTTGAAAGACGAATTAATGACTTCCTGATATGAAAGTCCCCCCAACAGATGCTGAGGGAGAATGCCAAACGACAGGTAATCCATAAAGGGAGCAAAAGCTTCGGGCAACCTGAACTGCACCGCATTCTCCCCTAACGGGATCACTTCGATCGTATTCCAAAATGTTTTTATATCTTCCGGCAATACCGATTCACCACTACGCATCAGATCAATGGTGAAAACCACATCCGCGCTGGTTACCGGTGTGCCATCATGCCATTGTGCATCGGGATTCAGATCGAAATTATAGGATAAGCCATCATAAGAGACGCCCCAATCAGAAGCTAGTTCCGGTTGCGGCAATCCGTTTTCATCATAGCTGATCAGGCTGCTGAAGATCAGGCTATCCACATCGCGGTCGGCTGAGTTATAGTAATCCAATATCGGATTCAATCGCTGCAAATCCCCAACAAGTGCCTCAGTATAAGTACCACCCCGGCTCACACTCGGGCGCGCAATGTTGAACCCGGTCTGCTCACTCAGTAAGAGAATACCAATTACCAATCCTGTCACCAGGATGATGATTAATTGCCATCGTATGTTTTTCATCGAGATTGAATTCTAGCATAAAAAAGAGCGTCCTCCAATAATTAAAGAGTCGCCCTTTTTTAAGTTTTTAAAACAGAAAATTTTATTGAACTACAGCAATCGTTCCGAGCACCAGTGCTACGAAGAGAATTGCCAGCGCAATAGTGATCCTGAACATGGTCTTTTCAATTCCACGTCGGGTGGTGATATTGGATCCAAAATCAACACCGGTCAAGCCGCCTAAACCAACACCTTTTGATTGTAAAACGATGCTGATGATCAGGACAACTGATGTGATCATGAGAGCGATTTGAAAATAACGTTCCACGGTTTACCTCCTGCAAAGTAACAAAAAGATTATACCTTTCCTTTTGTTAATTCGTCAACAATTCCATGGGACATAAAATAGATAAACAATGGGAACGATCAAAGGAATTTTTCTATCCGGGTCATCCTTCCTACCAAAGGAACTTTTCCTATTGAGGTATTACGCAATCCTTTATCCCTTGATCACCTCAGCCGGACACACAGGTAAGTCTCACCACATACTTTGATCCATGGATCAACAGAATGGTCAATTTCTATGAAATTTTTCTTTCGCATGAAAATCCTGATTCTATGATACCCAGCCCAACAGGTTCTTAAATTGTCGAGTAAAATAGGTAATTGTTTGGAGGAATCCATGGATTTTTCAGGAATACTGGTGCTTGTACTACGCGGGTTACTGGCGGTTGCCCTGGTTGCCTTTGTCGGGTTCTCTCTCAGTTTATTGTGGAAAGATTTGCAAGGGGAAAAGCCAAAAAAGAAGCTTCACAAAAAAAGAGAACCCTAGTCTTTTTGGATTCTATCAACCATGTGAAAAGCATAGGAGACGAACAATGAAAGAATCACCATTTCTAGCGGTCATCGGCGGCTCGGGGGTTTATCAATTCCCGGCTTTGACGGATATCGAAACCATCGAGATCGACACACCTTATGGAAAACCATCATCTCCACTTGTGGTTGGCATTCTACATGGGAAAAAGGTCGCCTTTCTGGCGCGTCATGGTATCGGTCATATTTTTTCGCCCAGCGAAGTTAATTATCGCGCCAATATCTATGCCTTGAAAATGATCGGCGCACACCGTGTGGTCAGCATCTCTGCCTGTGGATCGCTGCGGGAAGACTACGAACCGGGTCATTTCGTCGTCCCCAATCAGCTATTCGACTTCACCAAACATCGTTCCAGTTCATTCTTTGGCGAGGGTATGGTAGCCCATATCGGCAGCGCTGACCCATATTGCGATGACCTCAGAAAGGACGTCATCGAAGCGGTAGAACAAACCGGCACCACCGTCCATGACGCAGGTGTGTATATCACCATCGAGGGACCCAGATTTTCCACCAAAGCTGAATCGAATCTTTTCCGCGAATGGGGCATGTCCATCATCGGCATGACCGCCAGTCCCGAAGCATTTCTGGCACGTGAAGCGGGTATGTGCTATGCCACCATGGCACATGTGACCGACTACGATGTATGGCATGTAACTGAAAAACCGGTGACGGTGGAGATGGTCCTGAAAGTGGCTAAAAAGAACACCCAGAATGCACAAACCGCCATCCAGAATCTGGTTGAGATCCTGCCTCCTGTCTCTCACTGTGAGTGTTGGGATGCTTTGAAGAATGCTGTTCTAACCGACCCCAAGAGAATTCCGCAAGCGACCAAAGAGAAGACCAACATTCTTTTTGATTAGATCTGATACAGTTCGCCAGACCTGTCGATCAATGAAAGAGGAAAATTTGAATAAAAATCAGAAGCGGCTCATGGTGCTCGCAGCTGCTTTCTTGTTCTTGTATGCCATCATCCTGTCGCTTTCCCCTGTTTTAAAATATCGTTCCTGGCAGGTAGACCTGCGCTGGACACATTGGATCGGATTGCTGATCATTTCGATCGGGTTCTTCGTCCTCCAAAGTGTGCTGTCGCGTTGCAGTAAAAATTACGATACTTTCCTTTTCCCGATCATCTATTTGCTCAGTGGTTGGGGATTGCTGACCATCTCGAGGCTCAACACCTATTTTGGCTTGCGTCAAACCACCTGGATCCTGGCAGCCTTACTGACAACCCTCTTCCTTGTGACCCGCAAAAGATCCATTATGCCTTATGTAGAGAAATATGCCTTAGTGGGTCTTATTCTGGGTATCGCATTCCTGGCTGCTACTATGTTGTGGGGCAGTTTCCCGGGCGGGGATGGTCCTGCTTTATGGCTGCATATCCTTGGTGTCAATGTCCAACCATCAGAATTTTTAAAACCCCTCTTTATTATTTATCTTTCTGTGCAATTTGCCGGAACGCAAAAAGAGAGCAGAAAATTCAGGACTATCCTCCCTTCGATGCTTTTTTTCCTGCTCATCAGTGCAATCCTGGTCTGGCAGAATGACTTCGGCACTACCGTGATCTTTCTGATAATCTATGCCGCTTATCTATATTTTTATACCGGCAAGACCCGGGTCTTCGGGTTGATCGTTTTATCATTCCTATTATTTGCAGTGATCGGGTATCAATACTTTGATATCTTCTCAACCCGCATTTCTGCCTGGTTGTTGCCATGGGATGACCCCAATGGAGGAGCCTACCAAGTAGTGCAATCCATTTTATCTATCGCCGCCGGTGGCATCATTGGAAGTGGACCTGGGTTAGGTTTTCCCAATGTGGTCCCGCTGGCACATTCGGATTTCATCTTTTCTGCCATTGCAGAAGAGACCGGGCTGTTAGGAACCTCCTGTTTCATCATCCTGCTGGCGTTTCTCTTATTACGGGGTTATAAAAATGCCCGTTCTGCTCCTACTCCTTTTCAGGGGTACCTCGCTGCCGGAGTGACTACCTATCTCATCACCCAGTCCATTCTCATCATTGGCGGCACGATCCGCTTGCTCCCCATCACCGGAGTAACCCTCCCATTTGTATCCTATGGTGGTTCATCCTATGTTTCCGTGTTTCTGGCAATCTCAATGCTGTATTGTATGGATATACCGACCCGACCCGCTAAGAAATCCACACAATCACAGGGTCCGCTTGATAAACCAATAAAAGTACTGGGGACAATCTTTTTAATTGTTTTTTTCATCATCGAATGTGTCTTATTTTGGTGGAGCTATGTTCAGGCAGATGGACTGCAGAACCGTTCGGATAATCCCCGCCTTATCTATGCGGACCAATATGTTCGCCGAGGCACGATTTACGATCGGCATGGCACCCCCCTGGCTGTCACCGAGGGAGAAAGTGGCAACTACTATCGTTACTATCTTTATTCCGACCTTTCCAATACGGTCGGCTTCAGCCACGCCCGCTATGGTCGTTCAGGCATCGAAGAAGACCTAAATGATTATCTAAGGGGATACGCGGGATATCCGGCTACCGCCATCTGGTTCAATCATCTCATTTATGATCAACCACCGACAGGGATAGATGTGACCCTCACCCTTGATCTGGATATCCAGCAACAGTTGGATGCACAAATGACCGCCTTCTATGGTGCGGGGATTGTGCTCGATGCAGACAGTGGAGAGATCCTGGCGATCACTTCCCATCCTTCCTTTGATGCCAATGCGCTCACCGAGAATTGGGACATCTGGAACAGTGACGAAAGTGCGCCATTCCTCAATCGCGTGATGCAGGGGGCTTATCCGGCGGGTGGTATGCTGGTACCCTTTACGATCACGCAAGAAAAATGGGATGAATTTTCCAACATTCCGCTTTCCGATGAGATATCCATGGAAGCAGATTCTTCGGCTTGTTTTCTCAACCCCGAGGAAGACCCCACTTTCAGTACAGCCCTCCGCAATGGGTGTAATTTTGCCCTGCTCAGTTTAATGGGGGACCTCCCGCAACAACAAGTCCGAGAAAACCTGACAGCATTCGGATTTTTCTCACATCCAGCTCTCGGATTGCCGCTTGCCGAGACAAATTTTAAAAATGAAGTCTCCCATTCCGTCCAGTATGTAATCGGGAATGACCAGATTCGCTTTTCGCCATTAATGGTTGCAAAAGCAGCATCGTTTATCAGTAACGATGGCAAAGATATTCCCCTGAAGTTGGTTCTTGATCCGAGCGATGTCGTGAATGGATCTTCTTCTGACAGCTCTGCTTTAACGATTCAATTTTTGCTGGATGATTTCTTTCAGCGTGATGGAAATGCCTGGCTGTTTAATGCGACCTCGTTTGATGAAAAAGGCGTGTACCAATGGTCCATCCGGGGCACCTACCCTCAAGCAGGATCACAAAGAACGATCGTGGTGATCGTTCTTGAAAATGGCAGCGCCGAAAATGCGCGGGACATCAATTCTGCAGTATACGATTACATCCAGGAAAATCAATCCTGACCCACAAGATCTAGAAATTTACGTTTCCCGACTTGCAATACCCCGGGGGTCGCCACTGCCGCCCAATCACTAATCGTTTCACCGTTCAATGAAACACCGCCCTGCTCAAATAACCGCCTTGCCTGGCTTTTCGAAGGGGCAAAGTTCACCTGTATGATGATCTCAAGTAAAGATTGATCGGATTTGATCGCAAAGGTGGGAATATCATCCGGGATCTCTTTTTTCTGGAACTTCAGAATAAAATCCTGTTCGGCAGCATCGGCGGCTTCTTTTCCGTAGAATGTTTCCGTAACTTCATGAGCCAGTTTCATCTTGGCATCACGGGGATGGATCTTCCCGGTCTTCATGTCATTTTCCAGCACTTCTACCTGCTGTGGATTCCAACGGGTCACCAACCTGAAATAATGCGGCATGGCTTTATCCGGAATGCTCATCAGTTTCCCGTACATATCCTCCGCAGTGGTGGTAATGGGAATATGATTACCGAGTGATTTACTCATCTTGATCTCACCATCGGTACCGGGCAAGATCTCCAGGGTGATGGCAATATTGGGTTGTTTGCCCAGTGCGGTCATGACTTTACGACCCGCCATCATGATATTAAAAAATTGGTCAGTCCCGCCAACCTGCACATCAGTATCCAATGCATAAGCATCATAACCCTGCATGAATGCATAAAAGGTTTCATGTACGTAGATGGGATCGCCCTTTTCCCAGCGCAACTTGAATTTTTCCCGCGAGAGGAATTGTTGCACGGTAAAATTCGATGCGATCCTGATCAAATCTGCAAAGCTTAACTTCGAAAGCCATTCCGAGTTATGGCGGATTTCAGTTTTTTCTCTATCCAAAATACGGAAAGCTTGTTCTGCGTAGGTTCTGCCGTTTTCTTCTACCTGTTCCTTTGTCAGGATGGGGCGGGTGACATCTTTATCCGACGGGTCACCGATCAAAGCGGTGAAATCGCCGATAAGGAAGATCACCTGGTGTCCCAGGTCTTGAAACTGGCGCAGTTTGCGCATGGTGACCGTGTGACCTAAATGCAGGTCGGCCTTGGTTGGATCGTAGCCGCAATAGATACGCAGAGGGCGTTTTTCTTTTTCCGCCTGAATAAGGCGATCTTTTAATTCCTGTGCCATAGATTGTTTAATATCAGGATCACCATATTCGGTTCCTTGCATCAACAATGCGACCTGTTCATCAATATTCACATGAACCTCCAACCAAAAGGAATTTTCAAAGCATTATACCAGCCCTTAAGCTTCTCTTAATCGGTTTTTTAGCTTCGAGCCAATCTTCTCATGCTATAATCCTGCTCAAGGCAAAATGGAAACAGTATTGGTTTTAAACGCTAATTTTCAGCCGATCAACCTGTGCAGCACTCACCGCGCCATTGGGTTGATCGTGCTTGACAAAGCCAGCCTGGTGCTGAACGGGCGTGGGATCATCCGTACAGTTAACAGTGAATATCCCAAACCTTCCGTCATCAGACTCGAGTACATGGTGCACTGTCCTCGCCCGCAAGTACATCTGACCCGTAAGGAGGTTTTCCGGCGCGATAACTATACTTGCCAATATTGCGGTAAGAAGAGTGATGAACTGACCATCGACCATGTCATTCCAAAGCACATGGGTGGCACGCAAAATTGGGAAAATATCGTCACCGCCTGCGCCAGATGTAATCACCTCAAAGGCGGACGTCCCCTGGAGACGACCAATATGCATTTACTGCGTAAACCGCAAGCGCCACCGGCTTCGGCATTTTATATCTTTGGAAAACACTTATCTCAAAATATGGAATGGGAACCTTATTTAACCGGTTGGTAGAAAAAAGGGCTGCAAAAGATTTTGCAGCCCTTTTATGATCACTCTTGTTCTCGTTCACCCAATGAGCGATCGAACATGAACAATGTATTTCCGTTATCTCCGATCATCTTGAGGGTTTCCAGAATTTCACTGGCGTTCTTTTCTTCCTCGACCTGTTCATCGACAAACCAGTTAAGGAAAGATTGGCTGGCAAAGTCCTTGTCTCCCACTGCAATATCGTACAGCAAATTGATGCGAGCCGTGACTTCCTGCTCGTGTTCAAGGACCATTTTGAATACATCCAGCGCGGTCCCAAATTCCAGTGGTGGCTGATCGATTTGCTCCAGGTTGACCTTTTCACCACGGTCATTGATGAATTCATAGAATTTCATGGCATGCTCAAGTTCTTCCCCTGCCTGGACCTTCATCCAATGGGCAAAGCCCTTGAGATTGTCGACCTCAAAATGACTTGCCATTGACAAGTACAGGTATGCAGAATACATTTCATGCATGATCTGCAAATTCATTTCCTTCGCTAACTTTTTACTGAACATCTCATCTTCCTTTACACTTTTTTATTTAATTGTATAGAGGTTGATATCAATACCGTATTGAAGAATTATTAATTTTCTTTTTCTTCTTGATCATCTGCCGTATTTTCGTCGGTTTCTGCCAGCAGCGCTTGTTTCTTGAATTTCCTATGGCGGATCATCAGCATGACCATGGCAAATACCATCACTACCAGCATGGTCAACTGATTGATATTAACCCCACCTACCAATGAAGAATCAATGCGCAAGAATTCAAGCAGGAACCTTCCAAGGGGATAGACGATCAGGTAGGTTAGCAGTAAGTCACCCGGAATTAGTTTCTCTTTGCGAGTGCGTTCCAATACCAGCAGCAGGAACATGTTCATTAAGTTCCACAATGATTCGTACAAGAACAGGGGATGGTATGTTTCATATTGGATATAATCCGGTAGACGATTCGCCATATCGATATGGATTGCCCAGGGCAAATCGGTTGGAGAACCGTACAGTTCCTGATTGATGAAATTACCCCAGCGCCCAATAGCCTGTGCCAATGCCAGACCGGGGACGATCACATCCGCCCAGGTAAAGAAATTCAATTTTTTCTTTCGGCAGTAGATGACCAGCGCAATTACCCCACCCAGAATGGCACCGGGGATGCCCAACCCGCCTTTCCTGATCTTTAATATTTCAATCGGATTGGAAAAATAATAATCCACTCCTGCACCCATCGACTTGGACGGGGTAAAAACATGCCACAGGCGAGCGCCGATGATCCCTGCAATCAGCAGCCACGGCACCACATCCCATACGACCTCAGAATCAAGCCCGCGATACTTGGCTTCTCTGATCGAAAGCCATAATGCCGCCAGTGCCCCGATCATAATGATGATGCCGTAATAATAGACATAAACAGGACCTATATAAAAACCATCTGACATTGTTATTTCTCCTTTTTTATCGAGTTTGTTATTTTATATACTTCCAAAATGCGTTGAAATGCCGTGAAATTAGCCAGAATCGCAATAATCCATAGCGATATCTTCGGATAAGAAAACAAGATTCCCGGAACCAGCACCAAATAGCGCTCCACGCGTGTCATAAAACCAACTTTTACATCCAACCCGATACCCTGTGCTCTGGCGCGGGTATACGATACCAGTACACTGCCGGCAGCCGCAACGAAAACAAGCAAGACTCCATTGGCATCTCCGGCTCGTAAGAAATAGGCTATTAAACCCAAGTAAATCACCAGTTCAGAATAGCGGTCGGTCACCGAATCTAAAAATGCACCAAAAGGAGTGATCTCTCCCGCAGCCCGCGCCACTGCTCCATCGAAGGCATCCAATGGACCCATGAGCAAAATGAGAATACCCCCAACCAACAGATTTCCAATTCCGATGAAAAAAGCGGCTATAAAATTTCCCGCCAGACCAAGGAGCGTGATCAGATTGGCTGTGATACCCATCTTATATAAGCGCTGTCCAGAAGCATCTAGAAAGTTTTTAAATAAAGTACGCAGCCGCTCCGTGAAAGTCATGCGATCTCCAGTAATGCAGTCATCGTCCAATCCTAACTTTACCTGCATATCCTGTCAAGAAAATTAATAATCCATCGCGCTATCTTCGTCATCCAGCAGCACTTCCCGCTCTTTACCGCCCCCTTCCGGTGGACCAACGATACCCATCTCTTCCAATTCATCCATTAAATGGGCTGCACGTGGATACCCGATCCTTAATTTACGCTGCAATAAGGATGCACTGGCTCTGCCTTCATCTTTCAGTAAGGAGATAGCCCTCCCGATCAGTTCATCCTTATCCTCACCCCGATTGATAACAAATTTTTCCCAGGGGGGCTCTTCATCTTTATACTGATCGGGTGGGATGATGGAATTCCAGTATTCAAGGATCGCTTTTACTTCGAGATCGTCTACCATCACCCCTTGAATACGTTTAGGGGCACCATTTTCCGGATCGAGGAAGAGCATATCTCCCTTCCCTAACAGTGTTTCTGCCCCATTTACATCCAAGATCACTCGCGAATCAACCGAGGATGCCACCATGAATGCAATGCGTGCCGGGAAATTGGCTTTGATCAAACCTGTGACGATATCAGTACTGGGGCGCTGCGTAGCTACCACTAAATGAATACCGGTAGCGCGTGCCATCTGCGCCAATCGCACCAGCCTGCCCTCGGTTTGCTCGGGGGATGCCGTCATCAGGCTTGCCAGTTCATCGATAAAGATCACGATCTTGGGCATCTTGGGCAACCCGCGCCTGCTGGCTTTTTCATTGTATACCTGGATATCACGTGCGTTGAGTTCTTCAAATGCCCTGTAGCGGCGGTCCATTTCAGCCACTGCCCATGCCAATACAGCCAGCATGCGGTTGACATCCGTTTCAACCTCACCGATCAAGTGTGGTAAGCCGTTAAAGACAGCCAATTCCACCAACTTGGGATCTAGAATGGCGATCTTAAGTTCAGAGGGAGAATTACCCATCACCAGACTGGTGATCAACGCACTGATACACACCGATTTCCCCGAACCGGTCGTTCCAGCAATAAGCAAATGTGGCATTCTGGTCAGATCTGCCGAAACGGGGTTCCCTGACACATCCATCCCCAATGCCAGCTTTAGCGAGGATTGCAACTTTTGAAAAGAGGCACTCCCCAGAATACTCTTCATGCGCACCATGCTGCTGTAGCGATTAGGAACCTCAATTCCTACAAAGGAATACCCCGGAATGGGTGCTTCGATACGCAGGCGTTCAGCTCCCAATGCCAGTGCCAGATCTCGTTGTAAAGAGGAAATCTGAGAAACACGGATCTTTTTCTTGCTGAGTTCGCCTTCTTCGTTGGTTTTGTTAATATAACCGGGTTCCAGCGCATATTGGATGATAGTCGGTCCAATGCGATATCCCACCACACTGGCAGGAATACCAAATTCCTCGAAGGTTTGCTCAATCCGCTCTGCATTTTGTTTAATATAGCTTTCATCCGTTGTGGAGGCTTTTTGATCGAAGAGAATAGAGAGTGGAGGCAGATCAGCTGCAGGGGATTCAACAAATAATCTGTCCTCCGGAACAGTTTCTTTCGTATGTGGTTTTGTCGGTACTGTTCCGTTATCGGATTGCTCCTCAACCGCAGAGTAAGAATGCTTTCGGGATATGGATCGTTTTTCCAGGCTGGCGATGATCTTGCTTAAAAATCCCGTAGCCATAAGGAATGAGATTGCCGCAATCAAAACAAAAAGGATCGAGCAGATCGGCAAGGGCAGAACAGAATTGCACATCTTCGCGATTCCCCATCCGATCACCCCCCCGTCACTACCTTCCGCAGCACGCACCAAAGAATTTCCCCCCAGGATCGATAGAAATCCCAGGGTGGCAAAAAAGCACAATTCCAGATAAAGCATACGTTTCAGGTTGATGCCCGGGAAATTTTCAACCCGGCGGAGAAGGATCAACACCCCCACATACAGTAGAAATGCCAGGAAAAAAACCGTTCCCCACCCAAACCCCTGTTTAACGATATTCACCAGAGAGTCCAATGCTCTTCCCCGGGACAGGTTGAAATATCCTAAAAAAGAAATGACCGCCCCTGAAATGAGCACAATACCGAGAATATCCTTGATAAAACGCTGAAGATACTCCACTAATTCCAGAGAGTGATCGGATTGTTTCTTCATAGGATATTAATCATAATGCATTCTATTCAAACCGACTGATAAATCCCAAACTCAACCTGCGATTCTCCACGTCAATCGCTTTAATTGAAACTACGATCTTCTCTCCAACTTTCATCTCGATAAGGGAAAGCGACAGGTCTTTGGACTGGATATCCGAGATATGCACCAGACCCTCAATCCCATTCTCGATCTCTGCAAAAACACCGTACCCCACTACTTTGGTGATGGTCACTGTGATCACATCGCCAACCAGGTACCTTTCCCCAAAGTCATACCATGGATTCGGCAAGAGCTGTTTAATACTGAGTGCTATGCGCATTTTCTCTTTATCAATGGATATGACGCGAGCCTGGATCGTTTCACCAATGTGGACGATCTCAGATGGATGATGCACCTTTCCCCATGACAGTTCAGAAAGGTGAACCAATCCTTCAATACCTCCCAGATCGAGGAAAACGCCGAATTTGGTGATATTGGTAACTTCTCCCTTTACCACGCTTCCAATATCAAGATCCTCGAACACATCCAATCGACGACCTGGTTCTTTCTCAGCAGCCCGCTCGGAAAAGATCAATTTCCCTTGCCCCTTATCACATTCAATCACTTTGACCTTTAAAAATTGCCCCACTGCTTCCTTCAACGCTTGATATCGTTCAGAAACTGATTGGATCCGGGATATCTCTTTCAAATGCGAATTAGGAATGAACCCTTTGAAATGATCTCCTTTAACC
>JAAZOK010000130.1 GCA_012797815.1 Chloroflexota bacterium | reverse complement strand
TCCGACAGGTCCTTGCCGACCTTGGTATCCACCACGTCAAACGCGGCGGTGAATTCGATATCACGCACATGATAACCGCCCAGATTGACATGCATCAATCCCGGCACGCGATCATCGTCCTTGGCATCCTTATAGAAATGAACGCCCTGCACCAGGGCAGAAGCGCAGTTCCCCACGCCGATGATGGCAACCCGTACTTTTTGCTCCTTGCTCATGCTTGCCTGCTCCTTATGGAAAAGTATTGTGGTAATTCTATCACCAGTGGGTTTTGAATCGAGAAATAAGTAACAAGTTCTTCAAAGTATTTAGGGTATAGGCTTTTTCTATCTAAAGCTTAACTCTTTTAGCTTATACTTGGCACATAATAGCGGTATTTGCTTCCAATGTAATAACAAAGGTTGTATTCAAAAAAACCATAATCCGAATTATGACTGACTCGTACATGTTTGAGGACAGGTTCTGAGTTAGAAATACCAAGTTTCTTCGCTACAAATTCGGAGGGCGGCACTGCTTCCAAATATTCTTTAGCAGAGGTAAGGAAAATCCCCAAATTAGCAATGTAATCATAAAAAGATCCATAATAATCTTTCGGATCGGTTGAGAATTTTTCGCTATATGGGAAGGAATTCACTGAATAAGCTATGATTTCACTATCATTGACAGCTCTAACTCTTTTTAACTGCAGGATCTTGTCCCCCCGTTTGATATTTAATAATCCGGCCATTACATGATCTGCCAAAACCAATTCTATTTCTGCACTGATCGTAATAGCATTCATGCCCCTTTCGCGCATTTCATTTGTGAAGCTTTTTACAGTTGAGAAATTTTCCTCAGCATTTTCCTGCAGGTCTTTTACAAAAGTTCCTTTACCGCTTATTTTATAAAGATAACCCTCATTCTCTAGATCTGACAGAGCTCTTCGGATGGTTATTCTACTGGCATTATAAACTTTACAAAACTCATTTTCAGAAAGAGTTTTATCCCCTGGTTTCCATTCTCCCAACAAAATCCGATATTTAATATCTTCTTCAACTTCAAGATACTTTGGCAACTTTTTCTCATTTCCTCTGGCATGATAAATATTTCGATTGTCCATACAACTCGTGAATTACTCTCCCTTTGAGATATTCAATCCAATAAGGCTGCCAATATCTCTTCTTTTGACGTGGACGTAAACAGCTTATTTTTTATTGTATCATCAAGTAATTTCTTGGCTACAGAAGACAAAATCATGAGATGTTGATTGTCAACATTGTCCGCCGGAACAGCAATTCCTAAGATGTATTTCGCTTGATCAGCATCATTCCAATCAATCGGTTCTTTAAGCCTGATATACAACAGGGAAGCAGCTTTCACTCCCTCTGTTATTGCATGTGGAATCACAATCATATCGCCCACACAAGTGGAGATAATATTCTCTCTCTCGAAAACATCGTGGATGTATCGTTCACGATCATTAAGCCGCGAATTTTCTTCAAGAAGATCGGCTAATTTTTCAACCAGTGCTTCTTTCGAATCCAAATCAACATCCAGCGATATTAGTGAGTTGCTTATCAATTCCATTTTGTCTTCTAACGTCCATCTTTCATAATTTTGTTTATAATACATGTAGAAGGATGGCTCCCGATTTTTATCTATAATTGCTTTTCACATTTCGGGAGCCATTTCCCGTTAATTCAACAATATATTTCTCATTCAGACAAAATCTTTTTTCTTCTAGGCTTCGGCTTCTTCCTTTTCAACATGCTCTTTCAATAATGCGCCCATCATAAAGGTTGAAACCAGTGTACCGATAACAAAGCAAAGCAGATACAGGAAAATATTATTTGTCAGAGGTAGAGTAAAAACACCTCCAATGGGAGCTGAAAGGGTCAATTTGAACAAACCGGCAAGACCACCTGCAACTGCCGCACCGGTCATAATGGAAGGGATAACTTCTTTGGGATGCTCAATTGCAAATGGAATAGCTCCTTCAGCGATGAAACTCATTCCCATGATCAATGCAGCTTTACCAGAATCTTTCAGCTGCTGAGAGAATTTTTTCGGGAATAAGATCGTTGCCAGCGCACAACTGGTACTGATGGTCATTCCTGAACAACCCACCGCACCCATTGGGATAGAAGCAACAGTGGTTCCCGCTTCACTTGTTAATGAAGCGACGCAAAACAGATATGCCACTTTATTTACTGGACCGCCCATATCAAATGCAACCATTGCTCCAATGACTGCACCAAGAACGATTGCACTTCCTTCGCTCAAGTTCTGAAGGAAATTATTCATGATCGTCATAATAGGGTTAACAACAACATTAACACCGATCATTGCCAATCCAGTAATCAAAACCCCTATAACAGGGAAAATAATAAGTGTTTTTGCGCCCTCGAATGACCGTGGTAGCCCTTTAGTAATGTGCTTCAGCAATTTAATAATATATCCCGCCGCAAAACCACCGGCGATCGCGCCAAGAAAACCGGAACCGCCATCTTTTGCCAGTAAACCGGCCACCATACCTGCCAGAAGACCTGGACGATCTGCAATGGAGAATGCGATATATCCAGAAAGAATCGGCAACATCATACCCATTGCAACAGAGCCTATATTTAAAAGCCATGCAGAAATAGGATTTGTCGCCCCAAAGGTGGCTGCGCTTGCATTTTTCACGTCAAATAAGAATGCAAATGAGATAAGCACACCACCTGCAACGATGAACGGTATGAAATGAGTCACACCCGTCATCAGGTCTTGATATACGGTACTTCTTTTTTTCATGTTAATCTCCTTTAGGATTAATAAATTTCAACTTTTCCATCTTCGATCAGTTGAAAACATTGCGCTGCCTTACGAATTGCATCCCCCGTCGAGATCATAAGAACGGGTTTGCCACGGAAACGCTCCATCTCCACCTTCGTATCAGCTGCAACAATTACTGCTATTGATTCATTAATTTCTTCTTTGGTGAGTTTATTCATCCTCCCGCCGGCGCCATCGGTTTCAACCTTAACCTGGTATCCCATCTTTTTCCCGGCTTTCTCAAGACTTTCAGCGGCAATATAGGTATGCGCAATTCCAGCAGGACATGATGCCACAGCCACAACTTTTTTCATTTCGTCAATCCTTTCGTAAGCAGCAAGTTTTTTAACTCTCCTTTTTTTAATTCGGTCAGGGCTCGATCATCCGTAGAAAGCTTTTCTTCCAAGAAATTCACATGATTTTTTCCCACACAATCGAAACCCAATTCTATTTCACCTCCTTGCAAATTTATTTCCTCAGCATTGAAGAGCAGTAATAGATATCCATTTTCTTTTTCTGATTTTCGAACTGATCCAAAACTACCTGAAAATTCTTGAAGAGAAAGAAATCTGTAATTTCGCGGTAAACGTTCTTCTAATGGATTCATTGGGAAATATGCAATTGGATAGATCGTTTTATCTAAATCCTGATTTTGGTAATACATGGGATCCACGGCGAATTCAGCATAATCCCGCATGATCTTGTTTGCATCAAACTGCCGGTAAAAACAGATTCCAAGATCAAATTCATTTTCACCCAGCATTTGATGGTCTGGTGATGCAAAGATTTTATTTGCCAAACCGCTTGGTCGCCCGGGACGTCTGTTGAGATCAGGAAGACCCACATATCCAACCGACCGGAATAGCGTCAAATTTATATCCCTGCAGTTTTTACCGGTAAATTGGTACTCTTTCAGACTGCGTGTAAAAACAGAAAGGGTGTATTCATCACCCACTGCCGAAACATGGTTCAATAGAGGACGTGTGCTGCAGGGTTCTTCAAAAAAACCTTTTTCGCGCCAGTTTTCCATCTCCGGCGGTTCACATTCTCGCTTTACATATCCGAATTGAGTTCCGGCATAGGAGTATGTATTATCAATCCCAGTTCTAATCCCAAACCTGACACGATGGTCTTTTGCCTGATTATCTATAAAACCATGTATCCTGAGTATCTTCGACGAAGAATTTAACTCAAAGGTGATCCTATATTTCAAAGGAACGCTAATCCGGCGTTCAGTTCTGTCCTCCAACGTTCCAGGGATAAAGACGGTTCCTTCTACAGTCATCGAGGCATATTGAGGTGTTTGGATGCAATGAACATCTGCATCAGAAAAATTATTCAAAACGATTAATTCTTTATCCTCATCAGGGTAAGAATAGTCATAACTATCTCCCTCATCTCCTCCATCTTCGAGATAAAAGATGTTTTCGAAATTCCTTCCAATCTCTTTATCAAAGATGTTTATACCTTCTGGAGAACATTCGATCTTGTACCAGGGGTTACTGATCCCATTTGATCGATCATCTATGACTGCATGATTTTTCTTCTCTGGCTTGCCTTCCCTCACCTGCAATGTTTTATATGAGATCCCGTGCATTGTTCCGAAATTGGCAAAGATATCTGTTTTATAGAACCATTTATCTTCGGTCATCAATGTTTTGTCTTTACGGATCACTCCACCATAAATTTTTTCTTGTTTGAAAATCGAATATTCTAGCGGCTTATGTCCATCCAACAACTCAAAATCTGGGGAACCGGTGATAATGGTCATCTTTGCGACCCATTCCCTTTTCCACGGGATGGTATTAAAAACAACCAGATCCGAGATTCCAGGTTCTGCGCCCTGTAAAGAGGATGCCACCGATCGCATCAAGTGGATCTTGGCTGCCTCAGAATAATTTAAAGCTGCCTGTCCATTCTCTTTCATCCAGCGATTGGTGGCATCAATGTGCGTGGCAGATGCATGGGTTTGACAATTAACCAGGGTATACCAGGCTTTATCAATGATTCCCTGATCGTAAGGTATCCCTAACGAATCAAGCATTGACATTAACGGCTGTGTTCCGTAGGTTAATGATCTTTCAGCCTGATCCAAAATCATTTTTATATCCGCCCTCGCAGAATTCATCCCTGAAAGATGAAGTCGGTGGTATTGCGGAGAGGTCAATTCCGCATGAATTGTTTTAATATTCTTTCCATTTTCACGGACTCTGGCAAAATAATCTCTCCAATTGGTATATCGGAATTCCCAATCAGGTTTGATCTTTTTGTAATAGGCGATAAGTTCGGGGATATGGAGCATGATCGGATTCTGGTCAAATCCAAGCGGGAAAACAAATTCATCCGGTATTGTTGATCTTTCCAGAAGGCGCTGGATCAATTGATCGACATCAATCTTGTTATAGTCTTCTGCTTTAGAAGTAAAAAGCTTTTTCTCCATGAAAGCATAGGTCCCATACCCATAACCTGCCAGCATTGTATGGCAAAGCACCTTGCTGCCATCGTTTGATTCAAAATAGAATTCGCTACCAAGGTTATAGATATCCCCCACACCACGAGTGAACACAAATTCATGGATATCAAATTGGGTAAAGATCTTGGGAAATTCAACGGTTTGTCCGAACGGGTCAGCCAGATAAGCTATTTTCGAGGTTTTTCCCAGCGCACTGGCATGCTTCATCCCAAGACGTAGATTATTAATGATCGACTCACCACAGCAAATAAAAGGATCAAGCTGAGAGACAAAAGGACCAATAATAAGTTTCCCATCTGTCACCAACTGACTTATTTTCTCTTTATCTTCAGGATGGACCTCAATATATTCATCAATGGCGGCTGTTTGACCATCCAGAAAGAAATCTTCAATTTTCTTTTCGTCAAATGCGCGCAGCATTTCTTGCATGTTATAGCAAAAAACGACCATCGAGTCTTGAGATGTAAAATACCAAAATGGGTCCCAATGAGTATGATGAATGCAATGAGCAATAATTTTGCGTTCCATAACCATCCTTCTATTCCTCTCGAACAAACGCTTTATGGAAAACTACCGGCTGCTTTCCTCTATTTTCGACTTCATATTCTTGTACCGTTGCAGGCACAAGAACAACATCCAGATATTTGGCAAGGTATTTCTCTTCATGGTTTTTTTCAGCTCTAATCTCAGCTCTCTCACCATCCACGATCGTCAAAACGCAGAAACCTTTATCGTTTTTCCCATGATAGGTTCCACCAGTATTCAAATTTACTTTATGTGTTTCAAAATACATCAGGTCATGCCGACCAACAATATATTCTTTAAAATCTTGTTGTTCATCATATAAAACCGGGTCAATTGCCACATTTTCTTTAACCCAGTTTTCGTCTCGATCGAATACCAGTGCTTCTTCAGCAAGCTTTGAATGGATGGGGCGAGGTCTCCCATCCAACCCTTTTCGACCGTAATCGTAGATTTTATATGTATAAGCATTTATCGTAAAAGTTCCAAGCTCAAGTACAACTTGATTTCTCCCCGACCCATGAACAGTGCCCGCCGGGATGAATACTTGAATTCCTGGTTTTGATTCAAGTCCATTAATATAATCTTGATATGGAACCAAGTCACCTGTCACTTCTGATTGCCTGCATAAATGGAAAAATTCCCGGCTAGCCGTCCCAGCTTTAAATCCCAGATAAGTTCGCGCATCATGACCCGTCATAACAATATAATATGCTTCACTTTGACCCCCATAATCCCCATGGATACCCTTTGCCATTTCATCATTCGGGTGGCACTGGATCGACATATTTCCATCACTGTGCCAGGTATCATCATAGTTAAACCGGATCGGGAAA
The DNA here is from genome assembly GCA_012797815.1 of Chloroflexota bacterium. GTDB lineage: Bacteria > Chloroflexota > Anaerolineae > Anaerolineales > Anaerolineaceae > UBA4781. Next base: position 1,515 of record JAAZOK010000130.1, on the reverse strand, counting down.
TAACCATTGAATCGAGAATACATTTTTTCCCCAATCAGCCTCTCTCCAACCGCATCCATTATGGTCAGGAAGGGAACATCAAGATAGTGAGAATCTATCTCGAATGCCACGCTGGCTTCGGTTGGGATGAATTCAAATGACCAGGAGACCTTTTCGACCACATCATCCGGTATATGGCGCAATTTCTTTATGAACTGCCCTCCCCATACACCTTCGATATAAAAAGGTTTTGGACGAATAGGTTGCTCGCTTGCTCTTTCCAGAATTCTTTGAAAAGCTGATGAATTTATATAGGTAAAATGTTCTTTATAATTTTCTAGAATATAGTAATCGATCAGTTTACTTCTTATGGCGTGACGTCTTATTTTTGTGATCAGTTCAACATCCACGAAATAAGCCCTACGCGTCATCGCATCAAAATCGCATTCCTCTTCATTGCCAATATTGCAATATTTGCCATGATTGATCCTCAATCCGGTATCTTTCGGAGTCATATCTATAAAGACCTTTGCTTTAGCAATATCAGCAAATTTATTTATTAAGCTGCCATTGCCAAAGAGAATTGTTTTCTGATCACTGCTCACACTTTTTAAAAATTCATCTACTTTTGTTTGATCAAGAAAATCTTCAATTTCACCTGGATATAATTTCCCATAAATCAATCTCGGATCTGTTTCTCTATCTTCCGGCAAGCAGTCAGCAATTAATGCATCAATTTCCTGTTTTGATGTAAAAAGTGACTTGATATCGATAATCCTATCTGCGGAAGCAAAATCATAAATTAATCTCGCAAAAGATTCAATATCGGCTGTCATATACCCATCGACAATTAATAGTCCGTTTTTATATTGAGAGCAAATCAGTTTTACAATTTTTTCCTTACCCTCTATGATTGAACCATTTGCAAGTTCCAAATTAGGAATTTTATTGACGTTTTCTTGATCATCAAAATTAACCGGATTAATGAAGTAGCCCATTAGTTTCTTTTCTAAATATCTATATGTTGTTATAACAGCATAATAGCATAATAGTATATCTATGTCAATAATTTCATGCCATTCGTGCACAAGGTCGAAAGAATCTAATCCGAAAATCTATTTAATGAAATGCGGACAGTCTTTTAGTCAAGAACTAACCGTTTTTCAATTTTCTTATCTGGAAAGGTGGAAGGATCGGACCTGTGAGACCTCAGCAACCTGAGAATATAACTTTTTTCACGAGAAATCTCTTTGTGGATGTGAATGCAATCAGGTGAGTTGCATAACTTACTATCATGCGGTTGACTACAGAAAGTGATTTCCCTTACACTTTTTTATACCTCCTATAGTATAATTTTCCCGTTAGTACAATTTAATAGTGTTGAGGTGACCCAAGGCCCGGAAGTTAGGGTGTAAAGGTGGAAGCTGGTTCAAGTCCAGCGCTGTACCGCAACTGTAAGTCATTTTTGACAAGCCAGGATACCTTCCTCAACAAAACTCTTTTTGAACCCTTCTCGGATTAAGGAGGTAGAGTATG
>JAAZOK010000115.1 GCA_012797815.1 Chloroflexota bacterium | reverse complement strand
ATTTGCAGTTTGTCTTCTTCATCGACCAGAATCGTTCCTTCAAGAGAACTGATGGAGGGAATATCTTCTTCAATCGAGGCAACGGGCATTGAAAGTTCACCGGGCACATTTGCCAGATCAATATTCCATTCCGGTTTTGTCGGAAAAACAACGACGGTTGGATGAGCTGCTTTAGCAAATCTAAACTCCAGCACATATCTTCCCCATGCGTAACCACCATCTTCATAGAAGGTCAAGCCCTCTGAAACTCGAAATCCCGGAGGAATCGGAGGCATGCTTGAAAAAGAAATCCAATTTTCAGTTTTCTGAGCACCGCCCTCCGCTTTAGCAAATTTACTGAAGTCTGAATAGACCCTGATGGAATAATTTTCGCCTTCCTGCGTTTCTATGTATGCATCCTCTACACCATAAGCAACACCTGAATTTCTTGTTTCCGGGCGATTCAACGGCACCCAGGTGGATCCGATATTTTCGAATGCCAAAAAGACCTTCCCTAAATTCCAGCCATCTCCCACATCTTCAATCTCATAATGATAAGCAGTTAAGATAGGTTCAGTTTCGTTTTGACTGGACGGTCCTTTGGAGGAGTTATTGCAAGATACTGCCACTGACAAAAGAATGATGCTCAATAAAGAAATTTTCAATGTTTTCATTTTCCCATCCTTAATAAAGTTCGATGTTATCTATATATTATAGGCAAGAATATTTTATCTTATTCCATTAATTTCATTCCTCATCTTTTTCCAAAAGCAATTCTATGATCTCCTGACCGCGTGCATTTGCAAAGGCTTTGGATTCGCTGATAATGGTGAATCCGCTTTTTTTCAACACACAGCGCGAGCCAAGATTATCTTTTGCCACACGCGCATAGATCGGACGGATTTTATTGTTGTTTGCTAAAAACTCCGAAAGTGCCCGGGTGGCAATGCCCATGCCCCAATATTCTCTCCCAATCCAATAACTGACCTGCAGTTTCCTTTCATCCTCATAGCTTAGAACACTTCCCGCAACCTTTCCATCGAAGATGATCGTTTGTATGATAACTTTTTCATCTGCCAGAATCTTATGCCAATGCGCCATAAAGGCTGCTCGGTCACTGGGATCTTTGGCAATGAAAGCTGCCATGTAATTGGCTTCCTGATCCAGTTCTTGTTCAAAGAAAATCGCAAGATCATCTTCTACCACATCGCGCAAAATAAGTTCGTTTGACATAACACCTTTCTCCACAAACCCATTTCATTTTATCAGGGTGTATTCTCGGATATGTATTGAGCTTGCTCATGAAAGTAAGTTAACGGTTATATACAGTTTAAAATTATGCCGATCCTCATAGCGGATGGTTCTTTGTTTCGGATGTCTCATCCTTAACCAACTAAATGATTAAAAAGAAAGCTCTCAGTTTGAGAGCTTTCTATCTTTTTAAGCTTGCGGAAACCTTTTAAGGACAAATCATTCCGGAAAAGTTATTCCTTTCCCGCTTCAATTTCTTTGATCTTCTCCGCAAAATTTGGTAAATATTTTTTATTTGCAACAAGCATTTCATGCAGCATTTCTATCGCTTTCCCTCCACTCGTAATAAGGGGGCAAAGCACAAATGCTTGAACTAGCTTCTCATAATTTCCTTCCAATGCAGCTTCCACTGTTAGTATTTCCATTTCCTTAAGATTCTGCAGTAAACCTTTAGCGATCGGGGCAAATGAGCCCCATGCGAAAGGTTCAGGACCATAAGCAGTTATCATGCTGGTAACCTCAACGACTACATCGGAATCCAAATCAGTGATACAGCCTTTATTTTTCGTATTAACGGTAATTAATTCCCGCGAATCGCCAGCATGAGAGTTTGATCTTGTTAAAGAAAAAGCAGCCCCTTGGGCACCTTCAAGCTTGCATGAAGCGATCTGATGATGTGCGCATGAATATCTCCCATCTCTTTTATTTTTCCAGTTCTCGCACATCAGAAATAATTGAATTTGACAATTATAAATTATCAATTCTTCCTACCGATATAGAGAATGTGTCTTGAAGCTCCCAAGATTGATTCCTCACTGCTGATTTCATACAACAAATCAAGCCATAGTTGGCGTTGCTTTCCTTGAAGTTTGTTGTAACTCTCGTCATCAGCAGAGATCACGGGTTCAATCCCGGCTACTTTCAAGGTTTCAAATCCAATCGCTTCATGCAAAGGCGCAATCTCGGAAACTTTGGCGAAGTAACCGCGAAATCCACCTCGTGGAAAATCATCAGGGCTCTTGCCTTTCTCTAACACTGAGCGAACTTCTTCTTGATTCTCAATCCACCCAGGGTTATCTTTCATCAAGTCACTCATTATGCCAAACCGACTGATAAAAGATGAAAATAAAATGCCACCCGTTCTCAATCGATCGGAAGCTTCTTTTAAAGCCTTTTTCCGATCAGCTTCCACAACCAGATGATAGAGAGGTCCCATTAAAAGGACGATATCAAAATCCTCTTCCATCACGCCATCAAGATTCCGTGCATCAGTCACAATAAAGTGCACTTGTTTCTCCAACCTCTGATCGGCAATCCTTTTCATACATCTCTCAATTAACACTGCTGACACATCAACAGCAGTGAGTTTATAACCTCGTTTAGCCAATTCCAGGGTATATCTTCCTGTGGCAGCGCCAATCTCCAAAATAGATCCTTGACTCGGCAGATACTGATCCAAATAGCGCCAAGTAAGATCATACTCAAGTTGATGCTGAATTAAACGACCATGTTCTTTTTCTGGATCAGAATTATAAAAACTGGCAATATCACTGATATCATCCATCCTGTTTCCCTCCAACCATTATTACCTTTAGCATGCAGCCGCTGTGCCAATTATATACTGTTGATGCCATACAGTTTTGACGCATGCCAAAACCACACTTCAAGGGAGAATGGCTGACCAACTCCGCTTTATCAACGGCTTAATTTTTGCCCTTGCCTGCAACCTGGTCCGCACCAAAAGACTCTCCGTTTTTGAAGTATCTTCTAGTTGGGTGCGTTCTTAAACCACCTATTACTTAAATTCATTTTGCGTATACCAGATAAGATTAAGTTTGTTATTTGGGAATGCTTCTTTAATAATAGGATTAGGAAATGGATCATTTAAAGAAATAATCCAATTATCTGTTCCCATTGAAAATAAGAATAACCAGTATTGTTCAATACAGAGAAAAAGGTGATACGAATAACAATGGACATTCTCAATTAATCCCAATTCATCTTCTCGATATTCACGAAAATCCGAAGGTTCTCCTTTTGAAAAGTGAAACAAGGGCCATAATCCATTAAACTCTCCAAATCTTGCATACCGGCGTGCTTTCTCAAAAACTCCAGATTTAGCTAATTCAGGATTATACGAATAAATAAGTTCTATTCCAACTTTACAAAAAAACCTACCAAGCATGTAAAGAATTTTAGGGGTAGAGACAAGAATTAATTTTTCTTTTTCTCCAGAAACAATTTTCTTTTCTAACTCTAGGTCTTCAGTTCCAAACGATAATGACCCATCATCATGATAAATAAATTCCATATTGTCATGCGCTGGGTGTACTGACGGAAAAACGCCTTTATCAATCTTAGGTTGAGAAAGATTTACTGCCGGATTTTTTCCTTTTTTAGTCTTAATTCCAAGAAAGGTGCGCCAAAAAGCTAGCGGAGTTTTTGCTAATACGAATTGTTCTACTTCTTTTCCAAAGTAATTTTGACATGAATCACATACGGTATCTCTTAACAAGAGGTCGTCATTCCCAAGTGACTCGGGAATTATGTGTTCAACAGTTGAAAATAAACCATTGGAAGAGCAAAACAAACACTCAGCCATAAATATAATTTTAACGCATATGCTAATTATTCGGACTTACAAATTTCCACAATCCTTTTTTTATTAAAAGCACCAATCTACAAAATAAGTTTGTTGATATTTTATACCAAGAGCTTTTTGAGTTATAGAAATGAACCTGTCTTAAATTATTAAAACTCAGTCTGATTCATACTTAAATCTTTTTGGAACATTCTTCTAAGTAAAAAAATCGCCCTCTGTCACTAGAGAGCGATTCAATCTTTCCTGAAATTCTTTATCCCATCACCGGTCTGAATTTATACCCGTAGATCAGCATACCTCTTTCGTCGCCATCCTGGCGGATGCGACGGGTGACCATCTCCACCGGGGTGCCGATCTTCACTTCCTGTTCGCCCACATCGGTGAGCTGTGCCGTGATGATGGGTCCTTCTTCCAGCTTGACCAGCGCCACCGTGTAGGGTGCGTTCTGTTCGAAACCGGATGGCACGCTGTACATGGTGGTGAAAGAATACACTTCGCCTTTACCGCTAAATTTGAAAGCCGTCTTGGCTTCGCCACCGCATTCCGGGCAGACATCCCGGGCGGGAAAGATCTTCGCCTGGCAGTGCGGGCACACTTCGCCCACCAATCCCAGTCGTTGTTTTTGTAATCGCCAATTGCGTGGTACTTCCATTAATAATCACTCCTTTGTGAGAGTGATGCAAGTTTAAAGAGCTTTCTCTCTCAAAAGCTATCAATTTTTGAACCTGATAGGAATTTACAGTGTCCGCAAAATGGTGGTGACCGCGCTGGCAGCCGCCCCGCTGAGCGCCTGGGTCATAGCCGTTCGCGCATCCGCGATCTGGTTCTTACCGGCCGTCCCGCGCAACTGCATGACGGCATCCACCACCTGGTAGATTCCCGCCGCGCCGGGCGCAAAACCGCGCGCCTTGATGCCGCCCATGCTGGCAATGGGCAGTCTGCCGTCCAGCGCCAGGGCAGCCGGGGTGGCGGTCTGCCAGCCCCTGCCGCGTTCGGCGAAACCGGCAGCTTCAAAAGAGAGCATGCCATAGATGGACGGGGCATCCCAGCATTCGAATAAGTCCAGACAATCGCGCGTGATGCCCGCTTTGCGCAGGGCATCTTCAGTGCTGATGCGCACCGCGTCAAAAGCCAGCATATCCGCGCGGTCGTGCACCGCCAGGGTATCGCTGGCGATCTCGCAGGCGCTCACCTGCACCGCCTTCTGCCCGGGTTTCACCAGCTTTTCATTCACCAGCACCACTGCAGCCGCCCCATCCGCATAGGAGGGCATGTCATGCAGCTTGAGCATGGCTTGCACTGCGGGCGCTTTCTGATAAGCTTCCAGATCCACCTCGCGCCGGTACATCGCCTGCGGATTGTTGAGCGCGTTGTGATGGGCAGTGACCGGGAACACCCCAAAGGCATCGCGCGGCGCCTGATAGTCGGTCAGATAACGCTGCATGAGCAGCCCCGCCATGGCGTTAGGGGTGATACCCTGCATGCCTTCATAATCGTAATCACCGCTCTGCGCCACGAAAGCTTCCACTTCGGCGCCGACCATATCGGTGATCTTCTCCACCCCTACCACCAGCACACAATCCGCCATGCCGGAGCGTACTGCCAGGTAACCCATATTTAATGCAGCAGCGCCGGAGGCTTCCCCCGCTTCCACGGTGGTGCCCTCTACCCCGACCAATCCGGCAGCTTCGCACACCAGCGCTCCCAGGTTGGCTTGATGCGAAATGGAAGATGCCAGGAAATTACCGATGTACACGATCTCAGGCTGCGGGTTGCCCGCATCCTGCAACGCGCTACGGATGGCAGCCGTGCTCAAATTGGCGAGTGTCTTTTCCCAATGCTCACCGACCGGCATCTGCCCGATCCCAAGGATGGCAACATCATTCATCAGTATGCCTTATTTCATGGTGATCTTGCCGCGATAGCGGGCATAGGTGGCATAATCGATCTCGATACGCCGTGCAATATACTGCTGGGTAGAAGGCGCTTTGGCGCGCCGCGCTTCGACCAGGTCCGTCACCCGGATGTCAAAGGCATCCGAGCCCGAGCCCGATCCATACGACACCACGAAAATGCGCTCACCCGGTTTGGCGATATCCAGCACTGCGCTCAAGCCCACCAGCGCCGCTCCGGCATAGGTGTTGCCGATGACGGGCGCAAGCAAGCCCGCTTCGATCTGTTCTTTGCTGAAACCGAGCTGTTTTGCCATGCGCTGGGGAAATTTGGCGTTGGGCTGGTGAAAGACCGCGTACGCATAATCGGCGGGGTTGGCACCTAACTGGTCAAGCATGGTCTGAGCTGCCGTGCTGACGTGCTTGAAATAAGCCGGTTCTCCGGTGAAACGCTGCCCGTGTTCGGGATATTTCTGATACTGGCGGCGCCAGAAATCAGGTGTGTCCGTCACAAAGGAATAGCAGGCGTTGATAGTCGCCAGTGCATTTTCTGCCGGACCGATCACAAAAGCCGCTCCACCCGCCCCCGCGGTGAATTCGAGCGCGTCGCCCGGCTTGCCCTGTGCCGTATCCGCGCCGATCGCCAGGGCATACTCGCCCATGCCGGAGCCCACCAGCCCCATGGCAGCCACCATGGCTTCCGTGCCGGCTTTGCAGGCAAATTCCATATCCGCCGCCTGGATGTGCACCGGCGCACCGATGGCTTCTGCCACGATGGTGGAGCTGGGCTTGACGGCATAGGGGTGCGATTCCGAGCCGGTCCATACCGCACGCAATTCCAGCGGGTCGATGCCCGCCCGTGCCAACGCGTTGCGCGCCGCTTCGATGGAAATGGTGACGGTATCCTCATCCAGACCCGGCACGGCTTTCTCTTTAATGGGGGTACCGCCTTCTTCCCCCTGCCAGATGCGCAGCACTTCCGTTGCCGGCAGGCGGTACTGGGGAATGTAAGCACCATACCCCACAATACCCACCGGTCGGGCGGGTCTCAATAACAGATCTTCTTTCTCGTTCACTGCTTGCTCCATTCGTTCAGGATTGTGATGGCGCGGTCCAGGCGGATGTTACCTTCCTTGACCAGTTGCTCGGCGAGCGCCGGGATCAGCTCTGAAGATGCGCCGGCTGCGGCTGCCACCTGGCGGGCGTGCAGGGTCATGTGCCCGCGCTGAATGCCTTCCGTCGCCAGGGCACGCAGCGCACCCAGGTTCTGCGCCAGCCCGACCGAGACGATGATCTCAGCCAGGTCGGAAGCTTTTTGCACTCCCATCAGTTTCAAAGCTGCCTGGGCAGCCGGGTGCACGCGGGTTGCCCCACCCACGATGCCAACCGCCATGGGCATTTCCAGCTCACCCACCAGATCACCTTTTTCGTTCACCGACCAGGTGCTGAGGGAAGTATAGCGCCCGCTACGGGCAGCATAGGCATGCGCGCCGGCTTCCACCGCGCGCCAATCATTGCCAGTGGCGATCACCACCGCATCCACCCCGTTCATGATGCCCTTGTTGTGGGTTGCAGCACGATAGGGATCCACTGCGGCAAACGCCCAGGCTTCCACAATGCGGTCGCGCACATCCGCACCGCTGAATTGATCAAACGCCAATGCATCCACAGGGATAGTGCAGGTGGCTTTCGCCAGCCTGCGGTCCGCCAGGTTGGAAAGGATGCGCAGCAACACCCTGCCGCCGGTCAACTGCTCCACCAGCGGGCTGATGTGTTCCAGGGCAGTGTTGACAGTATTGGCACCCATGGCATCTTTTACATCCATGATGAGGTGCAGCACCAGAAAACTGCCAGGTGGGGAGTCTTCGATGATGCGGATCTGCAAATCGCGCGGACCGCCACCCAATTGCAGCAGCATGGGGTCGGCACTTCCCGCTTCTTCCAAGATCTCTTCTCTGGCTTCCGTCAAAACCCGTTCAGCCGCCGGAATATCGGGCACATCCAATATCTGCAATTGACCGATCATCTCCTGTGAGGAGACAGCGGCAGTAAAACCGCCACCCGCCTGCGCCAGTTTCGCCATGTAAGAAGCGGCAGCCACCACGGAAGGCTCTTCCACCGCCATCGGCACCAGCACAGATCTGCCGTTGACCACAAAATGCTGGGCGATGCCCAGTGGCAATCCGAACACCCCCACCACGTTTTCGACCATCAGGTCTGCCTGTGCCGTAGTAAGTCCGCGCTGCGGATCAAACACCGCCAGTTCTTCAGCACTCAGCCCGCTCTGATCATGCAGCACCTGGCGGCGCTGCGCAATATTCAACTGGTAAAACTTCTTTTCAGTCATGCAATAACGCTTTCTTTAGAAAGTGGGGTTTATGATAAAGAATGAAGTCTGGCAAAAGCTATCAAGGTTGTTCAAGTCAGTACATAGCTTTCACCCGGCTGCAGGATGACCACCTGACTGTCGGTTTTCTCCTCCACCTGGCGCTTCCAGGCTGCCGCATCCTGCCGGATGAGCGGGAAGGTATTGTAATGCATGGGAATCACCACCCCGGGACGTAGAAACTCCACCGCGCGCAAGGCATCTGCCGGACCCATGGTGTAATTATCGCCAATGGGCAGCAGCGCCAGTGCCACCCCTTCATCCCCGATCAGGCGCATATCACCGAACAAGCCGGTATCACCCGCAAAGTACAGTTTCTGTTCATCCGGCAGGGTCAGCAAAAAGCCCGCCGGGTTGCCGCCATACGAGCCATCCGGCAGATCCGAGCCATGCAGTGCCAGGGTCAATTTGCAGTACCCAAAGGGATAGGTAAAACCACCTCCCAGGTGCTGGGCGTGCGTTTTCACCCCATGTTCCTTCAACCAGCCGGCAATTTCTGCCACTGCGATCACGGTAGCACCACAACGTTTGGCGATCCTGAGTGCATCTCCCAGGTGGTCGCTATGCCCGTGGCTCACCAGAATGTAGTCCGCGTCCACTTCATCTGCGCTGGTGCTGGCAGCCGGATTGCCACTGAAAAAGGGATCGAACAACAGATGCTGTTGCCCGACCTGCAAGCCAAAACTGGCATGCCCATAAAAGGTCAAAGTAGTACTCATCTTTACCTCCTTGAAGGTATTCCTTATCTCTATTTTAATAGGACATTTGATTATTCCATTTTTTCTACGTTAACATTTACAATAAAGGCAGCCATAATTTCAATTTCAAGGAGAAGAAAATGAGTGATCCTCGTGTAAAGAAACTTGCGGCAATGCTGGTCGATTATTCGCTGGGTGTCAAAGCCGACCAGCGTGTGCTGCTACAGGGTGAAAAAGGCGGCGAACCGCTGATGATGGCAATCTTCAATGCCTGTCTGGAACGAGGGGCAGTACCCTTCATTTACCAATATCCCGAGGGAATGACAGACAGCTATTTTCGCTATGGGAAACCGGAAAAATTCGCAGCCTATTTGGAAGAGTTGAAGCACTTTGTCGAAACTTATGATCATCGCGTGCGCATTCTGGGTGAATCGAACACCAAGGAGTATTCCGGATTTGATCCCGATCTGGTCTCCAAATTCACAGCCGAAGGCGGCAAGATCTCCAGGATCATGCTCGACCGTGAGCAAAAAGGAGAAATGCACTGGGTGCTCTCCCTATTCCCCACCCAGGCATACGCGCAGGATGCGAATATGAGCCTGCCCGATTTTGAGGATTTTGTCTACAACGCCTGCATGCCCGACCAGGACGATCCGGTCGGCTACTGGAAGAAAGTGGCTGCCCGGCAGGATAAGGTCATCCAATGGTTGAAAGGCAAAGAACGTGTGCATGTGGTCGCTCCCGAAACCGATCTCACTCTGAGCATCAAGGGCAGACCCTTTGAAAATTGCGCCTGCAAGGTCAACGTGCCGGATGGGGAAGTCTTCACTTCTCCGATCGAAGATTCGATGAACGGGCACGTTTATTTTTCCTATCCGACCATGTACGAGGGCTTTGAAGTGACCGGCGTGCGGTTGTGGTTCGAGAACGGCAAGGTCGTCAAAGCCAGCGCCGAGAAGAACGAAGAATTCCTGATGAAAAAGTTGGATACCGATGCCGGATCGCGCTACCTGGGTGAATTTGCCATCGGCACCAACGAAGGCATCCAGAAATTCACCGGGCAGATCCTGTTCGATGAGAAGATCGGCGGCAGTTTCCATATGGCACTGGGTCACGGTTATCCGGAAACCCTCAGCCAGAACGAATCCGCTATCCACTGGGATATGATCTGCGACCTGCGCAACGGCGGCAGGATCGAGGTGGATGATGAACTGCTGTATGAAAACGGCAAATTCGTGATCGATTTCTGAAATCGCAACGCAACATCCGGGAAGGGCGCAGTTCAGTATGGCGCCCTTTTCTTTTGGGTTACAATACATTAGGAAAACACGATAAACAGGACGGACCTATGAAAATGCGTCTGGGAATGGCACAGATCGATACCAAACTGGGTGTGGTAGATGCAAACCTGCAAAAACACCTGGAGTATATTGAAAAGGCGCACAAAGACGGCGCCGACCTGCTCATGTTCCCCGAGCTCTCCCTGACGGGTTATGTATTGCAAGACCTGGTACCCGCCGTGGCGCATCATCCCGCTCCCGATGACCCTGTTTTCAAAGAACTTTTCAAAGCCAGTCACAACCTGGACCTGCTGGTCGGCTTTGTGGAAGAGGATGAACGCAATCGCTTCTATATTGCCGATGCCTATCTTTCCAAAGGCAAGTTGGTACACGTGCACCGCAAGGTATATTTGCCCACCTATGGATTATTCGACGAAGGGCGCTTTTTCGCCTGGGGTGATACCACTCAGGCATTTGACACGCAGTTCGAACGCGCCGGGGTGCTGATCTGCGAAGATTTCTGGCATATCGCACCACCTTACCTGCTGTGGTTGGATGGCGCCGACCTGCTGCTGTTCACTTCCGCCTCCCCCGGCAGAGGGCTGACCGCTGCGCCACAGCTCTCCACCTCTATGTGGGTTGAGAGCATCAACCGCGCTTACGCCAGCATCTTCACCTCGTTCGTGGCGCACTGCAACCGGGTGGGTTTTGAAGATGGGCTGCACTTCTGGGGCGGCTCCACCGTGTATGACCCGGACGGCAACTGCCTGGTGAAGGCTCCCTACGACGAAGAAGCTTATCTGACGGTCGAACTGGACCTGAACCAGCTGCACCGCACGCGTGCGCGCCTGCCGCTGCTGCGCGACGAGCGCACCGCAATGGTACAGCGCGAATTGAACCGCATCCTATCCAACGGGCATTCCAATTCCGGGAAGTGAGGCAAGCCATGAATAAGATCGATCTCACCATCAACACCGATCTGGCGACCCAGATCCTGACCGCCTTCATCCGCCGCGAGACCACCCGCGCCGGATTTCAAAAGGTGGTGGTGGGTGTTTCCGGAGGCATCGATTCCGCCCTCTCCTGTGCGCTGGCTGCCAAAGCGCTCGGTCCTGAGAATGTACTGGCAGTGCGCATGCCCTACCGCACCTCCTCCCCCGATTCACTGGAACATGCTCAACTGCTCATCGACCAGTTCGGTGTGCAGTCTCTCACCATCCCCATCAGTGACATGGCGGATGGCTTGATCAACAAATTCTCCGATATGGACAACCAGCGCAAGGGTAATATCATGGCGCGCTGCCGCATGATCGTGCTGTATGACCAGTCTAATGCTTTCAGCGGGCTGGTGGTGGGCACCAGCAATAAGACCGAGATCCTGCTGGGTTATTCCACCCTGTTCGGCGATTCAGCCAGTGCCTTCAATCCCATCGGCGATCTGTATAAGACCCAGGTGCGCCAGCTTGCTGCGGCGCTCGATATCCCGCAGGTCATCATCCAAAAAGCCCCCAGCGCCGACCTGTGGGCAAATCAGACCGACGAGGGCGAACTGGGCTTTACTTACGCCGAAGTGGATAAACTGCTCTACCTGATGATCGACGAGCGCTACACTCCCGAGGAATGTGTGGAGGATGGTTTCGCCAAAGATTTTGTGGATACGGTGGTCAAGCGCATCCGGCGTTATCACTTCAAGCGCGTGCTGCCGCCCATCGCCAAATTGGGCAGCCGTACCATCGGCTACGATTTCTTGTACTTGAGAGACTGGGGCACCTAGCGTATGCACACACCGGCAAAGGTCGCATCCTTATTCTTACTGTTCCTGACCAGCGCCTGCGCTGCGGCGGTTCCAGCAAGCCCGACCGTCACTGCCACCAGCCCACCGACCGACACCGCCATCCCCAGCGCCACTCCGCAACCTACTGTTACCCCCACTCTGCAAGCCACGGCTGTCACCTCCAAACCACAAACTGTCAATCTTTATCTGGTAGCCATAGGCGATAACGGAGCATCCGGGGAGCCGATCGGCTGCGGTGATAGCCTGGTGACAGTGGAGGTGGCTATCGAACCCACCAGTGCGGTATTGCGGGCAGCCCTGACCGCTCTGCTCAGCCTGCCTGCAGATGCCACTTATGGGCAGTCGGGTTTATATAACGCCCTGTATCTTTCCGATTTGCAGATCGAGTCATTGGAAATCACCGATCGCCAGGCCACCATGCGCTTGACCGGCGATCTGATCTACGGCGGGGAGTGTGATATCCCCCGCATTGAAGCGCAGCTCACCAGCATCGCGCTGCAATTTTCCACGGTCGACTCGGTCAGTGTGTATATCAACGGCACACTGCTATCGGACCTGCTGGATCTGCGGGGGTAATTTCGTTCAATCCAATAGACGGTAGCGTTCCATGGCATTTTGCAGGATCATCATGATCAGTTCATCATGCACAATGCCATCTGCGTTGGCTGCGATCACCAGATCCGAAATGCCGGGAGAGAGACCCGGCAACGGATTGATCTCCAAAATGTAGGGTTTCCAGTTATCCTTCACATCCAGGCGAAAATCCACCCGTGCCACATCCAGAGCGCCCAGCACGCGGAACACCGCGGCTGCCAGCCAGTTCAGTTCATCCACCATATCCTCATCCAGCGGTGCCGGACAGATGTAATTAAGATCCTCTGCCAGTGCCACCTTCAGACGGTTGCTGTATACCGCATCGGTCAATAGATAGGGTTTCAGATCCACCTCCATGGGTGGTAGAAAACGCAATCCGGATTGGATGCGCGGCAGGTTGGGGTCGTGCGGAATGCGGCGCGCGATGGGACCGTTGAGGTTGCCCACCATGCCGACCGTGATCTCGCGCCCCTCGATATACTCTTCCACCAGCGCCGGCTGGTGATAACGTTCAAAGATATGGCGCACCTGTTCATAAAGCTCCTCTTGCGAGTTCACCACCGATTTCAAGCTCACCCCCATGCTGGTGCCTTCACGGCTGGGTTTCACAAATAATGGAAAACGTAGCGCCGGATCAAGCGGTTCATCTTCGCGCTCAAAGGTTTGAAAGGGCGGGGTTGGCAATCCGTGAAAATCAAGGATGCGTTTGGTCATGGGTTTATCGAGCGCCAGCGCCAGAGTCAGCACTCTGGAGCCGGTGTAGGGGATGCGTAGCATTTCCAGGATGGCGGGCACATGCGCTTCACGGCTATCGCCATAATAGCCTTCGCAGATGTTAAAACACATATCCGGTTTATATTTCGGCAGGGTGTCAACTAAGCTGGTGTTTCCTTCGAAAAATTCGCATTCATAGCCCCCATTGCGTATAGCTTGCGTGATTGAGTTAATTGTTTTTTCGGAATCCAAATCATCCCATTGGTCCTCAGGCATGCCCTCCCAATGCGGGGCATTCGCCTTAAGGTTAGCAAGTAAAGCAACCTTTTTCGTATTCAATTAAAACTCCTCATTCAGTTGTAGTAAAAGTAATCAAGAATCAGATTTTTCATAATATTCATCCCATGTATTAATCATATCATCGAGCTCTTTTTGTAAAAAGAGGTATCTTTCGCCCAATTTACCCACTTCGTCCGGTTCGAGACCTGGTTGTTTCAATTGTTCTTCCATCTCCGCGATCGCCTGTTCCTGAGAATGGATGCGAACTTCCAGCTCGGTCAATTTTTGTTTGTTGATCTTGCGGGCAGGTTTTTTGGCACCGGTGGTGTGTGTTTTATGCGAATTCTCATCAACCGCATTATCGATGGATGATCGTCTGGCATTACGAAATTCAAGGTAGGTACCCCTGAAAACCTGTAGCCGCCCGGCAGCCGGGTCGACCAGCCAGATGTGGGTCGCCAGCGCTTCCAGCAGGTAGCGGTCATGCGTCACCAGCAAGATGGTACCGTCGAAATCCGCCAGCACTGCTTGCAGGATCTCCTGCGAGGGCAGGTCGAGGTGATTGGTGGGTTCATCTAAAAAGATGAGGTTGACGCCCTTGAGCGCCAGGATCGCCAGCGCCAGGCGCCCGCGCTCCCCACCGCTCAGCACATTGACCGGCTTGAAGACATCATCCCCGCTGAACAAAAACTTGCCCAGATAATTACGAATATCCGCCGGCAGCATGCCGGTGGCATTGGCTTCGATCTCCTGCATGAGCGTCCAATCGGGGTGCAGGTCTTCATGTGCCTGGGCAAAATAACCCACGTCCAGGCTGGCTCCCAACCGGATCTCACCCCGCACGGGCGGGATCTGCCCCAAAATGGTACGCAGCAGGGTAGTCTTGCCGGCGCCATTCGGTCCGATCACTCCCACACATTCGCCACGCCGCAGTTCCACATCCGGCATGGCAAACAACGAGACCTGCTCATCTTTGAAGCCGATCTGCACATCTTCTGTGCGCAGGATGATATCACCCGATCTGCGATTATCCTTAAAGCCAAATGCCATGGGACGGTGCTTGCGCACGGGCGGCACCAGATTGCCCTCCTTGAGCAGCCGTTCCAGTCGCCGGCGCCTGCCTTTCGCCTGGGCGGTGTTCTGCCCGGCAATATTGCGCTGGATGTAATCTTCTTCCTTGGCAATGTATTCCTGCTGACTTTCAAATTCCTTCATCTGGCGTTGCATGCGCTCCTGGCGCTGCTGCAGGAAAGCCGAATAATTACCGGGGTAGATCTCGATGGCAGGGGTCATCTCCCAGATAGTGTCGACGGTCTGATCGAGGAAATAGCGATCATGCGAGACGATCATCACCGCACCGTCATATTTGCGCAAGAAATCTTCCAGCCATTCCATGGCTTGAATATCCAGATGATTGGTGGGCTCATCCAGTAGTAACAACTCCGGGTTCATCAGCAGCAGCTTGGCAAGGTAAGCGCGCGTGCGTTCTCCACCCGAGAATTGGGTGATGGGGCGTGTGAGATCGGTTTTTTCAAACCCAAGCCCATTCACGATGCGCAGCATATACGAATCGATGGTATAGCCGCCCAAGCGCTCGAAGCGTTCATGCAGGTCGCCCAATTTATGTACCAAGCCCTCATTATCGGGCTGTAAACGTAGCGTTTCACTGATCCGCTCGATCTCCGCCTGCAGCGCGAACACGTCCGCCAGCGCCACACGGCATTCCTGTTCCAGCGTTTGTGAAGAATGGAAGCGTGATTCCTGCGGCAGGTAGCCCATTTTCAGGTCTCTGGCGCGCGAGATGGAGCCGCTTTCAGGATTCTCGATGCCATACAGCATACGCAGCAGGGTGGTCTTGCCAATGCCGTTTTCCCCCACCAACCCGATGCGGGCATGCTGGGGAATGCTGAGCGAGATATCGTCGAGGATATCTTCTGCCCCGAAGGACTTGGAAAGATGAGATGCGCTTATCAGAGACACAATGCGGTTCCTTATAAACCAGTCTTGCGAATACGAATTTTACCCGAATTCCCTGCTTGCTTTCATCGGATAGGTATCCAGCTTTTTCAAATGGAGTGAAAAGCATCTTTTTTCAATTTGACAGTGTTTTTTTCACAGGGTATGCTTAACGGCTGATCCTATCCTGACGAATGGAAACATGACTCATGCCCAAACCCCCCATCTGTGATTACGAAGGTTCCAACTACCAGCAAGTATTCTGGGAAGAAGGCGAACGCGCTTACGAAGATGCCGTGGAAGCCATCGCACTGCGGCGCATGCTGCCCAAGGGTGGCAACCGCCTGCTGGAACTGGGTGCCGGCGCCGGGCGCAATACCCCGCGCTACCGGGGCTTTGAAGAGATCACCCTGCTGGATTATTCGCACACCCAGCTCGAGCAAGCCCGCGCGCGCCTGGGGGATGGCGCACACTTCCGCTATGTAGCAGCCGATGCCTACAACCTGCCCTTCGCGCCGGCGGTCTTCGATGCCGCCACCATGATCCGCACCATCCACCATCTCAAGGAAGGTGAAGTCGCACTCCAGCAGGTCAGCCAGGTGCTGGCGGGGCAGTCGGTCTTCATTTTGGAATTCGCCAACAAGCACAACCTGAAAGCCATGCTGCGCTACCTGCTGGGCAAACAGAACTGGAACCCCTTCACGCCGGAACAGGTGGAATTCGTGGAATTGAACTTCAACTTTCACCCGCGCCAGATCAGGCGTTGGCTGCGCGCTGCCGGTTTTTCGGTGCGCCAGCAGCTCACCGTCTCGCACTTCCGGGTGGGTTTTCTCAAACGGCATGTGCCGTTGGGCATTTTAAAAGGACTGGATGCCGCTTTGCAGTGGACGGGCGCCCTGTGGCAGCTCACCCCCAGCGTATTCGTGAAGAACATATTGGCGCAGGGAACTCCCCTGCAGGAATTTGCCTTCAAATGCCCGGCGTGCGGGCATGCTCCCCTGCCGGCGGTAAAAGCAGATATCACCTGTCCTCAATGCGGGAAGGTATATAAGTATCAAGATGGTATTTATGATTTTCGGGTAAAGTAAAAATGTGGTTGTATTAGACTGGAATGATGAATTTCCGCGGGTACGGCAGGGTAGCTTTCTATCAGCACCACACATCACTTTAATGTGAGAGGCGGTGCAGAGGAATCTCACCCAAGAGGGGAACAGACCAGCCAGCGAGAGGGCAATCCATTTCCTGGTCCTTACGTCATGCAGAGCGCAGCGATGCATCTCACCATGAAAAGCTCAGCCCAGCACGCAGGTCGAGGAATTGCCAGAGTGTCTCTTATCCCACCAGTAATCTTTGGTCTATGGATTGACCTGCTTCATTGCGACTTTTCCACACTTCTAACCTCGCCATGGAGAGATTCCTCAGTCACTGCGTTCCTGTTCCTGTTCTTTACGTCATGCAGAGCGTAGCGAAGCATCTCGCCGTGACAGACTCAAACCAGCCGGCAAGTCAAGGAATCGTCAGGGTGATCTATTGGCTAACCTGCTTCATTGCGACTTCTCCATGCTTATGACCTAGATATGGAGAGATTCCTCAGTCGCTGCGTTCCTTCGGAATGACAAGAAATGTAAGTGCAAAACATGGGGAAGATTGAGAGGGGATAGTTCACGTTACTTTTCCACGAATGAAATCGGTCACAATATCCTCATAGATTTCGTAATCGATGCCACAATGCTCATAAACAACGAACAATGGCCAGGCAAATTGTTCTGTTAATTCAATGATCTTGGGAGAAATCCAATCAATGGAAACCGTTCCTTTTGTTCGAACCTCATTTTCATCGGTAAACCTTTTTTCAATATGCCGTGTAAAATTGGAAGATCGAAGTAGCCTGCCCTTTAAACCAAAATAATTTATTTCAATATCCACCCATGGATTTTCCTCTGCTAGCCCCAAATTTGAATACAGCTTTTCACAAAAGAGAAGTGTTTCGGTAACTCTGACAATTCTTGTATTAAAAAATATGGCGATCGTATTTTTCGTATCTTCATAGATACTTTTTAATTGGTAAAAATCTCCATTACCGTTGAAAGCCCAATAATCATACGTTCCTTTATAGATGTCTTTTCTTTCTGTTTTCCCCTCAACATAAATACCGTTCTCTGCTGGTTTCGGTCTAAATTGTTCATCGGATTCATCGATGATTCCAATTGGCCATCCAAACGTATGGATTTGAGATCTTTCAACTGCTTCTGTTAGTTTTTGTTGATCGAAGTGTTTTTTTCTATTTTGAAGAGAAAACTTTATTTCCATGTAGGTACGAAAACCAGCTTGCGTAAATTGCTCATGCGCTCTTTGATATTGAGCCGCAAACCATTCGTCCGGTGAAAGCATAGCATCATTGATGACCATAGCTTTTGATCTCTCCTTATTGAATAAAATAATTTTACATAATTATTTAATGTCCGAACTTCCTTCTTTATTCATACGCTAAGATGTTTCTTCAAATACTCATTTCTCTGCGACCTATTGGAAAATTGATGGAGAAATGGAGAGATTCCTCCGTCACTGCCTTCCTCCGGAATGACAATAATGATGGTTTCTTCCCTGTGCGAAGCATGGGGGGATTGAGCGGGGGTTGTCATCCCGCGCATCGCGAGGAATGTCACCCAAGAGGAGAACAGACCAGCCACCGAGAGGACAATCCATTTCCTGGTCCTTACGTCATGCAGAGCGTAGCGAAGCATCTCACCATGAAAAGTTCAAACTCGCACATAGGTCAAGGAATTGCTTGAGTGATCTCCTATCCCACCAGTAATCTTTGGTCTATGGATTGACCTGCTTCATTGCGACTTTTCCACACTTCTGCCCTCGCCATGGAGAGATTCCTCAGTCACTGCGTTCCTTCGGAATGACAAGAAAATTAAGTGCGAAGCATGGGGGAGGGCGTCATGCAGAGCGAAGCGAAGCATCTCACCATGGAAAGCTTAAACCAGCAGGTAAGTCAAAGAACTATCAAGGTGGTCTATTGGCTGACCTGCTTCATCGCGACTTTTCCACACTTCTGACTTCGACATGGAGAGATTCCTCGGTCGTTGCACTCCCTCTGGATGACGTTGAAAAGTGCAGATAGGGTAACACACCATCAAACTAAAATCTTTTCCACCAGCCGGTGCTGTAGGGTGCCTTTCTATAGGCACCGCACACCATCTTAAATGTAAGAGGTGACAAGGTATGCCACCCTCCCATTCAATGTCAGATCTTTTCCACCACCCAGAAATGCGAAAGACCCAACACGCGTAAAGGGGTCTTTTCCAAAAACTGCAGAAAACCGCGCAGCACTTTACCCAGTGCCGGGCTGCGGCGGATGACGTTATCGTAGCCCCCGAAAATGACCGTGCGGACCACAAAACGCACCGGCAAACCTTCAAACAGCTTCTCCAGATCACGCGCCCGGTAGGCGCGCACATGCGGTGCCAGCTTGTTGCGCCAGCGATCCGGCAGGTAATTCACGAACAGTTTGTTGCCGAAATAATATTCGCCCTTGCGATAGATGCCGTGCGTCTCAAAGGGATAACCGCGGTTGGGGCAGAAAAGCATCAGGCGCCCCCCCGGCTTCAACACGCGCACGATCTCTGCCACCGTCTGGCGATCATCCTGCACATGTTCGATCACCTCGTTGCTGACAACCAGGTCAAAGATGCCTGTGGCATGCGGCAGGGCTTCCCCCACCGCCAGCTGCACCGCCAAGCCTTTTTGATGGGTTTCGATCACGCGTTCGAGGTCCACATCCAGCCCCACCGCCAGGCTGGCTTGCGCATCCAGGCGCTGCAGGTATTCGCCCACCCCACAGCCGTTTTCCAGGATCATGCCCTGCAAACGCTCCCCTGCAAACCTGCGGATCATGTCCAGGCGGCGTTCCTGCCCGGCGCGCCACACGTAGGAGGGTTCGCCGCGCAGAGCGGCTCGGCTGGATATTGCTTGATTTCCCATAGATCTCGATATTCCTCTGTCTAAGAAGATAAGTTGCTATTGTAATGGAATTTTATCTTATGAACGGCTCGGCACCCACGCCAGCACGGTGGTACCCTGGTGGCGGATGGAGATCACCTCGATACCGCCGCCCGCATTTTCGGCGCGCGTGGTCATATTGGAAAGCCCATGCCCCAGGCGCTGGTTGATCTTCGCCAGGTCAAAACCCACCCCATCATCGCTCACTTTGAGCATCACGCGCTGGGGAGTTTCCCAGATGCGGATGTTCACCCGGGTGGCTTTGGCGTGTTTGGCAACGTTCGCCAGGGCTTCCTGGCAGATATGGAACAAGATCTCGGCGTTCTCATCCGGCAGTATGTTTACGTCCTTCAGATCCTTTTCCAGACCCACATCCAAAAAGGTATTGGCACGGAATTCGCGTACCAGGCTTTCGATGCCCATGTAGAGATTCTTGTCGCGCAGTTGGCGCGGGCGCAGGTCCAGGATGTAAGCCCGGATATCGCGGATGGCTTCGTTGATGGAATCCAGCGCCACCCCGATCTGCTCTTCACTGGCATCCTTGCCCTGGTCCAGCTGCAGAATGGCATTCTGCAGCGAAAGTCCTACTCCATACAGCGATTGGATGATGCCATCATGCAGGTCCATGCCGATGCGCTCACGTTCTTCCATCACGATCGAGCGCTTGGATTCGAGGGACTGGCGCTCGTGAAAAATAACCGCTCCGATCAACGAAGCGGTCTCCATCAAGAGGTATTCCATATCCTCATCCATCATCTGATTTGCTTTCCCTGCCAGGCATAGCACACCCAGCACACCGCTCTCAGCTCGGATGGGGAAGCAGTACAGGTGCACAAAATCATGCTGCACCAGCACTTTGTTGATCTCCGGCAGTTGCTCGCTGCGCAGGTCGATGGTACGCGGCTCCACCATCTGGGCAATCTTTCCCAGGGCACTTTTACCCAGCTCGTGCGGTTCATCGCACCAGAAGGATTCTTTCAATTCGCCGTAATGGAACGCCTGTAACAAACTGGTGGATTTTTCTTTCTTCAGGTAGATCTCGGCTTCCGAAAAGTTGGTGAAGTCCAGCACCACCGGCAGCGAGCGCTCCAAATATTCCAAAATGAAATCGGTGGTGATACCATTGCTGCCAATGCGAATGCGCGCCTTGCGCATTTGCTCTTTTTCTTCAAAATCTTGTTGGTTTGCTTGCATAGCTACTTTCTATCGGGTAACATACCCCCTTCATTTTACTCAATTTCAGCGACAAACGTCAATTAAGTTATGGGACATTCTGCGTACGCCATTGGTATAATCGGAACACCATGTGAGGTGCTATGGATAGAAAAGAATTGGAATTGCAGATGCAGCAAGAAGGGCGCCTGCCACCCGGACAGAGCGTGACCCTCAAGTTTCCGGTGTTGCATTACGGAGCAGTGCCGCTCTTTGATCCCGCCACCTGGTTCTTTCGTATCTTTGGCGAGGTGGAGCAGGAACAGCGCTGGGATTGGGAGGCTTTTCAAGCCCTGCCGCGTCGTAAACTATGCTACGACCTGCACTGCGTGACACGCTGGAGTAAATTCGACACCCACTGGGAAGGGATACTGATCAGCGACCTCATTCACGCCGGGCTGATCCAACCGCTGCTCTCCGCCAGATTCGTTATCCAGCATGCCGAAAATGAGTTCAGCGCCAACCTGCCGCTGGAAGTGGTTGTTTCCGATCGTTTCATGCTGGCAACCCATTACGAAGGACAACCCATCACGCCTGAACACGGTTATCCCGTCAGGGGGTTGATAGGTGCTGTGCCCGGTAATCGTGAAGCGAAGGATGTTTACCTGTGGAAAGGAGCCAAATGGCTGCGCGGGTTGGAATTCAGCAGCACGGATAAACCAGGCTTCTGGGAACAGGCAGGTTACCATAACGAAGCGGATATCTGGAAAGAACAACGCACCGGTTCATAAAAAACGCCCCGTTTGTGAGATGGGGCGTTTCAATTTATTTAGCGCACTTTACGCAGGTAAAACCATAATCCCACACCGGCACCGATGAAGACCACTCCCAGAACAGCCATGAAGGCGGACGGTTTATCTTCACCAAAGATGGGCAGGGCGCGCGAGCTGGGTTGTGCTCCGAAATCAACGATAGAAACATCGCCCGGCAGCAAATTGAGGGTGTAGTTCAACACCGTAGTTGGATTGTAGCCTTCGGGGATAGCCACACTCAGGTCATAATCGCCTTCCGGGATATCTTCAAAACAGATCGGTTCACCACTGTCATCGGTGGTACCGGTCAGGTTGACCACGCTCAAACGGTCACGCACGCTTATCGCGCCACCAGCAATGGGTAGCTCGGTTTCTTCCGCCATGGCATTGCCATTAGCATCATTGAAGAGATAGATGCAGATGGTGCCGTTGCCCTTGAGGGGGGTCGGGGAAGGTTGCAGGGTGGTCTGGACGGTTTCAGCGGTGGCGGTAGGTTCTTCCAGCACACCGATCAACAACTGCTGACCTTCCTGCAGATACAGGCAGTCATCACCTTGCAGATTGTTAAGCCCGCGCAGTGTTTCTTCTGAGATGCCATTCAGCAGGGCGATCGAAATACAGGTGTCGTTAGCTTTGACCGTGTACATGATGCGCCCATCCACCTGCGGGGTGGGGGTGTAGTAATAAGCTTGGGGCAGCGGAAAACTGCCTGTGGTAGAGATAAAAGCGATCATCACCAGCAAGCATACGAAAAATGCTCCCATCACTCCAATTTGTTTTTTTATCATAGTTTCACCTGCTCGGAATTATAACATTCCTGTTTTCAATCTAGCGGAGGGTTTTTCGTGGCAATAATCGCATATAATTAAATGGATACACAAGACAAACAATCAATCACAATAAAGAAAGTGGAAGGAAGAACATGTCGTTTCATACATTGATCATTGTGGGGCGCCTGGGGCAGGACCCCGAAATGCGTTACATGCCCAACGGTCAAGCCGTTACCAATTTTTCGGTCGCATCTGACCGCTCTTACCGCAATGCCGGCGGTGAACTGGTGAAAGTAACCACCTGGTTCCGCGTATCGGTTTGGGGAAAACAAGCTGAAAGCTGCAACCAGTATCTGAACAAGGGCAGCATGGTGCTGATCGAAGGCACCCTCAATCCTGATAAAGATACCGGCAGACCGCGCCTCTGGACCAGTGCGGATGGGCGTTCAGGCTCTTCTTATGATGTCAACGCACAGACCGTGCGCTTCCTCTCCACGCGTGGCAGTGGGCAGGATTCATCCAACGAATCAGACAGCGGGGCTCCTGAGGTGGACGAGGATAACATCCCATTCTAGGGCAGCGTATGGATTCCGATTTCACTACTTTATCTGATCAATGTCATCAGGTTCTGGAAGCCTGCCACAAAGCCCGTGAAGAGGCACTGGAACAAACCCGCTTGCTCACGCGTCGCTCTGCCAATGCCATTCGCGCGGTGCATCGCCAGGAATATGACCTGGCGCTGACCCTGATCGAGGATGCCAGAGCCATCAGTGACGGGCTCAAGACCAATCTGGAACCCTATCCCGAGCTATATTATTCCGGTTATACCCAGGATTCCATCAAGGAATATGTGGAAGCACGCCTGACCTATGATCTGATCAAAGGTAACTCTATGCCGCTGCCGGATGAATTGAACGTGGAGATCTCCACCTACCTGCGCGGCATGTCCGAAGTGATCGGCGAATTACGCCGCAAGTGTATGGATATTTTGCGCCAGGGTTATTCGCAGGAAGCTGAACGCCTGCTGGACCTGATGGATGATATCTACGCCCTGCTGGTCACGGTGGATTATCCGGATGCAGTCACGCACGGGTTGCGCCGCCAGACCGACCTGGCAAGGGGCATCATCGAGCGCACTCGTGCCGACCTCACCCTCAGTCTGCGCGAAGAACGTCTACAGAATGCCATCGTAAGCCTCGAGACCCGTCTGGACGAGAATGGCAAGGGCTAAAAAAACCGTTCGCGCATCCGAGATCGGCAATTACCTGTTCTGCCAGCGAGCCTGGTGGTATGCCCGCCAGGGTATCAAAAGCCGCAACCAAAAGGAACTGGCGGGGGGCGCAGCCTACCATGCAGAACACGCCGGGCAGGCGCGCCGCATCCTCATCAGTCAGATCGTGGGCTATCTGCTGCTGCTCTGTGCCCTGCTGTTAATGGTATATGCCCTGGCAGCTCACCTTTTCGCATAAAACCATGAACAGTGATGTGCTTTTTTATATCAGTCTTGTCATCCTGGTCATCGGCGCCGTGCTCATCCTCCTCACCCTGCGGCGCAAACGTTCCCTGGGGCTACCCTCCGGCAGGATCATCTATTCCGATCCGGGGGTATGGGGAAAATTGGAGAAACCACTCTACGATCCCGCCCTGGGGTTGACCGGTAAACCAGATTACATCGTGGAACGGCGCGGCAGGTTCATCCCGGTGGAAGTGAAAAGCGGCTGGGCACCCGAAAAACCTTATGACAGTCACATCATGCAGCTTGCCAGCTACTGCCTGCTGCTGGAAAAGGGGATGCAAAAACGTCCACCTTACGGATTGCTCAAATACAAGAACCGCACTTTTGCCATCCGCTACACGGATGAACTGCGCCAGCAGGTTATCGAACTGGTTGAGGAGATCCAAACACGGAAAGAACAGGGCGAGCTGGATCGCTCTCACCACAATCCCAACCGCTGTGAGCGCTGCGGTTACCGCTTCACCTGCGACCAGCGCCTTTAATATACTTCTACTGGAAATTTCCATTTACTTATCGCTATAATTAAATACGATCATGAAAAACAAATCTTTTAAAAAGATCGGTATAGCATTTCATCCCGATATCGCCGACGCGGTCAGCACGGCGAAAATTGTGGAAACCTTTCTGAATGAACAGGGTGCTGAAGCGGTGTTATGTCGTTCGCTGAAGGATGCCCAGTTACAGAGCGCCATCAATGCGCATGATATCGAAGCACTGGTGGTACTAGGGGGAGATGGCAGCATGCTGCGCGCCAGCCATCTGTGCGCCTCCGCCGGCATTCCCATCACGGGTATTAATTTGGGAACCTTCGGTTTCTTGTTCGAACTGGAGCGCAACAACTGGCAGACACTGCTCGGGCACCTGCTGAATGGGAATTACCGCATTGAAAAACGGATGATGCTGCAAGCTTCCCATTATCGAAAAGAAAAACTATTGGGAAGCTGGCAGGTCGTCAATGAGATCGTGGTCTGCCGTGGGCAGGATGTCAAACCCATTCGCATTCACGCCAGCGTGGATGAATATCCCATGGCAAGCTATGTGGCTGATGGCTTGATCGCCGCCACCGCCACGGGCTCCACCGCTTATGCACTGGCGGTCAACGGACCCATCATGCCGCCTGAAACCCGCAACATCCTGGTAGTGCCGGTCGCTCCTCATCTTTCTTTTGACCGCGCAGTCATCCTGGGGGAGGGTTCTTGCATCACCATCACCGTGAACACCCAGCATGAAGCGGTCTTGAGCACTGATGGGCATGAACCGGTCAAAATGCTGGATGGAGATGCCGTGCGTGTCTCCGCCAGTAATCTGAATGTGCATTTTATTCGTTTTCATGGACCCGGTTTCTTCTACCGCAACCTGAACCGCTATATGAAACAGAATCCAACCGTGTGATCTTGTTTAAAAAATAGAACATGCGTTTATAATACAAACCAATGATGAACCAAACTCAATCGAACTCAACGGACGACGAAGTCCTGACCTGTTACAAACATCCCGACCGCGAGACCTATTTGCGCTGCAACCAATGCGATCGCCCGATCTGCACATCCTGTGCAGTGCGCACCCCTACCGGCTATCGCTGCAAAGAATGCGTGCGCGGGCAGGAGAAGAAATTTGACAACGCGCATATCTCCGACTACGTGATCGCCAGTTTGATCAGTGCTGCCATCGCATTCTTCGGCAGCTATGTGGCACGTTTTTTGGGATTCTTCACCCTGCTGCTGGCGCCCCTGGCGAGTATGTTGATCAGCGAAGCGGTGTTGAAGCTGACCCGCGGCAGGAATTCCAATGGCTTGAGCCAGGTGGTGTTGATCAGCGCCATTCTGGGTAGTTTGCCCCTGGTCATACTTGACCTGTACAGTTTGTATGTCTACACCCGCCTGGGCGCCATCTCGGTCAGCCATTTTCTCCCGCTGGTCTGGCAGGCTGGCTATACCATCATCCTGGCAACCACCCTGCGCGCCCGCACCAGAGGCTTGTATATCGGATAAAAGATGCTGAAAGAACTGACCATCCAGAATTTCGCCATCATTCAGGACCTGCGCCTTGAATTCAAAGCCGGGCTGACCACCTTCACCGGGGAAACCGGAGCCGGCAAATCCATCATGCTGGATGCGCTGGAGGTGCTGACCGGTGGCAGGACTGACTCCACCATGATCCGTAGTGGAGCGGATACTGCCTATCTGGAAGCGGTCTTCCAGATTCCAGAGAGCAATCGCGCGGAGATCCAGCTTATCTTGGATGAAGAAGGACTGAACGAAGAGGGGCAGGATGATCTCATCTTCAGCCGTGAAATGCGCAAGGAAGGACGTAATGTGGCACGCGTGAACGGACACAGTGTTGCCATTTCCATCTTGCGTGATCTGGGCAGCTACCTGGTGGATATCCACGGGCAGTCTGAACATCTTTCTCTTTTAAAGGTCAAGGAACACATTCACCTGCTGGATCGCTACTGTTCCAATGAAGAGCTATTGGCAGATTACAAACACAGCTACCGCGAATGGACACACATTGCACGCGAGTTACAGGAATTGCGCAAAGCCGAAACGGATGCTGCCCGCCAACAGGACCTGCTCCATTACCAGATCCAGGAGATCGAAGCCGCTGCTCTCAAAGAAGGCGAAGATGAAGAACTGCAAGCAGAATTGAACCGTCTCGCCAATGCTGAAAAACTGGCAACTTTATGTCAGAAAGCCACCACCCTGTTGGAGAGCAGTGATGCAGAAGCCGCCGGTGCCATCGAGCAAATGGGCGAGGTCGGGCAGGCTCTGGCACGCATCGCCGAGATCGACCAAAGTGTGGCAGAACTGGCATCCCAGAGTGAAACGGTGCTGGCACTGATCGATGATATCTCGCGCGGGTTGCAGGATTATATCGACACGGTCGAATACAATCCCAAACGTCTGGAACAAGTTGAAAACCGTATTTCGCTGATCAATTCATTGAAAAGGAAATACGGTGCGTCCATCACAGATATCATGAAATTCGCGGAGAACGCCAAACAACAACTCGATCGCATCACGCATGCCGAAGAGCGTATTGCCGAACTGGAAGCGGACGAAAAGGAATTGCTGGCGGTGCTGGCACAAAAAGCACTGCTCCTCTCCCACAACCGCCAGACATTTGCACAGCAGTTGGGTGACAAGATCGAGCAGGAACTGGCAGATCTGCGCATGGCAGGCGCCCAGTTCAAGGCAGATATCCAACATATTCCAGATAAGAACGGCTTACCGTTGCCCGATGGAGAAAAGGTGCATTTCGACGATAGCGGCATCGATAAGGTCGAATTCCTGATCGCCCCCAACCCGGGTGAAGGGTTGAAGCCCCTGGTCAAGATCGCTTCCGGCGGTGAAACCTCGCGCTTGATGCTGGCATTGAAGAACGTGCTGGCAAAAGCCGACACCATCCCCACCCTCATCTTCGATGAAATCGACCAGGGCATCGGTGGCAGGATCGGCGCCATCGTGGGCGAAAAACTATGGCAATTGGGACGTGCCCACCAGGTATTGTGTGTGACCCATCTTCCGCAGCTGGCTGCCTATGGTGTGCAGCATTACCATGTGCGCAAACTGGTACTGGACGGGCGCACCATCACCCAGGTGGACGACATGCTGGGAGATGCGCGGGTGCATGAGCTGGCAGCCATGTTTGGAGGCGATAGCGAAGCCAACCGCACTGCCGCCAGCCAGGCGCTTGCCAGTGCAGCAGAGCGCATTGCCCAATTTTAGAGGCTCACAAAGGCAAGATTTAATTCACATTTGTGCTTGACAAGTCTTGGCAAACCATGATATAAAATAGGCACCAAACGCTAGGGTGCCCCCCTCACCCTAGCGTTTGGCTTTTAATCAGCCGCCCGCAGGATTCCAGCTATAATTACGGTAGGTCATTTCTTTTGGAGGAAAAATGAAAAAAAGATTTAAATTTTTGCGAACCATGGCAAATATCTTCCGCATCTTGGGTGTCATCATCTGTGCCCTTTCTTTGTTAGGCGGCATCATCTTGATCGTCCTTTCCATCAGCAACAGCAATTTCTGGTCGCTATTTGGCTATAGCTCCTATGATAGTGTATTGACCGTCACCATCGGTGTGGTTGCACTGGTCAGCGGACTTCTGACAGGACTGATCACCTACGGTTACGGGGAACTGATCTTTGTTTTTCTCGCCATCGAAGAGAACACCCATCGCACGAGTGTCTTTCTGGAAGAAATGCAAAAAGAGCAGGATTGATCCTCCAAAAATAGTCTGCCTGTTATGCCACCTTGACGATTCACGGTGGCTGCGGTATAGTATGCGCACTTAAGTTTCTTCGCCCTCGTAGCTCAACTGGACAGAGCGTTTGCTTGCGGAGCAAAAGGCTGCAGATTCGAATTCTGCCGGGGGCATCCTGATAGGAGCGGATCACCGCTCCTATCATTTTATTACCAAGGTTAAAATGGATCTCACAAAAAAACAGATTTTACTCACCAACGATGATGGGATAGATTCTCCCGGTTTATGGGCCGCCGCTGAGGCACTTACTGCTATCGGGTATGTCACGGTAGTTGCACCGCGCGAACACTGTTCTGCCATGGGGCGCGGCTTCGGCAGGCATGAGGATGGCAGGATCGAAATCCGCAAGAAAATAGTACACGGACAGGAATGGGATGCCTACGCCGTAGGTGGTACCCCTTCTCAAGTAGTTCTGCATGGAGTGCTGGAAGTGCTTGGGCAAAAACCTGAACTGGTAGTATCCGGTATCAACTATGGGGAGAATTTGAGCAGCGATATTTCCTACTCCGGGACGGTGGGGGCTGCCATTGAAGCCGCTTCACTCGGCATCCCCGCTCTGGCAACCTCTCTTCAAATATTGGAGAAGGAATGGGATACGTTCTTTGATCTGGATTTTTCGGTGGCAGCGGAATTCACCCGCTATTTTGCCAGTCGGTTGCTGGAAAAGAAAATGCCGCCGGATGTTGATCTGCTCAATCTGGTGGTGCCCTTCAACGCCACTCCTGAAACTCCCTGGCAGATCACACGCCTATCCCATGGGCGCTACTACAACCCCTATGTGATCCGTGAAGGCACGTGGGATGACGAAGGGCATTTCACCTCTCACATTATCGTTAAAGATGATCTACCCGAAGACAGTGATATCCACACGGTCATCAAGAAAAATCTGGTCTCCGTCACGCCGGTCAGCATTGACATGACCTCGCGGGCGAATTTCAACGATCTGGATACCCTCCTGCGCGCCTGATCAAACTGCGGCGTTCGCAGTGGATTCCTCATTTAAATTAAAAGTTCTCATCGAACTGATACCATGCATCGAAGAATTCACGAACATGCGCGCTGCCTGCCGCGGTGTAAGCGGCGGGTCATCCTTCAATAACCACAATACCATCGCGATCAAAGAACCGGTCAGATTCACACTGATCGCCTCGCGCAACACCGCGTGAATGCCTGCCGGGATAGGAATGGCTTTGATCATTTTCTCCCTGATATAGGTCTGCACATCCCCCATGATATTGGCTTTGGGATTATCGCTGAGCAGCGCAAAATATAATTTGCGGTTCTTGCTAGTATATTGAAATACCTTCTCCAGGATATCGACAAAGTCACGATCTTTTTTCCCCGTCATCTGGTCAATCTCCGCCACCAACGAATCAAAACCACCGGTGAGCATCTGCACCAGGCATTCTTCCTTATTCCGGTAGTGCAGGTAAAAAGTGGCACGTCCGACATTAGCCCGATCGGTAATCTCCTGAATGGTAATGGTGTTGAACTTCTTTTCCATCAAGAGATCCAGCAATGCCTCCGTGATCATCTGTCGAGAACGCTGGCTGCGGCGATCCGTTTTATCCATGCTCATACCTCACTTCTATACTCATGTCCATTATTTGACAGTACCGGTAATCTCATCCTTGTTGTAATATAGATATTGTATATAATATTGGACACTGTGTATATTATAATGCATATTACGGAGAATTGTGGACAATCATTTGATCGAAGTGCATGATATAAGCAAGATCTACCCCTCTCCGGCAGGGGACGTAGAGGCTTTGAGCCATGTCTCCTTCAACGTGGATGCCGGGGAATTCGTAGGTGTGGTCGGAAAATCCGGTGCAGGAAAATCTACCCTGGTCAATATGATCACCGGTGTAGACACACTTACCTCGGGTTCCATCGATGTGGGCGGTGTGCAGATACACCAGCTTTCCGAAGATCAGCGCAATGTGTGGCGCGGGCGACATATCGGCATGGTGTACCAATCCTTCGAATTGCTGAATCAGCTTACCTTACTGGAGAATATCACCCTGGCGATGGATTTCTGCGGCAATTACCAGGGCAAAAAGAGCGTCGAGCATGCTATGCATTTGCTCGAGCAGGTCGAGATCGGCGCCCACGCTTACAAATTGCCCACTGCCATTTCGGGTGGGCAGCAGCAAAGGGTGGCAATCGCCCGCGCGCTGGCAAATGATCCCGATATCATTGTGGCAGATGAACCCACCGGCAACCTGGATAGCCAGACCAGCCAAACCATTCTGGATCTCTTTTCCACTTTACAAAAACAGGGCAAAACCATCTTCATGGTGACCCATAATATGAGCCTGCTATCCACTTTCTCAAAGGTCTACCAGCTCTCCGATGGGGTCCTTTCCGAAAAGAAGGCAAAAAAGAAATGAGCACCCAGAAGAATACTGCCTACATCCGTTTGCAGCACGTCACCAAGAACTTTCCGCTGACCTCCGGGATCTTCACTGCGCTGGATGACATAAGCATCGATTTCCGTCCCTCTGAATTTACCTGTGTGGTAGGACGTTCTGGCAGTGGCAAATCTACCTTGATGAACATGATCACCGGCATCGATAAGCCCACTACCGGGAAGATCGTGGTCGCCGGAAAACCGATCCAGGATTTTACAGAAAACGAACGGGCACGCTGGCGCGGCAAGAATCTGGGCATCGTTTTCCAGTTCTACCAGCTCATTCCGGTATTATCCCTATTGGAAAACGTGATGTTCCCTATGCAATTGCTGGGCGAAACCGATCTACCCAAGATCGAGCAAAAAGCCCTGCGTTTGCTGGCAGCAGTGAACCTGAAAGACCAGGCTCACCAGCGTCCGGAAAGGGTTTCGGGAGGGCAACAGCAATGCGCCGCTATTGCCCGTGCGTTGGCCAACGATCCGCCCATTCTGATCGCAGATGAACCCACCGGCAACCTCGGTTCGGAAGATGCCATGATGGTGTTGGGGATCTTCGTCAACCTGGTAAAAAAGGGCAAGACTGTCATCATGGTCACGCACGATGACGACCTGGCAAAACAAGCCGACCGTATCCTGCACCTTTCCGACGGAAAGGTGGTGGGAGATAGTAACCACGCCCACCGGAAGGTCACAGCAAGATCAAGGAAACCCAGCCATGAAGAATAATCACATCAAACCACGCTGGCGAAAAGTGTTGGTTGATTTTTGGGAAAATAAAGCCCGTCTGGCGCTGGTGATTGCATCGATCTTTATCGGAGTCTACTCCATCGGTATGATCCAGGTCACCAGCAGCATCCTGCCTGCCAGTTTGCAGAGAACCTATGAAGGATCCATCCCTGCCAACATCACCATCAAAACGGATCCCTTTGACCAGGGTTTGATCGATGCGGTCAACCGCATGGCACAGGTGCAAAGTGCGGACGGCAGAAAGAGCATCGTCGTGCGGGCGCGTGTGGTAGGGGAACAGCGTTGGGATAATCTGAATCTGATCGCGGTGGATGATCCCACTCAAAAATTGCTGAAAGAACTCACCCTGGTGGATGGAAAATTTCCGACCCAAGAAGGGGAGCTATTGCTTTTATCCGAGGCACTCAAGGATTTTGACATCCAGGTAGGTGGAAAACTTGAGGTCCAACTGCCCGATGATACCGTGCGAACCGTCACAGTCAGTGGCATTGTCAAGGACTATACCGCCGGGGTAGAAAACACCATCAATCGCCGCAACGCTTTTATCAACAGTGATGATCTGCCCTATTTTCACAGCACCGCGGGCTTCAATACGCTCTACGTCAGCGTGACGGGAGATTCCAACAACATCTCGCATGTGCAGCAGGTTGCCACAACAGTTCAGGCAAAAGTCAAAGATACCGGTCGGGTCATTTACAGCCAGCGCATTCAAACATCAGACCAACACCCCTATGGCAACTACATCGACGCGATGACCGTTATCTTAAATTTCGTCGGCATCCTCATTGTTATCCTGGGCAGCTTTCTGGTCATTAATACCATGAACGCCATCATTTCAGAACACACCCGTCAGATCGGGGTGATGAAATTGATCGGGGCACAATCGCACGATATCGTGAGAATGTACACAGTTCTGGTGCTGCTGTTTGGGTTAGTGGCTTTTTTGCTGGCTGTTCCGGCTTCATCCTTCAGCGCTTATGTCCTATCCAGCCGCATTGCTTCCCAATTGAACGGAGAGATGACCACTACCACCCATTTTCCGGTCGTTCCTTACGTGATCGTCATCCAGGCTGTGATTGCTTTTTTGGTCCCCCTGTTAGCCTGTATCGTGCCTATCAAACGTGGTGCCAAGACCAGCGTCCAGCAGGCACTGCACAGCAATTTGATCGAGGTGAAAACCGAATCGTCACGTCTGGATAAGCTACTGGACAAGGTAAAGGAGATCAATGGACTGCTGCTGCTCGCCATGCGTAATACCTTCCGCCGCAAGGGCAGGTTGGCGCTGACCCTCATCACCCTCTCATTGGGCGGGAGTATTTTCATCGGCGTTTTCAATGTGAAAGCCATGCTGGATGAACACATCAACGCCCTGGCGAACTACTGCGCTGCAGATATCTTTGTCACTTTCAACCGCACCTATCCGCTGGATGAGATCATCCCCCTCTCAGAGCAGATCGAAGGTGTCACCTATGCCGAGGGTTGGAAGGCTCTGACTGCCATCCTGGAAACAGATGATGAATCGGAACAGGTGACCATTGAAGCACCACCCGATGATTCCAAATTGCTGGGCGCTTTGGTGCAGACCGGACGCTGGGTGACCAACGACGAAGATCACACCATCGTGGTCAACGAAAATTTTTATCAGAATTTTCCCCATCTGAAACCGGGTGACTCTATCATCCTGAAGGTCGCTGGGAAAGATGAAACTTTCAAGGTGGTAGGAATCTATAATTACACCGGATTATCGGATAAACGTGCTTATATCAATTACGCCACTGCCACACAATTGACCGGTAGCTGGTCAAAAACCAACAGCTACCGGTTGGTCACCGAAGACCATTCACTCTCTTCCATTCTTACTATGGAAGATCGTGTCAATGACACTTTTAGAGAACGCGGCTACGATGTAAACACGGTTTCATCTGTTCAGGTGATCATCAACGAAAGTGGAGAAAAGATCAATCTGGTCATCAGTTTACTGTTGATCCTTGCCATCCTGACCGGATTGGTAGGGAGCATCGGTCTCAGCGGCACCCTCAGTTTGAATGTGTTGGAACGCACCAGCGAGATCGGTATTCTGCGGGCAGTAGGGGCGCACGATAAAGCCATTTCTCAGCTGGTAATTTATGAAGGGTTGTTCACCGGGCTGGTAAGTTATGTGATCGGGGCACTGGTTTCATTCCCGGTCAGTATTCTCTTAGGAAACATGGTCAATCAGGCTATTTTCAAATCCGAGGCGATCCTGACCATCAACCCCACCGGGTTCCTGATCTGGTTTGCTGTTGTGATCCTGATGTCCATCATCGCCAGCTTATTGCCCGCCCGGAATGCCACACGGCTTACCATTCGGGAAGTTCTGGCTTATGAATAAATTGCAATCCAATCAAAGTGGAAAGGAAACCAAAATGAAGAAAAAAATGATTCTTATCGGAACACTGGTCATCATAGGGAGCTTAATATTTTCTGCCTGTGCAAAACAAAATGATGCGCCTGTCAGTGCACAACCGCTCAATGCAGAAGTAGTCAGTTCGACGGTCGTATCGGAAGGGACTCTCATTCCACAACAAGATGTTACCCTGGCGTTTGAGGCGGGTGGCACCGTCACCTCGATCCGTGTTTCCAAAGGGGATACCGTCAAAGCCGGGGAGGTCTTGATGGTCATTGGCGATCAAACGCAACTTGAAGCACAGCAAAAATCCATCGCTGCAGACCTGATCGATGCTCAACAAGCGCTGGACGACCTGAATCAAAATGCCGGGGTGGATAAACAAACTGCCTGGAAAAACCTGATGGATGCCCAGGATACTTTCAACACCACCCAGGAAGATTATGATGATCTGGATGAGGACGCCTACCAGGACGATCTACAGGATGCCGAGGAAGATGTCATCGAAGCCCAACAAGACGTGGCAGATGCCCAGACAGACCTGCAGGATTATCTGAATCTGGACGAAGACAACAGCACCCGCCAGCGCTATGAAGACGACCTGAAAGATGCCCAGGATGCCTACCATGAAAAAGTACGCGCCAAATCGGAGATCCAGTTGGAACACGACCGTGTCGTAAACACTTACCAGCAGGCTGAAGCAGCCCTGGCAGTAGCCCAGGCAGAATATGAGAAACGCCAGGACGGTCCCGATAGCGATATGCTGGCTTCCTTGAATGCACAAGTGGAAAGTCTGCAAGCCAGCCAGAGTGCGGTGGAAGAACAATTGGCAAAAATGTCCCTTACCGCTCCTTTCGATGGGCAGGTGATGGAGATCTATATCGACGAATCCGAATTTGCTTCCCCCGGACAGCCCATGATCGTCATCGCCGACACCACCCAATGGATGGCAGAAACCACCGACCTGACCGAATTAGAAGTGGTCAACATTCAAGACGGTCAGCCGGTCAGCATCGAAGCAGAAGCCTACCCGGGGGTAAACTTCTCAGGGACCGTGGATTCGATTGGGATCTATCCCAAGATGGATCAGGGGGATGTGCTGTATGCCGCGCGCATCAAGATCAACACACGTGACCTGCCGGATCTGAAATGGGGCATGTCGCTCACCATCACCTTCGAACAGGAATAACAGACCCATTCCATGTCAAAAGAGATGGCAGAATAATTGCCATCTCTTTCCATTTCAAAGTGATTTCTGCCTAGATGTTGAAACGGATCTCCAGAATATCGCCATCCTGCACCACATAGTTCTTACCCTCCACGCGCAGTTTGCCGTGGTTGCGCGCTTCTGCCATACTACCAGCCGCCATCAGGTCATCATAAGCAATGACTTCTGCACGGATGAAACCCTGCTGCATATCACTGTGAATGGTACCGGCAGCTTCCGGTGCGGTGGCTCCTTTGTGCTCCGTCCAGGCATGCACTTCTTTTTCTCCAGCGGTGAAAAAAGAGATCAAGCCGATCAGTTCGTAAGATTCGCGGATCATGCGATTCAAACCGGGTTCTTCAATGCCGTATTCCTGCAGGAACATCTGAGCTTCTTCCTCCGGCAGTTGGGCGATCTCCATCTCGATCTTGCCCTGCAGTGGGATCATCTTATATGCGCCAGCGACATTGGAAACCTGCGGGACCGGCTGTCCCTCTGCCAGGTTCAACACCACCAGCATGGGTTTGCGGGTTAGAAAACCATAACCTTGCATGAGACGCTCATCTTCATCGCTGAATTCAAGCTCGCGCAACGGCTTTTCCTGCAGCAGGCACTCGTTCAATTTTTCGAACAGTTTTGTTTCACGCTCGATGTCGCCCTTGTCGCGCCCACCCTTATGCCCGTCTTCGCGCAGACGGGTGAGTTTGGATTCCACTTTGATCTGATCGTTCAGCAGCAACTCTGCATCCATGTTGGCAATATCACGCGCCGGGTCAATGTTGCTCAATACATGCGGCACGTTGTCATCTTCAAAGCAGCGCACCACGTGGATGAAACCATCCATTTGCGAGAGCTGGTTGAGCAATGAACCGGAGATCTCCCCCTTGGTACCACTTCCCAAGCCGGCAATATCCACATAGATCACCTTGGCACGCACGGTTTTGCGAGCCTGGTAGAATTCGACCAGTTTGTCGACCCGCATATCCGGCACATCCACCACGCCGGTATGGATTTCCATCTTCCCTGAAGAGAGGTCCGTTGGTTGTGAAGCACGTGTCAGCGCGTTAAAAATGGTTGTCTTGCCTGATTGCGGCAATCCGATGATGCCTATTTTCATAATAACTTCCTCGACCTGCTCAAATTATTCGGTTGCTCAATTCTAACCCGAAACAGGCAAACCCGCTCCCACTTGACCGGTATTTGGAATTTAGATATACTTTCTCTACCACTGCCGGAGTGGCGGAATAGGCAGACGCGCACGACTCAAAATCGTGTTCCTTCGGGATTGTGGGTTCGATTCCCACCTTCGGCATCTCAACAGGACCAGCTTATGGCTGGTTTTTGTTTTTAATCTCCTTTATCTTATTTCATGAGAACTTATTCCTTTAATCAGGATAAGAGCCACTGCCGGCTTGTTCATCTGTCCGTATAATGGAGATGACCATTAAAAAGTTGTTTTTGCAGTAAAATCAGGCAACCACTTCATAACGGAGGGTTCTTTGAATAGCCAATTCACGATCGCGGTTCCCATGGCTGGTCTGGGAACCAGAATGCGCCCACATACCTGGAGCAAACCAAAACCACTCATCCACGTCGCCGGCAAAACCGTGCTGGATTTCGTACTGGACCAATTCAGCAGCGTTCCGGATAGAGAACACGCCGAATACGTTCTGATCATCGGTCCCAATCAGGGAGAACAGATCGAACCCTATATCCATGAAAAACATCCGGAAAAGATCGTGCATTTCGCCGTCCAGGAGCAAATGCGCGGGCAATCTGATGCGCTTTATCTTGCCAAACAACATTTTAAAGGTCCCATGCTGATGGCATTTTCCGACACACTGATCGAAACCGATCTGTCTTTCCTGGCAGATGAAAAAGAAGATGGCATCGCCTGGGTCAAACCCACTCCCGATCCGCGCCGCTTCGGAGTGGCAGAAGTGAACGAAGAGGGATACATAACCCGCCTGATCGAAAAACCACAGGATGTACGAAACAATCTGGTGGTAGTGGGTTTCTATTATTTCCGCGAAGGGCAAGCCCTGATGGCTGCCATCGAAGAACAGATGAAACGCGATATCAGCCTGAAAGGCGAATTCTTCCTGGCAGATGCCATCAATATCATGATCGAGAATGGCGCCAGATTCAAGACCAAGATCATCGAAACCTGGCTGGATGCCGGCAAACCCGAAGCCTTGCTGGAAACCAACAAATACCTGCTCGATCACGGGCGTGATAACACTGCCGACATCGCACCGTGCAGCGGCGTCACCATCATCCCTCCCGTGTATATCGCCCCCGACACGCAGATCACCAACAGCGTCATCGGTCCGCATGTCTCGATCTCTTCCAGTTGCGAGATCAGCAACGCCCTCATCCGCAATTCCATCATTGAAGAAGGGGCTTCCATTAAAGAAATGGTGCTGGAAAATTCCCTGATCGGGCGCAACGCCAGTGTCAAGGGGCGCGCCGAACAGATGAACATCGGCGACAATTCCTGGATCGAGATCTAGTTCTGTGTACTTCCATTCCGCTTACCACGTGAAAAATGATGCTGGTATTTCTGTGCATCCTCACGTATACTAACAGGAAATTTTTTCACGGCCATAAAACATTAAAGGAGCAGCGATGCAAAAGTCATACTTGAGTCAAAAAGTACAAAAATTACATCCATCTATCATTCGACGGTTTTTTGATATCGCTGCTACCATGAAAGATATCATTTCTCTCGGCATTGGTGAACCTGATTTCACCACCCCCGATCCCATTCTCAAAGCCGGTATAAAAGCCCTGCAGGATGGCGAAACCCACTATTCATCCAATTTAGGAGTAACCAGGCTGCGAGAGGTGATCGCTGAACATTTGCAAAAAAAGTATGGCGTCTCATATGACCCCTACAATGAGATCATCATCACCGTCGGCGGTTCGGAAGCACTTTATCTGACCGCCAATGCCATCCTGGAAAATGGGGATGAGGTCATCATTCCCACTCCCTGTTTTGTTTCTTACCAGCCTGAGGTTTCCCTGGCGGGTGGAGTTCCGGTGGAAGTGCCAACCTGCATGGAAGAGAACTTTGATCTGAACATTGATGCCGTCAAAAAAGCCATCACCCCCCGCACACGCGCTATCATGATAAATTTTCCTAATAATCCCACCGGCGCAGTGGCATCGCGCGAGCGCTTACTGGAACTGGCGCAGCTTGCCGAGCAGCACGATCTGCTGGTCATCTCGGATGAGATCTACGATCGCTTGATTTACGGAGTGGAACATACTTGCTTCCCTGCCCTGCCCGGGATGCGCGACCGTACTATTTTGATCGGTGGTTTCTCTAAGGATTATGCTATGACCGGTTGGCGCCTGGGATATGTGGCTGCCCCGGCTGACCTCATACAGGGCATGTTGCTTATTCACCAATACACCATCATGACCGCTCCCACCATGGCGCAAATCGCGGCGATCACCGCCATCACCGATTGCGAAGAACATGTCGAACAGATGCGCCTGGAGTATGACAACCGCCGGCGCATGATCGTGGAAGGCTTGAATTACATCGGGCTTCCCACAGTGGAACCGCACGGTGCTTTTTACGTCTTTCCGCAGGTCAGCGGAACCGGCTTGGATGAATCCACTTTCGCCGAAAGGCTGCTGATGGAAAAAAAGGTCGCCGTGGTGCCTGGCATCGCCTTTGGAAAAGCCGGTAGCGGATTCGTGCGCTGTTCCTATGCCACTGCTTCTGACCAGATCGAGGAAGCGTTGGAAAGAATCGACCAGTTCGTGAAATCACTCTAACGGTTTTTGCCTGCAATGGTAAAATCATGGACAATTCAACGTCCGGGATGAACCATGCAGTATTTTACCGATATTGGTCTTGAAGTCCATGTAGAACTATCCACCACTACCAAGATGTTTTGCGGCTGCCGGGTGGTCGACCCCACCCAGGCACAACCGAACACTGCGGTCTGCCCGGTTTGCCTTGGCATGCCTGGAACTCTGCCGGTGGTCAACAAACAAGCGGTGGAATATGCCATTCGCGCCGGCTTGGCACTGCATTGCACCATTGCCGAGCGCAGTATTTTTGCCCGTAAGAACTATTTTTATCCCGACCTCCCAAAGGGTTATCAGATATCCCAATACGAATATCCCATCACATTTGATGGCTGGATACCGATCACCACTGCGAAAGGAGAAAAGGTCATCCGTATCCATCGCGCTCACCTGGAAGAGGATACCGGAAAGTTGAATCATATCAATGATGATGGAATTTCTTTCTCTCTGGTCGATCTGAACCGCGCCGGCATCCCTCTCCTGGAGATCGTCACCGAACCCGATATGCATACCGTGGAAGAGGTGCGTGCTTACAGCCAGGAATTACGTCTGTTGCTGCGTTATCTGGGCATCACTACCGGAGATATGGAAAAAGGCGCTATGCGTTTCGAAGCCAATGTTTCCATGCGGGAAGATGAAACTGCTCCACTGGGTACCCGTGTAGAGATCAAGAATCTCAACAGTATCCATTCCATGGAACGTGCCATTGAATATGAATTGAAGCGCCAGCAGCGCATTCTGGAACAGGGTGGTAAGGTGAGCCAGGAGACACTGGGGTGGAATGAGGCGAAGGGTGAAACCTTCAGCCAGCGCAGCAAAGAAGAAGCCCATGATTACCGTTATTTTCCCGAACCGGATCTGCCTCCTCTGATCGTGGATCAGACCTGGGTGGATGCCGTTGCACAGAACATGCCGGAACTCCCGGTGGAAAAGCGAGCCCGTTATCAGCAGGAATTGGCACTCTCAGCAGAGAAAGCAGATGCCCTCATTCAAGATAAAGCTACCGGTCTCTTTTTTGAGCAAACGGTAGCCTCCGCACAGGATATCTCTGCCAGCGTCATTGCCAATTGGATCCTGGGGGATGTCTTCAGCTGGATGAACGAAAGCGGTCAATCGATTGAGGAATTGGCGCTCTCCCCCGCTGCCCTGGTGGAACTGATCAAGCTGCACCAGCAGCACCAAGTCAACAAGAATTCCGCCAAAGAGATCCTCAAGGAAATGTTGCAAAGTGGCAGGTCCGCACAAGAGATCATCACGGAAAATGGCTTGCAGTTGATCTCCTCCGAAGACGAACTGGGGAAAGTGGTCACCCGCGTGCTGCTCGAACATCCTGATGAAGTCGCCAGCTATCATGCCGGCAAAGAGACCGTTTTCAATTGGCTGTTCGGGCAAGCCATGCAAGCCTGTCAGGGAAAAGGCGATCCGCAGCTTATCCGCCGGTTATTAAAAGAAGCGCTATCCAGGTAGCAATATTTGCATGCTGTCCCACTATTTTTGAGATACCGTAAGACATCATCTCGATTGGCGAGGTTCTTCACCTTGACGGTGAACAGGGAACATTTAAACTAAGGGTACGAAAATAAGGCATTTGGATATTTAAAGTTTGTTTTGTGTAAAAGCCAATGCGTTTGCCTTAAATAATTTACCATGGAGAGAATCGACCATGAATGAAACAACCAATGCCTTCAAGATGGCTCAACAGCAATTTGACCATGTGGCAGAACAGTTACGGTTGGATCCACAAGTGCGTGAATTCTTACGTTGGCCAATGCGCGAATTTCATTTCCGGATTCCCGTGCGCATGGACGACGGCAGCATGAAAATGTTCGAGGGATTTCGTGTGCAACATAACGACGCACGCGGTCCTTGCAAGGGCGGCATCCGTTTTCACCCCTCAGAAACTGTAGATACCGTACGCGCACTGGCAACATGGATGACATGGAAATGCGCGGTTGCGGATATCCCGCTTGGCGGCGCCAAGGGCGGTGTGATCGTTGATCCCGCAACGTTAAAACTGAGCGAAAAGGAACGATTATGCCGTGGTTACATGCAGAAGGTATGGCGCTCTATTGGTCCCCGCCGCGACGTCCCTGCTCCTGATGTGGGTACCACCCCGCAAATGATGGGATGGATGATGGATGAATATTCCAAGCTGGCGGGCGAATATACCCCTGGTGTGATCACCGGAAAACCTGTCGGTGGGGGTGGTTCTCAAGGTCGTACCGAAGCTACTGGCTACGGCGTGGTGTATAACTTGCGCGAAGCCATGTTGCGCTTAAAAATGGACCCCAGCAAGTGCACGGCTGCCATTCAGGGTTTCGGAAATGTCGCCCAGTATGCTGCCATCGGTTTCAAAGAGTTGCTCAAAGGGAAAGTGGTTTGTGTCTCTTATTGGGATCGCTTTGACCGCACTTCTTATGTGGTCAGCAAAGATGATGGCGTGGATGCGATCTTCCTGCAATCCATCACCGACCAGTACGGCACCATCGACAAAGAAAAAGCCAAAGCTGCCGGGTATAAGATCGAAGATGGCTCTGTATGGCTGCAAAAAGACGTGGATGTGCTCATCCCTGCTGCTATCGAAGGGCAGATCAACGCCGAAACCGTGTTACAGATCAGCGACAAGGTGCGCATCGTCGCGGAGGGTGCTAATGGTCCTACCACCCCTGAAGCGGATGAAGTGCTCAAAAACAACAACGTGTTCGTCATTCCTGATTTCTTATGCAATGCCGGTGGTGTCACCGTTTCTTATTTTGAAGGTGTTCAGAATGATATGAACTTTTACTGGACGCGCCGCGAAGTACTTGAAAGATTGGATGATAAGATCACCGAAGCCTTCAAGAGCGTTTATGAAATGAGTGAAGGTGAAAAGGTCTTCATGCGTGATGCCGCTTACATGGTAGCCATCAATCGTGTAGTGAATGCCATGCAATTACGCGGTTGGATCTAACACATAGTTACAGATCAATTAAAGCCAGGTTTGTAAATACACCTGGCTTTTTTCTTTCCTACCAGATAAAACCTGTCCATTTTCACCAGAATCCTTTCTTCTCGACTGGAAATTTATGTGCGCTCGTTGTATACTTTTTACATCCAATATCATTCCGGGAGGGAGTATCGCATGAAACTAACGGTCTCACAGCAGCAGCTTGCCCATGGGCTGGGTATTGTCACACGGGCAGTTTCCCCCCGCAGCACTCTGCCAGTATTGAATAATATTTTGCTTGCAACCGATGAGGGGCGCTTGCGTTTATCAGCTACTAACCTTGAACTGGGTATTACCAAATGGATCGGTGCCCAAATTCAAGAAGAGGGTTCCATCACCATCCCGGCGCGTATCTTCTCCGACCTGATCGGTACGTTGCCCGGCAACAATGTCGATCTCACTTTAAACACCCGTACGCAAACCCTCAATATCCATTGTGGTACTTCCAACTTCGATATTAAAGGCATCGATGCGCAAGAATTTCCCCCCATGCCAGTACCCGACCTGCAAAATAGCGTGGAATTGAACATCGCCGATTTTAAAGAAATGATCCAGCAGGTCAGTTTTGCCGCTTCCACCGATGAGGCACGCCCCGTTCTGCAGGGTGTCATGATGGAAATCGGCAGTAACGAGATCACCCTGGCAGCCACCGATGGCTTCCGCATTGCGGTGAAGAAAGCGTCCCTATCCTCCGCAGTGACTGCTCCCGTGAAAGTGATCATCCCGGCACGTTCCTTGAGCGAATTGGCGCGCATCGCCACCAATGGTGATGAATCTATTAGTATGGTAGTTCCACAGGGACGCGGTCAGGTTATCTTCCACTTGAAGGATGCCGAGGTGGTTTCGCAGTTGATCGATGGGAAAT
The DNA here is from genome assembly GCA_012797815.1 of Chloroflexota bacterium. Lineage (GTDB taxonomy): Bacteria > Chloroflexota > Anaerolineae > Anaerolineales > Anaerolineaceae > UBA4781. Next base: position 42,380 of record JAAZOK010000115.1, on the reverse strand, counting down.
TCCCCGATTACAATGCCATCATTCCGCGCAGTTATAAAACCAGCACCACCATCACCACCACCGAATTCCAAAAAGCCTGCCGCCAGGCTGAGATCATCGCCCGCGAAAGCAATAATGTCATCCGCATGCATATCCAACCGCAGGAGCAGGGTCCTGGCATCGTGGAATTTTCTTCCCAGTCGGAGGAGCGCGGCTCCGGTGAGGTGGTAGTAGAAGCCAATATTGATGGTCCTGAACTGTTGATCGCCTTCAATGTCAGTTTCTTGTTGAATGTGCTGGATGTCATTGACACCCCCAATACCGTGCTCGAGACCAATGCAGATAACACACCCGGTCTGATTCGCCCCGTCAGCGATGATTCTTATCTGCATGTAATCATGCCAATGCACCTCGGATAATCGGGATTTATGTAATCAACCTCAACCCATCCGTTTTGTTATAATCGCTAGACAGATCAAGAAGCTTTCTGGCTGCACATTTATTGTCCTCCAGCACTATCCCTTACCAGCTTCTTTGTCATATCAAATCTAGGATGTGAACCCAGCATGCAGGATTTCTCTAATTCCACTGATCGATTGATGAGCATTAACCTGGCTATAGGGCAATACCCTATCCTCAGCGACCGCATCCGTCACAAGATGCGCCAGGAATTGTTCCGCCGCAATATCATCACCCAGGTTGACTTCGAATCCGAAGTGCGTGAAAAAGCTATCCAATCTCAAGCACGCGAAGGAGTCAATAATCCGGTCGGAGAAGAAGCGTCGGACGTATGGGAAAAAAGAACCTCCCGTGTGCGCGATCAGCTTACCGACCTGTTATTCAGCCAGCATTTTTCGTATGACTTGTTTCAGGAGATCGTCACCCGTGTTTTGGTGGAGCGCGGTATCAACACCGACCGCCACACCATCGATTTCAATCCCGAGCTGGCGCCCCAGGAACTGGTCTTCGAGCATGCCTGGTCCATTCTCAGGTTGCCGGCAGAAGAGCAGAAAGCCTATTACCATCATCTCGAGGAATCCATCGTGGTGCTCATCCGCACCATGATCAGCGATCAGTTACCGTATATCAACATTGCTAAACGCTGGTTTACCATTCAGGACCTTTCTGAAATCCGCAAGCGCAAGATCGGCACCGGACGCATCGGGGGGAAGGCTGCCGGGATGCTGCTGGCACATCGCATTCTGCAAAATGAACTGGATGATGATCTCAAACCGCTGTTAGCCAAACCGGAATACTATTTCATCGGCTCCAACGAACAATATTCTTTTATCACCATGAACCGCTTCGAGCGTTGGAATGATCAGAAATATAAAAATGAAGAACAGATGCGCGAAGATTATCCCAAGATTGTGGAAGATTTTCTGAAAGGAAATTTTCCCACCGATATCCTGGAAACGCTGGAAGTCGTTCTGCCAGATGTGGGTAAAGCACCCCTGATCGTGCGTTCTTCTAGCTTATTGGAAGATTCATTCGGGACTTCTTTTGCCGGCAAATACGACAGCTTTTTTCTGCCCAATCAGGGTAGTTATGAAGAAAATTTGGTGGCACTGACGCAGGCGATCACACGCGTATGGGCTTCTACCTTGAATCCCAATGCTCTTTTATACCGCCGTAAAAAGGGACTGCAAGATTACGATGAACGCATGGCGATCCTGATCATGAAAGTAGAAGGGGAGCAGTTTGGGGATTACTATCTGCCAGACGCTGCCGGGGTGGCTTTCAGCCGTAACCTCTACCGCTGGGCTCCTCAGATCCGCCGTGAAGATGGATTTGTGCGCCTGGTGTGGGGGTTGGGAACGCGTGCAGTGGACCGGGTCGGCAATGATTACCCGCGCTTGATCGCTCTCAGTCACCCGTTGCTGCGCCCCGTGCCTGATTTTCAAACCGTGGAACGCTGTTCGCAAAAATATGTGGATCTCATCAACATCCAAAAAAACATATTCGAGACCCTGCCTGTGCATGATGTGATCGGTAGTGATTACATCCCGTTGAAATACATCGCCCAGTTGCGCGAAGACGGCTATTTCGCCCCCATGCACAGCCGTCTGATGGAAAAAGACCGCCAGCGCATCGTGCTTACCTTCGATGAATTGCTGCGCCGTACCAATCTAGCACTTAGCATGCGTAAGATCCTTCAAAAGTTGGAGATGAATTACAACGCACCGGTGGATCTGGAATTTACGCTCAATATCGATGAACCGGAACCCGGAAAACCCACCATCCAGTACACCATTTTGCAATGTCGCCCGCAAAGCCATCTTTCTAATGGAATCGAAGACCAGATACCGCCTGATTTAGAGGATAAAGATATCCTCTTTTCCACTTATTTCATGGTTCCACAGGGTACTGTTTCCAATATTACTTACGCCCTGTTTGTACCTCCTGAAGAATACTATAAAATGGATGACACCGGTCGTTACAAACTGGCACGCGCCATCGGGCAGGTCAATGCCAAGATGGAAGAAAAACAATATGTCCTGATCGGTCCCGGACGCTGGGGCAGCACCAATACTGACCTGGGTGTACCGGTGGCATATAGCGATATCTTCAACACCGCTGCCCTGATCGAGCTTTCCGGCAAGGACATTGGCGCAGCGCCCGAACCTTCTCTTGGAACGCATTTTTTCCAGGACCTGTTGGAAGCACAGATCTATCCGCTGGCAATCCTGTTGGATGATCCCGAAAATGCTTTTCACAAACCATTCTTCCAGCATGCACCCAACCACCTGGCGGATTTTATCAGCGCCGACGAGGGGTTGATGAATCATTTACGGCTGCTGGCAGTCAGGGATTATCGCAAAGATAACCATTTGAAGATCATTATGGATGAAGAAAAAAGTTACGCAGTCGGATTTGTGGAACCGGAACAGTCGGAATAGCCCACCGGACGCAGTCAAAATAAAACCCGCTTCCATATTAATGAGCGGGTTCTTTTTTGAGTACAATATAGAACGTTTGTTTTATTATTTATACGGCGGTGGCGTTTCTTGCAGCAACTGTTCGACACCCATAAAGGTATAGCCCGCCTCTTCCAACCCATTGACAGTATCGTAGAAATTCTGGGAAGGTTGCCAGTGGTGGAACATGAAAGAAACCACGCCATCTCTCACTACGGAATACATCTTGGCTAATTGCACTTTTCCCGCCGACGTGGGTGGAACGCCAAACTCATCCTCTCCTCCTTCTTCCAGATAACCAAGGTTGGAAGGGATGATGCGCAACCCATAAAAAGATTGAAAGATCTGGTAAGGGAACGTCTGTGATATATAGGCGATTTTGTTGTAATCCACATGATTGGTCGCCGAGGGGATGTTCACATCGTTGAAGACCATCACGCGTTCATAGATCACATCGAAATATTGCGCCAGCGCAAAATAGGTGTTGGGAGAAGCCGAGTAATGGGGCGTTTCCCACAGAACCGGGTCGAATTCGAAAGCTTTCCTGAATTGTTCGATGCCGGCGGCAATGCGCTGAGAAGCCCAGTTGTAATCATCTTCGGGGAATGGCACATCTTTCTCTCCGTCCCAAAATTCATAATCCACCCCCGTGATGGAATCATATTGGTGGGTGTAGCCATGTAAAACCGGGGTACCGCCATGCGCGATCATGTATTTGATCAAATCTTGCAGCATGAAATCTTCATATAAATAAACGGTCTTGCCCGGTTCCCCCCACACACCTTCCGGGTCAGTATAAACGGGGATCACGCCAAAAGTGAAAGGAATCCCTTTTTCATACAGGAAATCAACTTGTTCCCGAATAACATCGTAGTTCACATTCCCGGGAGTGAGATCCTCGAATCGCACCAGTGCGCGGTGCGATTCAACCACATCGGTATCCAGCAAGTCATGCAGCAGATCGGCAAACACCAGATAGCTGGCATAGAAATTTGACATGGGGTTATGGGTAATATAATAAAAATCACCGCAGCGGATAGCATAGGGTTGGTCCTTTGCACCGCTGATCTGCAGGGTTGCCAGTTCCTCGCATTGAGAGCCCGCCTCGATGCTGACCAGATTGAAATACACATCCGATTCCAGACGGGGCAGTTCTATGCCCTTATAGAGGATATTGATGGCGGGGTTGATGATATCGGACTCGATAAATTGGAATCCTAATTTTTGTTGTGCCCCCCAATCCTCAATTTTGAAGAGCTGCCAGATATTGGAATTCATCCACAAAAAAGGATTCTGAGAATTAATCACGTCCTGCAGGAAATCATCGCTCAACGGGTAATCATAAATATTCCCGATGTATAAACCAGCTGCATAGTCAGCCAACATGCCCGCCTGGTAATCCCCCACATCCACCAGGGTCACTTCCGTGCGGAAATGTCCCAGCAGGTTGCGCACCATAAGGGCATACAGTTTTCCGTAATTCCATTGGTCCCCCGCATCATCGTCGTAGAAGACGACCACATTCTTATCAATGCTCGGGTCTTCAGCCTGAGAGATATCCATTTGATTGACCGCCGGGATATCGGTTTGGGCACATCCCACCAGCAATCCGGCGATCATGATAAGGAGCAGTACCACACTTATTTTTTGATTTACACGACCGCTAATCTCCGTCATTTTCCTCTCCTGGTTTAATCCGTTAATAATTTCTGGCGGCTGAACGAACGGATAGCAATTGTCCCAATGATTGCCGTGATAGCCCAGAACGCCACGCCCATCACCAGTGTTACCAGTGAGCTGAGGAACAATACTCCGGTGATCTGACCGATGAAAAACACCACTACGATCAGCACTACCACAGAACTGGTTTGATAAGCACCCATAAAGGTTTGTATCTTGATAGAGATCATGACGGTCAGCGAAATGCTCATGGCAATCAAAGCCGGTGATACCCAGAAGATCAGCAACCACCAGACTGGCAAAGGGAACCACAGTCGTCCAAAGCTGGCGTATGGAATAGCATTCACAATAATAGTATAGAGGAAAAAGCACAGCCAGGTGACCGCTATGGCGGGTAAGCCGGCTGCCATCACCTTCCCGAAAAATAATTCTTTATCACTGATTGGCTGGTAAAGCAGCGCTTCCAGTGTTTTTCGTTCTTTTTCTCCGGCAAAAGATTCAGCAGCGATGGTGGTAGAAAACATTAAAGGCACAATCAGGAACATGGGCGCGAACATATAACCCAAGACGGTCACGATCATGATCTGCGCAGCATCCAGACCTTGCAAGACACGCGACATAGATTCAGGCATCATAGTGAAGAAAACCTGCATATCGGGGTCATTGACGAAGCTCTCCACCCCACCTGACACCCCGGGCAATATTAGCGTGATCAACAACGGGAGAAAAACGATGAAAATAAAGGGCACGATCATCATCGAGATCATTGCAGATTTATTCTGGCGCACTTCCAGCCAGTCTTTTTGGGCAATAGCCATGATATTTCTAATGTTCATTTTTCACCTCGACCCGTTTCTGCAGTTCAAAATAGATCTCCTCCAGAGAAGCCTGTTCCGGAATCACGGAAAGTACTGCCTGGTCGTGTGTCACCATCCATTTCAATATCTCGGGCACTACTTCATAATCCAATACCTTTAATATAAGTGAATGTGCATCGTTCTGTTCACCACCTTCGACAGCGGGCAATTTTATCAATTGCTGCCACAGTGTCTGCGAAAGATCCTTCCGCAACTGGATATGCACCTTTTTGGAAATCCGGGCTGCTTCGCGCAGTTCGCCTAGTGTTCCCTGCGCCAGTAGTTGTCCCTTATGCATAATAGCAGCCCGGTCACATACCTGCTCTGCTTCATATAAGCGATGGGTGCAGATCACCACGCTGCAGCCCTCTTCTTGCTTGACGCGCAAGATCAGATCCTGTACCTGGCGAGCGATTTCAGGATCAAGGTTCGAAGTCGGTTCATCCAGGAAAAGCAGTTCCGGGCGGTGTAACAAGGCACGTGCGATCGCCAGACGTTGCCGCATGCCACGACTGAAAGTACCCACCCGCTGGCGAGCGTGAGTCGATAGGTCAAAGAAATCCAGCAGTTCCTGAATGCGACGTTGCAGGTCACCTGACTGCATGCCATTCAATTTTCCAAAGAAACGCAGGTTTTCCAGGGCAGTCAGGCGTTCATACAAAGCCGGGGTCTCCGTCAATACTCCACTTTTGCGGCGGATGGCAACTCCATCCTGATAAGGATCCAACCCCAGCACGCGGATACTGCCACTGGAAGCTTTCAATAGCCCATTGATCAGGCGGATGGTGGTCGTCTTGCCGGCACCGTTGGGTCCCAGCAGGGCAAACACTTCCCCTCTTTGCACCCGAAAATCCACTTCCTTGAGCGCAAACCCTCCGGTGTATTGAAACGAAACTTGATCTAATTGAATGACATTCATATTTACCTCGACGATTTTCCATTATATATCGAATTCGGAGGAAAATTGTTTCACGTGAAACCATAGCGGCATAAATGGTTCTCTATGTTTCACGTGAAACACAGGATCGGGAAGAATCTACCGGACTTCCACATCTTTCGTAATGGGCTTGCGTGGTAGAATGGGATTGCAAGAGTCTTGGTTATTGGAGGTTTTTGAAATGGGAGCTGAAGAAAAAGGCACCTTTAAACTAAAGGTCGGGCTTGCCCAAATGTTAAAAGGCGGCGTGATCATGGACGTAGTAACGCCCGAACACGCCAAGATCGCAGAAGAAGCCGGAGCAGTGGCAGTGATGGCGTTGGAACGCGTCCCTGCTGATATCCGCGCACAGGGCGGTGTGGCTCGTATGAGTGACCCTGAATTGATCTTGAAGATCATGGACACGGTTTCCATTCCTGTGATGGCAAAAGCGCGCATTGGTCATTTCGTTGAAGCCCAAATTCTGGAAGCCCTGGGCATTGATTATATCGACGAATCTGAGGTGCTCACTCCCGCCGATGAGGAGCACCATATCAATAAACATGCTTTTAAAGTACCCTTTGTGTGTGGCTGCCGCAACCTCGGTGAGGCGCTACGCCGTATCGGTGAGGGTGCCGCCATGATTCGCACCAAGGGTGAAGCCGGTACCGGCGATGTAGTCGAAGCGGTCCGTCATGCCCGCCGTGTGCTGGGCGAGGTTCGCAAACTGCAAAATTTGCCTGAAGAAGAAGTCATGGCTTTCGCCAAAGAATTGGGCGCACCGTATGAACTGCTGATGCAGACCCGTGAATTGGGCCGGCTACCGGTCGTTAATTTTGCCGCCGGTGGCATTGCCACCCCCGCCGATGCTGCTTTGATGATGCAGCTGGGTGTTGATGGTGTTTTCGTCGGCTCCGGTATCTTCAAATCCGGCGATCCCGCCAAGCGGGCAGCCGCCATCGTCAAAGCCACTACCCACTATAACGATCCTAAGATCCTGGCAGAGGTCAGTCGCAACCTGGGTGAACCCATGGTGGGACGCCAGGTATCCAATATTCCACAGGAAGAACTGATCGCAGATCGCGGCTGGTAGTCTTGATGAAGATCGGGGTGCTGGCCCTGCAGGGCTCTTTCCTTGAACATCAAGCCATGCTGCAGCGTCTGGGCGTTGATACTGTTCAGGTGCGGCTTCCGCAGCAGTTGGAGGATCTGACCGGCCTGATCATTCCGGGTGGTGAATCGACCACCATCGGCAAACTGGCAGTGGATTTCGGATTGTTTGAACCCTTGAAACAATTCGGAAAAGAACATGCCATTTGGGGCACCTGCGCCGGCAGCATTTTTCTATCCAAAGATGCCCACCGCGAACAACCCTTATTAGGCTTGATGGATATTCAGGTGGAACGCAACGCTTTCGGCAGGCAGGTGGATAGTTTTGAGATCGATCTTGAAATCCCTGTTTTAACGACCGTTAGCACTGAAGAACCCGTTTTTCACAGTATTTTCATCCGGGCGCCGTTGATCGAATCGGTCGGCAAGGATGTGGAAACCCTGGCTGCCCTCCCCAACGGAAAGATCGTCGCAGTCCGGCAGGGACATCTACTGGCAACATCTTTCCACCCCGAGCTGACCGAGGATACGCGCTTCCACCGTTATTTCCTTGAGGTGGTCTCATAGACATCCAGCCATTCAGTTTAATGGATATCCCGCAGGCACTGAAGAATGCGCACAACGTTCTGTGTTTCGATACAGAACGTTCTTTTTTAAGAGCGGTCACTAATCCCATTTTTGATTTCATCAAAAGCACTTCTTCATCCAAAGATTGCTCTTTTTCTTTCCGCATCCAGAATGGCGAGGAGCAGGAATATGCCCAGGTACAATATGGCAGCAACTCAGCCGCACTCTCCTATGGATTTTCCTGCCAGCGCGATCTACCGCACAATCTTTTTGATGCCATCAGTTACGAAACGGGCAGCGCAGGGAAATGTCATTTGCTGGCAAACGCGCCGGCCGGGTCAGACCAATACGCCCTGCTGAGATCCAATGCCTTCCATACTTACAGTGTACAGAAATTGTGGCGATTGGACCATATCCCACAACTCTCATCTACCGGGGCAACTTGGAATTATGCCAAAGAAGAGCACCAGAGGCTTGTCTCCTCCTTCTATTCCCGTTTTATCTCTCCCATGGAAAATTCACTGCAAAGCTGGAATTTTTCCGACGTGTTCCATCTTGTTTTACAAACTCCCGGCGTGCAGGGCAGTGGTGTCGCACGCATCCGCTATTTTGCCGATCGCGCCGTCGTCACACCCATGCTGGAGAACAATCTACCCCATCAACACGAACTTCTGATCGCATTACTGCTTGAAGTCGGCAAGCTATTTAACACCGTCCTGATCAGAGAACCAACGCACCGTCCTTTGGATGCAGCCTTTCTGAACGAATATGCGCAGTTGCTCTCCGGAGAGGATCATTTCATGGTGCGTAACCTGGCTGTATTAAACCCGGCAAAGGATTTTCAAAAAGCAGATTTTCTGGAAGAACGAGGAATCGCAAAACCTTCTACACCATTTTCCCATCCCTAGTTTTTAATAATTTTCTTTAATCAGTCCTTTTGAATCATGAGATAATAATAACCAAATGACGATGAAGCAAAATAATATTACTGACGATCTACCGGCGTTGCTGTCGGTTCTTCCTTCCGAATTCACCCGCGTCCTCAATCATGAAAATCAAAGCGATGATCTGCTTGAGATCATTATGGATCTGGGGCGCATTCCGGTGGCACGGTACATCGACCATGAATTGGATCTCAGTGACAAAGAGATCACACATGAAGTTATTGCCAATGTGGTTTCGCGCATTGGTGAATTCGATGGCGATAACCGCGCCGGTATTGAACGTACTCTGCACCGCATATCGGCTATACGCAATAAAAAAGGCGATGTGATCGGGCTCACCCTGCGGGTGGGTAGGGCTGTTTATGGCACCATTGATATCATTGAAGACCTGATCAAATCGGAGAAGAGCATTCTCCTGCTGGGCAGACCCGGTATCGGCAAGACCACCATGTTGCGCGAAGCAGCCCGCATCCGCGCCGAAAATTCACGGGTAGTGATCGTGGATACTTCAAACGAGATCGGCGGGGATGGAGATGTCCCTCACCCGGCGGTCGGTCGTGCCCGTCGTATGCAGGTTTCCAATCCCTCCTTGCAACATGAAGTGATGATCGAAGCAGTGGAAAACCATAATCCCGAAGTGATCGTAATCGACGAGATCGGTCGCGAATTAGAAGCCCTGGCAGCCCGCACCATCGCAGAACGCGGGGTGCAGTTGATCGCCACTGCCCACGGGCGAACATTGGAAAACCTGCTGCTCAATCCCACCCTTTCTGACCTGGTGGGCGGCATTGAATCGGTCACCTTGTCTGATGAAGAGGCACGCCGGCGCGGTACGCAAAAGACCGTGCTCGAGCGCCGTTCCCCTCCCACTTTTGATGTATTGATCGAGATCCAGGATCGTAATCAGCTGGTCATCCATCCCGATGTGGCTGCTGCGGTAGATGCGCTGGTGCGCGGTTATCCATTAGAGCCCGAGGTTCGCAGTCGCGATGAAAATGGCAAGATTCACATCCACCAACCTCAACCGCGTGCGGAGACCGCCTTGCAACAATCACAGGGATTGCGCAGGCAAAATGGAAATGGAACCTATGGGAAGCAGGAAAATAGGGCAACATTCCCTGCTAAATCCTATGCTCCTGCCGCGGTAAAGGAATCTCAATCCCTGTTGCCCTCCATGAATATCTATCCCTTTGGTGTTGCCCGCAACCGGCTGATCGAAGCCATTCGTCGTCTTGGATTGCCTGCCAATGTGGTGCGCGATCTGCAGGAAGCAGATGTTTTCATCACCTTGAAATCCTATTATCGCAGCCGCCAAAAACCCATCCTCATGGCAGAAGAAAAAAGTATTCCCATTTATGTGCTGAGAGCCAATTCTGAAAACCAAATGGAACAGGCGCTGGCGGAGATATTCCGGCTGGGTGGTTCCTCCGGAAAACCGCTTAATTATGACCGCATCAGCCAGGAAGTAAAAAACGCTATTGACGCAGTGCAGGCGGGTAAACACTGGGTCGACCTGGCACCGGCTTCGGCTAAAATACGCCGCATTCAGCATGAATTAGCACGAGAAGCGGAACTGACCTCCCATTCCTATGGCAAGGAACCCAACCGACATGTGCGAATTTTCAGAGAGTAAAGACCATGTTCATCACCCTTGAAGGACCAGACGGAAGCGGAAAGACCCAACAGATCCACCTGCTGGCGGATTTTCTGACGGAGAAAGGTTATAAAGTTTTCTTCTCCAGAGAACCCGGTGGGACAGAAATCGGAGATCAGATCCGCACTATCTTGATGGATCTTAAAAATACGAAGATGAATCCACGCACCGAAACCCTGCTGTTCTGCGCCTCACGCGCTCAGATCGTAGAAGAGGTTATCAAGCCAAAATTGAAAAAGGGATATATTGTCATCCTCGACCGCTATGCCGATTCTACCCTGGCATACCAGGGCTACGGGCATGGCAATGACTTACAAACCCTGCGCACTTTGCTCGATTTCGCCACCGCTGGATTAAAACCCGATCTCACCATTTTGCTCGATCTGGACCCGGAGTTAGGCTTGAACCGAAGAAAAAAAGGGGGTGGGGAATGGAATCGCATGGACGCATATCGGCTTGAATTGCATAAACGGGTGCGGGAGGGCTATCGGGAAATGGCTTCCCGGGAACCACAGCGCTGGCGTATCATTTCCGCCGACCAGCCCATTGAAGTGGTACAATCGGAATTACGTAATTTAATATTGGATTATTTGGAGTAAAATACTCTTATTTAAGAAAGGAAAACCCATGCGTAAATATTTAACTGCTTTCCTTATGATTGCACTGCTTTTTATTGCCGCCTGTTCTTCTGGCAACGCTGATAGCAATGCAACGGATGCCACACAGCCAACCGGTGATACAGCTGCAGAGGCTGCCACCACGGAAGCTACGGCGGCACCCTTTACCACCGTTGATGAGCCCTGCCAGCCTTTCAATTTGATCGATGACGTGCTGCTCTCGCCGGTGGATGAAAAGGTCCCTGCTGTTACGGATGCCGATTTAGCATACGGACCAGCCGATGCAAAGTACACTATCATCACCTACAGCAACTTCACCTGCTCCCATTGCGCCAATCTCGAACCTGTTTTAGAGACCCTGCAGCAGCTTTATCCTCAGGATGTACGTATCGTATTCCGCTATGTAACGACGGGGGGTGTTTCCAACATCGCTGCCCAGGCCGCCGAAGCTGCTAATAACCAGGGGAAATTCGGTGAGATGAAGGACACCTTATTCGCGAATCAGGCCACCTGGTATTACTACAGTGAAGATGAATTCCGCACCTGGTTGGGTGACCAAGCCACCGCATTTGGCATGGACGTAGATCAATTCAACACCGATATGAACGATGAAAACTTACTCAACAAGATCACTTTCAATCGCTCTCAGGTTGATGATCTCGGTATCACGGGAACACCCACCTTATACGTGAACAATCGCCAATACAGCCCTTACCAGGACCGCAGCATTTACACCCTGGCTACCATGATCAATGTTATGAACATATCCGACAAAGAACTGGGTGTCTGCCCAGCCGTGGATACCAATTTCACCACAGATCTGCAAGCCATCATTTCCACCGACAAAGGCGACATTGTGGTTGATCTTTACGAAGATACCGCACCCTATACCGTTGCCTATTTCAAATATCTGGCGGATCAGGGCTGGTATGACAATAATGAATTCTTCGTATCCACTGATGAATATGCCCTCAGTGGTGACCCCTCTAATACCCTGTATGGCGGTCCGGGATTTGTGTTCTACAATGAATTCACTTCCGGGCAGACCCTGGATGAAGGCGGGTTGCTGGTTTCTTTCAACCGCCTTGGCACGGGGTACAATTCCGGAGTGTTCATGCTGACCAAGACCGCAGTTACCGATTTCTCCGGTGATCTGACGGTTTTTGGAAAGATCATCGATGGAATGGATGTGCTTAACGCGCTGGAAACCCGTGATTACTCATTGGATCCAGCCGATCCATTCTACGACAGTGTCAACAGCGTCACTATCGTTGAAAAATAGTCGTGGTTGAAAACAATAAAAATGACTGGCTGAAGATCACCCAGTTCATTCTCAGCCTATTCGCTTTTCTATTCACGATCATTACTGCCGCCGGCTTTTTTGCTGGCGGCAGTATCTTTAGTGCCTTCCTTGATCTAACAGACCAGGATATCGCTTTTCTGCTATCCATTGCTTCTGTATGTTTATTGTTATCGCTTTTTCATATCAATTCTGCCATCCAAGCTCTTAAAAAACCATCCGCCCCACATTCACGGGAAATCAGGGCTTCTCGTTCATTTCTATTCGCCAGCATTGCTTTGCTGATCTGGGGATTATTTCTTTTGATCGATCAATTTACGATCCTTCAACGATTCTTCACGCCCTTCCTTCCTTATTTGACACCTCTTATGATCTGGATACCCATAGGCTGGTTCATTGAATTTGGAAGAAGAAAACTGGGCCCGCTTTCTGCAAGGAAACGTTCCGCTGCTTTGAGCATCTCTTCCAGCTACGGTATGGCGCTCATCTTACTGCTTGAAATGATCGTGATCGCTCTGGTAGTAGCCGGCGTCTTGCTATATCTTTCCACACAGCCACAGATTCGCCAATGGATGGATTCCTTTTCCATTCCTCAGAATTTGTCTCAGCTCGATATGCCTCTGATCGAACGATATGCCAGAACATTGCTGCGTAACCCGCTCTTTTTGGCGCTTATTTTCCTCCTGATTGGTCTCGTCCTGCCATTTATCGAAGAGACTCTCAAACCAATCGTTATCTGGACACTCCACAAACGCTCCATCTCACCGGCTGAAGGGTTCATCCTCGGGCTTTACTTTGGCGCTGCCTTTGCCCTGGTAGAAAGCGGTGGAATGGTTATCCAGTTAGGGGTGGAAACATTCGCCTCCAGCATACTTTTGCGGGCAGCTACCGGTTTGCTGCATATCACCTGCAGTGGGTTGGTCGGATATGCATATGCCGGTTTCATGCAGCCGGTAAGAAAAAAATCTACCGCCATCCCTTTATTGATCGCCATTGCCCTCCATGGAACCTGGAATTCGGTGGCAGTTCTTTCCAGTCTGGGTAGTTTGTCAACCGAAATTGGAATGAATGGACTTTTCTCTCCAATTTGGGATCATGTTTTTAGCGCCCTTTTGGTCCTGCTCTGGCTTACAACCTTCTTGATCCTGTGGAAAATGAACAGAAAGTTGCAGAAGAATTCATCTTTACCGACCCATAACGAAAACAGCGATCCCGGTGTTCATACATTTGAGTTAGAATAAATCAGGAGAACAACCGAGTGAAGAGAGCAACCCTACAGCGTATTGTACGTTTTTTAATGCACACATTGACCAAGACCCAATTCCTTGGGTTGGATAATATTCCACTCGAAGGGGGATTGATCATTGCCATCAACCATCTCAGTTATATCGATATTCCCCTGATCTTCACCAACCCACGCCGACCGGATATCACCGCCCTCATCACTACCAAATATCAAACCCATCCCTTCATCCGCTGGTTTTCCGAGACCGCGGAGGGTATCTGGATCGACCGCGATGTGGCAGATTTCACCGCCATTCGCAAGGCATCTCAAGCACTCGCCGAAGGCAAGGCCGTTGGCATCTCTCCTGAAGGCACGCGCAGCCATACCCATCAGCTGGCGGAAGGGAAACCGGGTACCGCCATGCTGGCATTGAAGGCTGGTGTTCCTATTGTGCCGGTCGGTATCCAGGGCACAGAATTCGCGATCGACCGCTTGAAACATCTTCGAAAACCGCACATGATCGCACGCTTTGGACAGTCCTTCACCCTGCCGCCCATCCAGGATGCAGAGAAACGGGCTGAAATCTTACAGCGTTACACAGAAGAGATCATGTGTCGCATCGCCGTGCTGTTGCCAGAAAAATATCAGGGTTTTTATAGGGATCATCCCCGCTTGAAGGAATTCGCCGTGTAGCGATGCCCAAATTGGTGCTACTCTGGTTTTCAGCAGGGTTCCTGGCCGGAATCATAGCAGCCTCCCAATTTTCTTTTCCGCTCCCCTGGTTTTTGCTCATTCTTCCGCTTATTTTGTTATTGCTTGGAATTTTCAATCATCGATCCCCACTATTCAAAACTTTCCCTTTCATTGCACTGCTCCTGACCTTCGTCTGGTTAGGTGCGCAGACTTATACGCTCAAAGTACGATCTTCCCTGCAACCCAGCCATGATATCGATACCTCACAAAGCAGCTTGGTAGTAAAGGGAATAGTGGTAGAACCAACCGTGGACTCCCACGGTTCCTCAGAAACCGTTCTGGAACTGCAAGCTTACCAGGAAGCAGATGATTCCTGGCAGGCAGCGCAGGGCAGGATAACCGTGCGGCTGCCCGAAGTATTTGATTTTCCCTATCACGCCACCCTCACGTTGCAGGGTCAGCTCATCCCGGCGCTGGATGATACCACCAAACCCCATGCCTCCTGGCTTCTCCGCAATGGCATCCAATTCGAGATGTTTTATCCCCGGGTTATTGCTGAAGTGGCACCTCAAGATATATCTTTGATGGGCGTACTGTACAGATTGCGCAGCACTTCCCACACTGTATTGCAATCCATCATGCCCTTTCCCGAATGCGAACTGCTATCCGGCATCCTGCTCGGTATCGAATCACGTATTCCTGATTATCTGGTGGATGCTTATCGTGTTACCGGCACCGCACACATCATCGCCATTTCCGGCTTTAATATTTCATTGATCACCAATCTCATTAGTAAATTTTTCAATCGCATTTTTCCATACGGGGTAGGAGCATTGCTTTCTATTCTGACGGTGGGAATATATACTCTCTTTGTGGGTGCCCAACCGGCTGTTTTGCGGGCAGCCATCATGGGCATCATCGCCATCCCGGCTTATCTGCTTGGCAGAAAAGTGATCGGCATTCACTCATTGGCACTCACGGCTGCCATCATGGCGGCAGCTAATCCCTTCATTTTATGGGACGTGAGTTTTCAATTGTCCTTTTGTGCCACCTTTGGCATTCTTATGTTTTCTGATTATTTCGCACAGCACGGAAAGGTCTTGCTTGAAAAAAGTCACTTACCCTCACCCGAAGTGCTGCATGGATTCTTCCGAGATTATCTTTTCACCACGCTGGCAGCACAATTGGCAACCTTTCCCGTAATGGTCACTTATTTCGATGGTTTCTCTATTTTCTCTCCGCTGGTGAACATGCTCATCCTGCCGCTGCAGCCCGTAATTATGGTCATGGGTGGCATTGCGCTCCTGGGGGGGTTGTTTTTCCTCCCTTTGGGGCAAATATTGGGGTTGCTCACCTGGTTCGTAGTTGCTTTTAATGATCAGGTCGTGTTGTTATTCTCGCTGTTCTCGATATCACTTTTCATCGATAAAACCTGGGGTTTTTGGATCAGCGTTGCCCTCAATCTTGGGATGCTTATCCTGGTATTTCGCCATCGGCAAAACCACAAGGCACCAGAAGATCAGTCCTTATCCGCAATTTGATATCATGCACGATTACTACGCTTCCATACCACAATGGTCAGATCATCATTGGAAGAAGATTCGGAAGTTTCCCCGCACAGAAAATCTCGCAGTAGGTTTACGATCTGATTTGGATCGCCATTGCGATGGCGTTGGATAAATTCCAGCAGTTCTTCTTCGTTGAACGGTTTTTGTCGTACCATCGCATCCAGGGCTCCATCCGTGTAGAGAAAAAGGAAATCACCCTTATCGATTTGAACGATTCCTTCTCGATACGCAAAGTGACTTTCCATTCCCAATGCCATTCCGGTTGGCATGAGTTTTGAGAGGTTTTCTTTTTTCTGATTATATAAAAAAGGAGGGTTATGCCCGGCATTGACATAGGTTAATTTGCCGCTCTCTGTATCCAGTATTCCGAAAAAGAGGGTCACAAACATGCCTTCTCTGGCATCCTGGTGGATCAGGTGATTGGCACGCGTGATCATTTCCGCCGCGTTGCCATGGTTTCCTCCAATCACCGCCCGCAGGATGGTGCGCGATAGTGCCATAAAAAGCGCGGCCGGCATCCCCTTATCCGAGACATCCGCGATGACCAACCCCAGGTGGTGTTCATCGATCGGGATGAAATCAAAAAAATCACCACCGACCTCAAAAGCTGGCTGCCAGCAAAAATCGGCTTTCCAACCCTTTAGCGCAGGTATTTCTTTCGGGATCAGACTGTCCTGCACTTCCCGCGCCATCTGCATTTCGCGTTCCAGACGCCCTTTCTCCAACATGATCTGCTGCAACCTGGCATGGTCAAGCAGTAGCCCGATACCGGGGGCTACAAATTCTGCCATTTTCAAATCATCTCTTGTGAAACGGCTTTCCTTGGAAAGGTTCTGCAGATAAATTACACCTACCAATTTACCGTGCATGTTAATGGGTACCCACAGCATGGAAAATATATGAAAAGCCGATACGCTCAACAACGACCGGAAGCGGTCATCCTGCTGAGTGGTTTGGGAAAGGATGGATTTATGCTCTCGTTCCACCAATTCAAAAACGATTTCGGGTTGAATGCTCTGCGGTGCCTTTAACTCTTCCCCGTTCGACAGCAACGCAAGCATGGTTTTAAATTCCCCATTTTCATCGCGTATTAATAAGTAACCCTGATCGGCAGCGGCGATGGAAATCAATGCGTGGATTATTTTTTTGACGGTTCCTGGTATATCTTCGAGATTTCCCAGTAAATTTCCTATATGCGCTTGAAATTCGAGTTTTTCTTGCAGGTCATCGCCCAAGCATTTGCTCCTGTTCTCCAGAATGGTGTGGTGGTTTGTCTTTTATACGCTACATTCTAGACTGATTACGTTAATTTCAGTATTAATCATCCATTAACAGGAAAAACGGCTAAAATTGGGAATCAAATCAGAAAGGAATCACATGGATTGGTTGAAGACTGCCCTTCAGATCGAAACACAAGGCAAGGGAATGATCGAACTTACCAGGCAGGTGCAGGCGCTGATCCACGAATGGCAGGTACAGGAAGGGATGTGCTTTCTCTTTCTACCGCATACCAGCGCTTCACTGGTCACTTGTGAAGCATACGACCCCAGTGCTCGCCAGGACGTGGAGCAGTTCTATGAAAGGCTCGCTCCGGAGCGACAGAACTGGTATCGCCATACGCTGGAAGGGGCAGATGATTCTCCCTCCCATATCCGCTCCACCCTTACCAATAGCAGTCTCACCATCCCCATTGATGACGGAAAGCTGAGTTTGGGCACCTGGCAGGGTATTTTCCTCTTTGAACACCGCGCCAGACCCCATCGCCGCAGCCTCGAAATCCGTTGTTTAAAAGTATCTTAATATGCGCTCCAAAGATCCACTCTTCGCATCAAAATTAAAAATGGTCCTCTCCGTGATGTTTTGGGGAGGTTCCTTCATCGCCACAAAGATCGCCGTGCAGCAATTCTCACCGGTGGCAGTGGTTTGGTTGCGTTTTTTAATCGGTATCCTGTGTCTCTTTCCCATTAATCTCCACAAGGGAATGCTGCGCATTTCCGATTGGAAAGAACTGGCTGAATATTTTCTGCTGGGTTTCCTGGGGATCACCCTGCACCAGTGGTTACAATCAAACGGCTTGGTCACATCCCAGGCATCCACCACCGCCTGGATCGTTGCCTCCACGCCTCTTTTCATGGTAATCTTCAGCGGGCTGCTGCTCAAGGAAAAATTAGGCAACTGGGGGGTATTCGGTATCGCTCTGGCAACACTGGGAGTCCTGTTGGTAGTCAGCAATGGCGATATCGGTGGTATCTTCCGCAACGGATTCGGCGCCCCCGGGGATCTCTATGTTTTGTTGAGTGCCCCTAACTGGGCCATCTATTCCATCTTGCTCAGCCATACATTAAAACACCACTCCGTCTGGAAAACGACTTTTTTTTCCATGCTGACAGGCTGGTTGCTCACCAGCGTCCAGTTTCTGGCCGGTAGAGGCTGGCAATCTTTCAATGCTTCTGCACTATCCGGGTGGGTAAGCATCCTGTATCTGGGCATATTTTGTACTTTTCTGGCATATGTATTCTATTATGACGCGCTGCAGAATCTATCATCCGCCAGTGTGGGAGCTTATCTGTATATCGAACCGATCGCAACCATGGTCATCGCTTTCCTTGTTCTGGCAGAACCCATCACTTTGCCCTCCCTGATGGGTGGGGGGCTCATCATTATTGGCATCAGCCTGGTGAACAAACGCAGCCCTGCTGGAAAAACCACCGTTGAAGAGAATCCTGATATCATTCCAATGGAATAAGTGGTATGGAAACTTTCTCTCCTTTATCCAGCACGGCCAGGATGATTGTATATTGGCTTCCACGTACCCATTTGTTACAATAAAAAGACACCCAACAAAGAATAGGTGATACCCATGTCCATAAAAGAAAAAATCAGAAAGATTATTGACCTGGTTTCCACTGACCAGCGCAAATTGCTTGACAGTCTCAGTGAAGAAGAAAGAAACGAGATCGGTTCCACCCAGCGTTGGTCGTTCAAAGACGTACTGGTGCACAGTTCCTTCTGGTGGAACACGTTTCTGGAGCGGTTACAAGCTGCTGCAGACGGCCAAGAAGTGCAAGTGATGCCGGATGATATCAACGAGATCAACGATGGCGTGCTTGAAGAACACAAACTTGATAGCTGGGATGATGTCCTCGATGAAAATGTACGTGTGCGCCAAGCAGTCCTGACCTGGCTTGACCGGCTCACTGAAAAAGAATTGACCGATACTGAATTGTATGAATGGACACGTGGCAGAGCGCTCTATAACCAATTTTTGGGGGATTGCTGGCATGACGAGTGGCACTATGCGCGTTTCCTGGCTGAACACGGCAAACTGGAAAAAGGGGTCGCTCTTCAAGAAAATCTGGTCTCCCAGTTGAAGATCCTACCCGAATGGGAATACATTGCAGTGTACAACCTGGCTTGTTTCTACTCTGTCTCCGGGATGAAAGAACAGGCTATCACCACCCTTAAAAAAGCCCTCAAATTGCGTCCCGATATGAAAGAATGGTCCAAAGAAGATCCTGATTTTGAGAATATCCGGCAGGAAGCCGAATATCAAAAGATCTACGAAGATTAGCTTTTAACTTCATCAATTACAAGAAAGTTTTAAGAAGAATAACTTTACTGCGTTATTTGTAAGATCCCCATGATCTGCGGTGAGATCTGTATTGCAAATTGCTCCACTTTTCCATGGTTTTTATCATTATTCCACTGTAATGCCAATCCATAGATCGCCCAGGTAGCAGCCGTTGCAGCCATTTTAATGTTGTTGGTTGGACCGGATTCTTCCAACCAGTGCTCAAGTAATGCCTGAACTTCTTTTTTAACTTGTTTTTCAACCAGGACCTCAAATTGACTGTCAGCCGGTTTATATTGTTTGTGAGCCAGTGCTATGAAGTCACATACCGTCACGATCAACGCTTGTAGATTTTCACGGCTGTAATGGCAAGCGCTTAACGTCTGCTGCTCAAGTTCCCGGCGAAAGATGCGCGTGATGCTGCTTTCCAGCAGTGCATATTTATCCTTATAGTGAGCATAAAAAGTAGAGCGGTTGATCTCCGCCCGGTCGGTGATATCCTGCACACTGATGGATTGAAACGACTTTTCCTCCAGCAGATCATGGAAAGCTTGCTCGATCAATGCCCGTGTGCGTTTCACCCGCGGGTCGATATACCGGGTAACAGGGGTATTTTCCAACATTTTTGCTCCTTTGTTGTTTTCCCGACACAATCCATGTTTTGGTGATTGACCGATTTTTCATACACATGTTTAATATTCAACATATGTTGTTTAGCCTACACTCGTATCGTAACATAAAAACAACACCAACAGGAGAGAACATCATGACCAAATCAAAAATGGTGCCCAATGAAAAATACGCGGTTCTGGCAGATGACCAACAGATCGACCGCACCCGCCAAGCTCTCGAAGCACATGGTATTCATGCGCTCCTTGCCAAAAGTGAAGATGAAGCCAGGAAGCATCTATTCGAAAACATCCCTGCCGGTGCAGAGGTTTTCACCGCCACTTCCCGTACCCTCGAAACCCTGGGAGTGCCGGCGGAGATAGACAAACGCTATGATTCGGTGCGCGTCAAACTGGCAACCATGGATAACAAGACCCAGGCACGTGAGATGATCAAGCTGGGTGCCACACCCGAATATACGGTAGGCAGTGTGCATGCCGTGACCGAAGACGGCGCGGTGGTCATCGCATCCAATACCGGCAGCCAGTTAGCAGGATATGCTGCCAGCGCCGCGCACGTGATCTGGGTGGTAGGAACGCAGAAGATCGTACCGAATCTGGATGAAGCCATGAAACGGATTTACGAATATACACTACCGCTGGAAAACGAGCGTGCTTTCCAGGCTTATGGGATGAACAGTAATGTCAGCAAGCTGCTGATCGTACACAAAGAGATCACCCCCGGGCGCACTACCCTGATTCTGGTAAAGGAAAAGCTGGGATTTTAAACAAGAATTTAATAAACGATAGCAGGTCATTTTCTATGCTGACCTCTATCCTTGATCGTAATCGGTCGTATGCCGCTGGCGCTTCTTAGCCGCCTGGCGGCGTTTTTTCTCCAGTCGCCGTTCCACCGCCGCACGAGATGGGCGGGTAGCCCGGCGTTTGCGCGGAGGATGCGCAGCTTCACGGACGAGTGTTGTCAGCCGATTAATAACATCCTCCTTATTGGCATCCTGGGTGCGGTAGCGGCTGGCATTGATCACCAGCACCCCGTCTTTGTTCAGGCGATTGCCCGCGATCTGCACCAACCGGACTCGCACCGGCTGCGGTAAGGAAGGGCTGTGCAGCACATCGAAGCGCAACTGCACCGCTGTGGCGACCTTGTTGACATTCTGTCCGCCCGGACCGGATGAATGGACGAAATCAAAATGCAATTCGGCTTCATCAAGGAAGATGGAAGGGGTAATTTTTATCATCAATTAAAGATATTCTACCAACAGGCTTAAGAATTCACATTGTATTCATGATGATTTCTTTGACTTTCCGCCAACGCACCTTATGAAGCGAGTATGCCATCTTGAATATTCAATATTTCCCCTGCGTAGGAGGCAATATGCACATCATGCGTCACCAACAAAATGGTAGTACCTTGTTCTTCTTTCAATTTTTTGAGCGAACTCATCACTTCTTTTCCCATGCCCGTATCCAGATTGCCGGTCGGCTCATCCGCCAGGATCAATTTGGGATGATTGAGCATGGCACGTGCCAGGGCAACTCGCTGCTGTTCCCCGCCTGAAAGTTCTCCGGGCAGGTGATCAAAGCGCTCTCCCAGTCCAACCATCGCGATCAATTCCCTGGCTCTATCTTCCAGATCGAATGAAAGCTCCTTGCGAAAGGGCAAAAGCGGGATCATCACATTTTCCATCACATTCAGGGAAGGGATCAGATTGAACAATTGAAAGACAAACCCGATATTTTCCCTGCGAAAATCAGCCAACTGGTCATCGTTGAGCGAA
Source organism: Chloroflexota bacterium (assembly GCA_012797815.1). Lineage (GTDB taxonomy): Bacteria > Chloroflexota > Anaerolineae > Anaerolineales > Anaerolineaceae > UBA4781. The sequence goes on along the minus strand of JAAZOK010000115.1, from coordinate 20,374 downwards.
TCAACTGCAATTCCCTCAAAAAACAATTTTCCATGAGTGGGCATATCCAGTGTACCGATCAAATTCAGCAATGTTGTCTTGCCGCTGCCCGAAGGACCCATAATAGCAGTAAAAGACCCCCGCTGCAACTGCAGAGAGATCTCTCTCACCGCATGCACCGTGCGCGTACCGATGTGGTAGTCTTTGCCCAATTGCCGGCATTCCAGCAGAACATCTTTCATCTTTCTTCTCCCATGACATTCTGTACACTCTGATAAATCAAAGCGGTCGCCCTGACCAGATCTTTTTCCTGGATGGTAGACAGATCATCGTATTCGCTCCCCAGCATATCATTGCCCGCCCCATAAATTCCAACGGCTGGTAGATCATCGGATAAAAGGATCGAAAGAGATAGAGGAAAATACCATTCGTTCAGTGAGCGCGTAAGAGGAATACCCAGCCTTTCGCCGGCCTGTTCCACGGCGGATTGCAGAGCTGCCGGACTCTCGCTCAGCCCCATACGCCGGGTTACCTGTTGCGTGAAGTTCTCCAGTATATCGTCTTCATCCAGATCAACGGATTTCGTCCAATACATTTGCACAAAATACTGCCCCTCGTCCTCCATGCGAGTAGCGTCAACATAAGGTTCCATTTCATCCAGATATTCGCTGACCAGTATTTTCTCCCAATTTCCCGTCCAGGCAATATCGAAAACAGCCATAAGATGGGAAGCCTGCGAGGTGTGAAGTTGGAGATATGCCGTCAAGCCACTGTAAACATCCCCCTGTGCCGGCAAGAAGATGAAGCGCACGCTGTATGCTGGGGGATCATTTTTGAACATACGGGCTAGTTCGAGCATGGTCGCAATGCCACTTGCGTTCTGATCTGCACCCGGGCTGTTTGATGAAGAACCGTAATGGGTAATGATCCAAATCTCTTTCTCCGGATGATCCTGACCTGGTATGACGCCACTGATCGCCTCTCCAAGGACTACACTGGCAGATAGGTCTTGGCGAGTGCTCAGGATAGCTTTCATTTCGGAGTTCAAATCTGCACTCACTGTGAAGGCAGTCGCTGCCAGACCCACATCTTGTGCCAGGGCTGCCCCGATACCGTTATTTAAAGGATCATTCTCCCCCAAAACTCCGTCTACCAGCACGATCTTCCCTCGCAGAACGTCCGCCGTTTGCCAGGGTTCCGCATCCGGTTTATACAGGAGAGGGATTTTCTTTCCCGCGTACTCCTGCAAGTTCCCCAGGTGAGCTGCGATGGATATGAGCCGGTTACTCTCCGTACCCACCAAGCCCAAAGATGAAGAGCCAGTTCCATCGATGGTATCCACTTCAACGCCATCGGCAGCATAGATGGTGAGCGTCTGGAGGGGCACCCACTCGCGCCGGATGGCTACTCCATAGCTTTCAAGGGTTTGTATAATTTCCGCAACTGTTTTTGAGGCAGTGCTGCCGGACAATGTTTCCCCACTTTCCCCGCTGATATTCTCGATGGTGGTCATCATCGCCGCGCTATCGATCCCAAATTGGTCGTAAAGCGTTTCCTCTGCAGGCGTGCTTCTGGACCAGCTTTGCGGTAGCAGCGAGCCTCTGCCCACCCAAAAGGTGATCCCTGCCAGGATCACCAGCAGCAGAGCGACCAGCAGCAAGGGGTTCGTTTTCTTTCCGGTTCCCTCACCATTCACCTTATAGCGCAGAAACAGTCGTTGGGGGATCTTGCGCGCCGGCTGCACGGCGATGACGATCCCGATGAGCAAAGACCCCAGCAAGCTGGCAGCAAAAATGACGAGCATATTGGTCGTGAAAGTGCCTGAAAACACCCAGAAGATCAGCGTTCCCAGTGTACTTCCGACAATTCCTCCCAGCCCACTGAGAAAAGCACTCTCGAGAACGATCCACCGGGAGATATGGTGCTTCTTCCAACCTGCGGCATGCAAGAATTTGAATTCGTTCTCTCGTTCCCGTACGCCCAGCATCAGATTTTCGTACATCACCAGCATGCCCATCACCAGAGCAATCCCCACGATCACAAAATGATAAGCCCGCAAGCGCAGCGCGATGAATTGTCCCAACAAAGTGACTTGCAGGATGCCCTGCAGATTTAACAGGATATTTACGACCAGATTGAGCAGCGCAATGGCAGCTGAAAATGTCAGGGAAGTGAAAATATTGCGATTCCTGCGCCGCGTGAACTGGTTGAGAAAGAAACGGGAGAAAGTGAGTTTTTTACCTGTTCGCTTCGCAGCCCGGGGCTGGTGGGAAAATTCACCTCTTTGAAGCAATTCATACGGTGTTTTCTGCACCACCCGCCGAATCACAGGGATGCCGGAAACTGTATAAAGCAGGGGGATTGCCAGCGCAGTGCCGATGATTGGGAACGGAGACGGGGTCATTTCCAGCGCGTGAGTGAGCAGCAGCGAAAATCCCGCGGCAGAAATAGCTCCTATCCAACCAATGGCGATCAGTTCTGACAACAGGTATCTGAATACATCCGTTTTTCTCCAGCCCACCGCTCGCAAAACCCCGATCTCCTCAATTCTGGACATGAGAGATACATTGGTGGTGAACGCGATGAACACGCCTGCCACGATCAAAAAGACCATCAGCAGTGCGATGTTCATGGCATTGATGCCCTGGGTGATATGTTGCACAGCGCCCAGGGTGGTCCAGGCTTCTTCCAGATACCCCATACCGGGAACATGCACCCACACATCGCGCGGGGAGGATCCGGCGATGACATCCACATGCAGTCCCGTGCGCTCGCTGATCTCACTCGCCACCCGTTCCACTTTATGCAGGTTTTCTTCGGAATATCCCTCCATACCCGCCACCCGCACACGAATGGCATCGATATAATCCTCCCGCCCGCTCAAATAACGAGCGCCCTGCAGATTGGTCAATGCCAGGGGTGGGCGCGTCACCAGCGCCCCCGGGTTCAGTCCCGGTAAGATGGTTTGTGCAGCGAGCGGTTGTGCAGATTCATCATATTGCAACTCTGCCATGGGAGGATCATAGATGCCCAGAGGGGCATACGTCAGTTCGTCGATGCTGTCATGAATAACACTGAGATCATAAATGCCCTTCACATCAAACATGAACCCTTTCTGCTGAACAACCTGCAACGGGCGGTAGAGCATGGTATCGTCTGGGATAAGCGGCATGTTTTCATAATATCTGCCACCCCACCCCTCGCGCGACACCTCAAGTTCAGACCCCAGCATCTCCCCCCAGGTTCCAAATGGTTTAAGCGCAAACAACGGTTGTCCATCTGAAAACGGGGATTGCGTCTGTGCCTCATAACTATAGCTGCCTGGTAGCAAGGTAATATCCCGGTCGATGTTAACCCCGCCGCCGGTGGTATACGCGCTGCCGGGCAGATCACTGCTGATCTCAGGAGCGCTGCTTGTGTTAAAGACCACCGATTGGATTGCCAGAGGTTTTCGTCCCACGCTCAGATCAAGCTGTTCATCGAGCAGAAGCTGCCCTTCTGCATCCAGACGGGCATCATAAATTTGCCGCAGGCTGGTTTGCCACTCCTGCCCTCCCTCGATCTGGATGATCTTCATCGTTTCTGCGTTGCCTTCCAGCGGGAGAGCCTCGATCTTCATCGAGATGCCCAGCTCGGTATAGTTTTGATTGTTGATGATGAGGGGGATCTTGACCTTCTTGGTCGTTCTGTTTTCCAAGCCCTCCTCCAGCGGAGCATCCTCCAGGTAATCCCCTGCGAGAAGTGCCGTATCCAACCCGATCAACTGGGCTTCCTGCTCTGGATCGATCCCCGCCACCAGCACCCACTGCGAGGGGATGATACCTATATTCATCAACGCCCATTGTTGTGCAGGGGACATAGCCAGATCGACAGCCAGGTTGCCCCGCAGGATGTAATTTCTGCTAAAATCTGTGGTCGCAAAGTAGGCGACCTGCGTTTCTTCATCTTGCAGGGTAGGGTCATCCCCCGACCAGGTGAAGGTAATGCGATACAGAGTATTCACCTCGCCCGGATCCAGGCGCACAAAGACAGCACCGGTAGAATTCACGAAATAACCGACCGTGGCAACCGGAGCTGCCACTTCCACCTCATCGATACTCCTGATCAAGGCGTATTGTTCATCCGTAATGCCCCCATAAGAGCTCCCCAGATAATTTCCCTCCACCAAACGGGTGTCCCGCTCCACGTCAGAGACCGAAGATGCGGGTCTGACCAGGATGTCATACTTGCCACGCCAGTGCTGTGCGACCTCGGCGGTGGAGGTGACCTCGACCGTATGCAACATGGCAGAAAACAGGCTGATGCCGCAACAAATGATGAACACCCCCGCCACCTGCAACCAGGAAGGTTTCAGTATTTGCTTGAATTTGAAATGGTTAGTCCCAATTTTGAGAACCTTCATTGAGCCACGTCATTAGGAAAGCATAGCTTTCTTTAAAGCCTATCGTTTAATCTTTCAATGTGATTGAATGCCCCATTTCATAGAAAACAATTTCATTTAGGAGATGCCCTTTTCGGATCATTTATAAACGACTGAGGAATCATAAGCAGGGGCGCCCGGTCCATTATAGAATGTCCAGGTTTGATAAAATGGGCTGCTACCCCCACAACGGAATTGATGGTAATAATAATACGTTCCTGTAGTATATCCACAGCTTGATGCACATCCACAAGGATCACCCCAGCAGGCTTGTATACAATAATTTGTACCTTCCCCAAACACCCCCACTTCCCACACTGCTTGATAATTAGGCGAAAAGACTGTTTGGGAATATGGGTCAGCATTGATTTCCGCAGGAATAACCAGAGGTTGAGGTGGCTCCGGCTGATCAGCATAAACGGGCTGAATCCCGAAAGCAAGGAACAATAGTGTACATACAAGCAGGCATACGGCAGTCTTTTTCATCTTCCCCTCCTCGCCAACCGTGAACGCGATTGAACGAAAAAAACCTTACACCATTTTCATTTTAAATATTTCAGGGGAAGAAATAAAGTAACAAAGATCACCTCAGCCTCATTTCAAGAGAAAAAATTGCGCTGCCGGTGTCAGCTCGTTCTCTTATTAATATTTCATCAGTATTTGCCGACTTTGTTTCTTTCACCCTACTTTGTATAATAATAAGTAGCAAAACTAAAGTGTAGACAAAATTTATTAAGGAGATCGAAATGGCAGCAAAGTTTGTATTGAAAAAAAGTAAAGATCAGTTCATGTTCAACCTGAAAGCCGGCAACGGGGAGATCATTCTCACCAGTGAGCGCTATAAAGCCAAAGCCAGCGCAAAAAACGGCATTGAATCAGTACGCAAAAATTCACAGGATGATGACCGGTTTGAACGGAAGGAATCCAGCAACGGGAAATCCTACTTCATTTTGAAAGCCATGAACAACGAGCCCATCGGGAAGAGTGAAATGTACAACTCCAAATCCGGTATGGAGAACGGGATCAAATCGGTAAAAGAGAACGCCCCAACTGCCGAGGTAGAAGATCTGACCGTGTAATTTACTATTCAATATAAAAAAAGTCGGGAAACGCACATGCTGTCCATGCACAGGATATGTGCGTTTTTCAATTAATTGCGAGCTTTTTATCCTTCCCTACCCAATACCAGGAACAGGATATAATAGAACGCGACTTTGTAGGAGCAACGTTTATGACCATCTATGTAGATTCCGCCATCCTGGAAGAAGTGCAGCAAGCCGCCAGTTGGGGCTGGATCGGGGGTGCCACCACCAATCCCAGTCTGCTGGCGAAAAGTCCGCTTCCTCCCCGTGAGACGCTCAACAAAATGGCACAGCTCGTGAACGGGTCGATCTTTTACCAGCTTACCGCTGACACTTTAGAAGGAATGGTGCAGGAAGCGCTCGAAGCACACCACATCTTGCAGCACCAGCTCGTCCTCAAGATCCCTGCCACCACACTCGGTTTTCAGGCTGCCGCCCGGCTCTCGGATGACTACACCTGTGCCATCACGGCTATTTTCTCCCCCGAACAAGCTTTGCTGGCACAAGCCTGCGGAGCAAGCTATGCCATTTATTATCACCATCGCGCCAAACAATGGATGCCAGATGGAGAAACTCTTGGACCGAAAATCGTGCACCTGCTATCAGGCAGTGACAGTATTGAAGTGCTGGCAGCCAGTTTCAAGAGCAAACAAGAGGTCCTCGAAGCTGCCAATGCCGGTGTGAAACACCTGACCATCAAATTCGACCTGTTGAAAAGTCTGGCGGAGAATGAATACTCTCAAAAAGCGGTGCAGGATTTCAATGCCACTGGCACGGGCATCGTATAATAAGCACATTGACCACCCATAAACTTACACATCTGGAGGGAAGATGAAGTTTCTCATTACCGGAGGAGCCGGTTATATCGGCAGTACCATCAGTTCAGCCCTCGAAGATAGTGGGCATACTCCCATCATCCTGGATTCCCTGGCGACAGGGCGACCCGAGTTCACCGCTAATCGCATATTCTATAAAGGGGATATCGCCGACAAAGCCCTGGTACAGGGCATTTTTGAGGATCATCCCGATATCGAAGCGGTCATCCACTGCGCGGCATTGATCGTGGTGCCCGAATCCACCCAGAAACCCTACGAATATTATCACGAAAACGTCTGCAAATCCTTAGAACTGTTCGATACCCTGCATAAAGTGGGTTGCCAACGCATCGTGTTCAGCTCTTCCGCTTCTATCTACGACACGGTGCCGGGTTTTATGGTCACCGAAGCTTCCCCGCTCAATCCCACCAACCCCTATGCCCGTACCAAGCAGGTCATGGAAATGGTGCTGAAGGATTTCTGCCAATCCTACGGTATGCATGGCATCGCGCTGCGGTATTTCAATCCCATCGGAGCCGATCCCAAAATGCGCTCCGGGCTGCACGTTCAGAATCCCTCGCATGTCATCGCCAAGCTGGTAGAAGTACAGTTAGGGCAATCCCCTGAATTCGTCATCACCGGCACCGACTTTCCCACCCGCGATGGCACCGGCATCCGCGATTACATCCACATCTGGGATCTGGTGCGCGCTCATATTAACGCGGTCACCGATTTTGATGGGGTCTTCCGCCGTGCCGGCAATCCACCGGAGAATTACCTGGTCATCAATCTCGGTTCAGGCAACGGTGTCACCGTGCGCGAGCTGGTCAGCGCTTTTGAATCCGTCACCGGTCATCCCATCAACAAACGCGAGGGACCACGCCGCCCGGGTGATTCAGCCGGCTCTTATGCCAACGCCGACCTGGCAGCTAAACTATTGAATTGGAAAACAGAATTGTCAATTGAACAGGGCATCGCAGATGCCCTCAAGTGGGGCGAACTGCGCGATACTCTACTGCATTACGATTAATGCGCTGCCCGGTTGCTCTTTTCGAAGAAGAGCATTTCCAACCCCACATCGGGTTGCACCAGCCCGCGCTTGACATCGCCATCCAGATCATATAAAGCCCGGTAGATATCCTCCAGCTGCTCAAAACTAAAACGCCGGCTCTGCTGGACGATCTTCTTCACCACATAGGGATGCACATGCAGCATTCCTGCGATGGCCGGCTCGTTGCTGGTCTCTTGCAAGGCTTCCTTCGCCATCAGTAGCAGCCGAAACTGGCGCACCACCATGGCAAATACATATACATATTCCTGGTTCGCGAACATCAATTTCAAATGGTGCAGCGCCTGTTTGGCATTTCCCTGGGCAAAGGCGTCCACCATACTGAATACATCTTCTTCGGGAATGTTGCTGCACAACACACGTACATCCTCAACCCTGATTGAACGCTCGCCATTGGTGGACAGGCACAATTTCTTCACTTCCTGGCGCAGCATGAGGATGTCGTCTCCCACCACCTGTGCCAACTCGCCAGCCGCGCGCTCCTCGATGCTTCCGCCTTCTTCCTCTACCATGGCTTTGATGCGCGCCGGCATTTCCTGCTTGGAGGGAATACGAAACTCCTGCAGCACCAACCAGGTTTCATTATCTTTAATCCACTTCTTCAACCAGGCATGGTCGGCATAAGATCCCCACATCCAATTTTTATTTTTTCTCACCCAGCCGGTCGTGAATTCCAGCACCAGTTCAGCAGTAGGGGGTAATTTTTCCAGGATCTGCTGCCAGCGTTCCACATCTTTCGCAGAAGTGATGCGTGCCAGCGGGTCACCGTAGATCACCAATCGCCGTGAACTTCCAAAAGGGAACAAGCTGATGTTCTTAACCAGTTCATCCAGGTCATCGGTATTGCCGTTCAGGCGGGCAATATTGAAAGCAGCCATCTCCGCATTTCCCAATTTTTTGACCAACAGAGATTCTGCTTTCGTCATGGCATCCAGATCATCCCCGATAAAAACATGCACGCGCATGTCTTCTTTTTCGGGTGACAAAGAATTTCCCGGCATATCCTTATCCCATTTGAAATTCGGTGGTGACGCGATGAACAGTAAAGGTGTAGGGCTTATAACACAACACTTCCCTCACCAGCATACCGTTAAAATGATCGGTTGAGGTCGTTTTGGATTGCAATACCGGTCCCACCGGTTTGGCAGCTTCAAAGCCCAGCAATGCCATCAGTACCGCCAGCGGGATCCGACGAGCTTTCTTGCGCGGACTATCGCCGGTGCCCGCCATCGCCAGCCAGGCTAATCCACCTGAAACAACAATGCTGGGTACCAGATTGGAGCCGCAGTTTTCATGTATAGCCAGCCCTGTTTCGCCTGCCTGCATACGCTGCAACGCTTCGCGAGCGCTTTCCATGACCAGGTCGGTGGGGATGTTGCCCAACAGCCAGAACCCTCCCGCATCCGATATTCCGCTTACCCGTGCGCGCGTCACCTTGGTTGATAAGATATGCAGGGTAGCATGTTCAAGAGCGTGATTCGAGCGCACCTTCCAGACCGGGTTCATTTCCAGGATGTTTTCCATTGTGACCTCTTTTGTTTGATTTAGCTAAGTGCTGATTTTACCGCATCGTTAAGTGAACGCGCCTCGATCACGGTAATGCCGTCCGGTAATTTTTCGATCTTGCGGATGCGTTTGGGGATGATGGCTTTCTTGAAACCCATTTTAGCCGCTTCTTTGAGCCGGGCACCCATCTGCCCTACCCAGCGCAGTTCCCCCGAAAGTCCTATCTCTCCAATAAGCACCATATCCGGTTGTACCGGTTTATCGAGCAAGGAAGAAGCAATGGACGCCGCGACCGCCAGGTCAGCTGCCGGTTCATCCATATTAAAACCGCCCACCACATTCACGAACACATCCTGGTCGTACAATCGCAGATGATTGCGGCGGGTCAGCACGGCAATGACCAGCAACAGACGATTGAAATCGACCCCATTGGAGGTGCGCCGCGGATTGCCAAAGTTGGTGGTGCTGGTCAGCCCCTGGATTTCGATCAACAGCGGGCGGGTCCCCTCCATCGCTACCGCTACTGCCGACCCGGGGGTATTTTCCATGCGTTCCGCCAGGAAAGCTTCGGATGGATTAGTGACTTCCACCATACCCGCTTCGCGCATTTCAAAGACGCCCACCTCCGAGGTTGGTCCGAAACGGTTCTTCATCGAACGCAGCACCCGGTAGGACTGAAAACGATCGCCTTCCAGTTGCAGCACGGTATCCACGATGTGTTCCAGCACGCGCGGTCCGGCGATCATACCTTCTTTGGTGACATGCCCGATCAGGAATACCGCAATCCCGCTTGCCTTGGCAAACTCGCGCAGGCGTGAAGCGCATTCACGCACCTGGGTCACCGACCCGGCGCTGGAGGTGAAGGCACTCATCGACATGGTTTGAATGGAATCCACGATTAAAAGCTGAGGGTGGATTTGCTGGGCATGCGCCAGGATCGCATCCAGATCGGTTTCCGTCAGCAGATATAACTGCTGTGGAAAACCTGTGGATAACTTTCCTTCTTTCTTTACCATCAAACGGTTAGCGCGCATTTTGATCTGTTGCCCGGATTCCTCCCCTGACACATACAACACGGTTTTATCTCTGGCAAAATCCAGCGCCGCCTGCAACAATAGGGTAGATTTTCCAATTCCCGGATCTCCGCCCACCAGCACAATCGAACCGGGCACGATGCCCCCGCCCAGTACGCGTGCGAATTCTTCAATGCGCATCTCCCAGCGCTCCACGTTCTCCCCGCTGATCTCATCCAACCGTAACGGTCTGGCGCTGCCCGTTGCAACTGCGTTGGATCTCCGCTCAGCTCCGGCAGATTGGATCACTTCCTCCACCATAGAGTCCCACTCTCCGCACTGCGGGCAACGCCCCAGCGGCTTTACAGAGACCCTGCCGCAATTTTGACAGACATATCTTGTTTCTAGTTTTGCCATAGTTTTTCAATCTAAGTATAAATCGAAAAAAAGGGAAGATGCAGAGCATCTTCCCTTTGCGTGGAGTGAAACGAACTACGCACCCATTTCCAGGGTTTCCCCTGGCGAGGGCAAGCGTTCGTCGTCTCTGAGGAGAATAAAATTGCCTTCCGCGTCAACATCGATCAGGATATCATCGCCATCCTTGAATGTTTCCGCTAAAAGCGCATCGGATAGTTTATCTTCGATTTCAAGTTGGATCACACGCCGGAGGGGACGTGCACCCATATCCGGATCGTATCCTTTCTCAGCCACCTTATCGATAGCTGCCTGGCTGGCGCGCAGGCGGATCTCGCGTTCGGAGAGGCGCTTGGCGACCTTGGTAAGTTCCATCTCTGCGATCTGATGGATGTGTTCCTTATTCAGCGGGTGGAATACGATCACGTTATCCAACCGGTTGAGGAATTCAGGGCGGAAAGCTTTTTTCAGAGAATCCAATAATTTTTCGCGGATGTCCTTGAAGGCTGCTTCCTCACCTTTCTTTTCATCCTGTTCGAGCACGAATCCCAATCCGGTTTGGCGTTTGATCATTTCCGCGCCGATGTTAGACGTCATCACGATAATGGCGTTGCGGAAATCTACCTTGCGCCCGTGTGCATCGGTCAGCTGTCCTTCTTCCAGGATCTGGAGTAAAGTATTATGAATTTCCGGGTGGGCTTTTTCCACTTCATCAAATACCACAATAGAATATGGTCGGCGACGGATGGCTTCGGTGAGCTGCCCGGCATCGTCATAGCCTACATATCCGGGAGGAGATCCCATCAAGCGGCTGACAGTGTGCCGTTCCATGTATTCAGACATATCCAGTTGGATGAGCGCTTCTTCACTGCCGAACATGACGCGCGCCAGTGCTTTGGTCAATTCGGTCTTCCCAACACCGGTGGGTCCCAGGAACATGAAGGATCCGATGGGGCGACGCGGATCTTTCAATCCGGCTCTCCCCCGGCGCACTGCTTTGGCGATCTTTTCAATGGCTTCTTCCTGCCCGACGATCATTTGGCGCAGATCGTCTTCCAGATGCAGCAGTTTAACCGACTCTTCCTGTGCCATCTGCATCAGCGGCACACCCGTCCACATGGATACCATTTCAGCGATATCATCCACCTGCACCACCGGGCTGTTGCCACGATCCCACTGGTCGCGGATGGTATCGATCTGTCCTTCCAATTCTTTGATCTTTTTTGCTACTCCCAGCGCCGCCTCGTCATCCCCTTGTTCCATCAAAGAGGAGTGGTTCGTGCGCAGGCTGCGTAATTCATCGGTGATTTGTTTGGTAACTTTTGCCACATCACTTTTATACATACGTACCCTTGAAGCAGATTCATCGATCAAATCAATGGCTTTATCAGGTAAGAAGCGGTCGCTGATGTAACGTGCCGACAGGTTGGTGGCTGCTTCCAATGCCTCATCCGAGATCACCACATGGTGGTGTTCTTCGTAATTCTTACGGATGCCATGCAATATCTTGATGGTTTCTTCTTTGGTGGGTTCATTCACCAGCACCGGTTGGAAACGTCGTTCCAGCGCTGCATCGCTTTCGATATTCTTGCGATACTCATCCAGGGTAGTGGCTCCCACTACCTGCAGCTCCCCGCGCGCCAGTGCGGGTTTCAAAATGTTGGCTGCATCGACGGATGAACCTGCCGATCCGGCACCCACCAGCATGTGCACCTCATCGATGAAGAGAATGGCATCGGAACGTTTCAGTTCGTCGATGACACGCTTCAGACGTTCTTCGAACTGCCCGCGGTACATGGTCCCGGCTACCAGGGAACCCACATCCAACCGCAGAACGCGCTTGCCCAACAGCGGAATGGGGACATCCCCTTCCGTGATGCGTTGCGCCAGCCCCTCTACGATGGCGGTCTTGCCCACACCCGGTTCTCCGATCAGCGCCGGGTTATTCTTGGTACGGCGTGCCAGTATCTGGATCACCCGTTCGATCTCTTTTTCACGCCCGATCACCGGGTCCAGTTTGTTTTCTTCCGCCTGCGTGGTCAGATCAACCGCCAGCTGGTCTACCAGCGGGGTCTTCTTCCCTTTTTTCGAAGGAGCCTGTGCGCCTTCTTCCGGTTTGGTGGCACGCAACAGTGGTGCCTGTTTTTGATTGATCTCACGATTGATCTGGCGGCGCACCTGTTCGAAGGTCACACCCAATTTTGCCAGAACATCTTCACACAACCCTTCATCCGAGTTCACGATCGCCAGCAGCAAATGCTCCGTGCTGATATAGCGGCTGTTCATCTTCTGTGCTTCTTCAACAGAGAGGGTGATGATTTTTTGTGCTTCCGCCGATAGATCAATGCGAGCTTGCGTGATAGTACCGATGCCGGTCAACCGTAACACCATCTCGCGGGCACGGTCCAATTCAACGCCCAATTCCCGAAGCACCCGCCCCGCTACTCCGTTATTCTCCTGGATCAGTCCAAGCAAAATATGTTCGGAGCGAATTTGCGGATGATGGAATTGCTCGGCTTCTTGATGCGCCAGGCTTAGTACCTGCTGTGCGCTCTGCGTAAACTTCTCCAATCCAGCCAACAGAATCTCCTTTTGACAATTAAAGCAAATTCGAATGAATTGCCGATCTCTTTTTTATTTTCATCTGGATTTTACCAAAGAAAGCATAAGAATTAGGTCAGAATACCACGCCCACTCTTTTTATAAGAATGTTCTCAGCCTGGTTTATTCGCTTAAGCCTTCATAATCGCTGATCTTCTTGCGCCACGCCGCCGGTACCGCTTGGGTTTGCTGGCTGCGAAAATCGTATGCCACGACTACCACTTCGGCTTTGGCTTTGGTCGATCCATCCTTGCCATCCTGGATCTCGTTTTCAAAGGTCATGCTCTTGTTGCCGATGCGCGCAACGCGGGTACCCACCCTGATCTCGTCCAGTAACGCAATGGGAGACAGATAAGCAATATGGATATCCGCGATGATCACTCCCAAATCCAGGAAGGATTTCCCCTCCCACAAACCAAGCTCCAGCAGATAATGTAACCGTGCCTGTTCCAAAATGGTCAGGAAGCGCGCATTATTGACATGCCATTGGGCATCCAGGTCTGCATAGCGGATCTGGATTGGGTAATAGAATCGAAAATTTGACATTGCCTGATTATACTGGAAACACTTGCAAACTCTGATTAATTTGTTAGACTTATAAAAGTGGATAATTTTCAGATAAATTATCCAATGAGGAAGAATTGAAATGCAGATCACACGACAAGCCGATTACGCAATGCGAACCATTATTTTCCTGTCCAGACTGGATCCGGATGAGAAAGCGCCCACCAGCATCATCGCCGAAAAACAGCAGATCCCTTCATCATTCCTTGCCAAGATCATTTCGCAGCTTTCTGTTGCCGGGCTGATCCATACCTCACGTGGAGCTCATGGCGGGGTCTCCCTGGCAAGATCTCCGCAAGATATTTCCGTGCTGGAAGTGATCGAAGCCATTGATGGACCGGTCATGCTGAATGAATGCACGCACAACCCTGGTATTTGCATCTTTACCGAAGATTGCCCCATGCACTCCATGTGGTGCGAAATGCGCAACGATCTCCTGAATAAACTGCAAGCCACCACCTTTGAGCAATTCTCCAACGGGCGCGCCGCGGTCCTTTGATCTTCAAATCACAGCAACGAAAAATCTAACGCACCTGATCGAGGAACATCATTCCGTGTTCTTCGTCTATTTGGATAGAATAAGCCTGTTCCAATAGCCCTATCACCTGCGGTGTATTTGTTTGCAGGTATTCCCAATCGATGGTCGATAACAACACAAAGTCATACGGTTCTGCCAAAACCGCGTCCGGTACATCTTCGGTGTGGTAGACGATTGCAAGATTATCACGGGTAGTGCGCTGATCAAACAGCATGTTGTACATTCCCAACAGATCGTAGGGATTGTTGCTGAGCGTGCGCATTTCTTCATCACTGTTCTCGTAGATGGTAGTGGTGATCAGCATCTTCACATCATCGCTGGCAGTGATTTCATCCTGATACGTCAGGAATGGCTGGTACTTTGCCTGGAATTTTTGTCCGGTGGTTGGTTCGTTGTAGATATATTTAAAGTTGTAAGAGAGTTGTGGCAGCATCCACGACACCAGACACACCAGTATCATGCCGAGCGTCAGCAGGTTTTGTTTTTCTACCGCTATCACCAGCCCGATCAGCACGGATAGCAGGATGGGAAAGACGATGCTCTCCAGATATTTTCCATAGGTCCAATCGATGCCGGTCACGTAGTGCATTCCGAATTGGCGCAGCAGCACTACCAGCAGCATTGCCGCCAATACCGTGCCCGCTAATTTCAACAGTTCTTTTTTATCTCCGGAAATCTTTAGCGAGATGAATTGTGGGGCTAACACGGCGATCACCGGTAGTGCCGGAAAATAAAATCGTTCAATAAAACCCCATGGAATCTTGAGCATGTTCACGGTAATAAAACTGACCAGTAGCAATGGGAACAGCCATACGATCTTCTTTTGAGGGGAGATCTGCGCAGTGCGCAGCTTGACCCCGCTGATGATGAAAGCCACGAAAGCCACCATGATATCATCCATCAGGTAAATCTGATACCAGCTTACCGGTTCTTTGCGGAAACCGCCCGTGTAAGCATAATTCTGGAACACCTCACGGAAAGTTGCCGGGCTGATGGCAAAGAACGGTCTTCCCAGGAAAATGGAATCCAGAATGATGAATAAAGCGATTCCTCCTGCAAAACCGATCAACAGATCCTTTAGATAAGGTACAACATTCCTGAACGCGAATTTCCCTTCTTCATCGAAGAAAAATCCGATCATCACAACATTGGCAAACAGGGTAGTTTCTTTGGTCTTGAAAGCCAGAAAGCTCAAGGCTCCCAGTGCCACCAGCAGCCACTTTCTGGATGTGCGCTGGTATTGCACGTAGACAAAGATCAGAGCGGTCGTCATCATCATCGCTGCGATATCTACCGAGGTTACCCCCGCATAGGAAGAGATCAAACGATATGAGAAAAAGAATCCGACTGCCAGCAGCCCATGGATAAAAGTACTATCTTTGAGAAAAGAACGTGCGCTCCAGTAAACCATCAGGGCGGTCAGGGAAATTAAAAATGCCCAATACACCCGGATACCGACCAGCGGAGTGGGGGCCAATGCCATGAACGCTTTTTGCAGATAAATATGAAAATAGCGGTTGCCGTAGTTGGGTACGCGTTGGTTGTTCAGTCCAATTTCAATATAGAGCAGCTCGTCGGAATAGATCGGACCCCCTACATTGTAGGAAAGCCCTATCCACAATGCGGCAAACACCAGCAGCGATGCGACGATCTCCAACTTTTTGAGCAGTTTCTTTCTTTTCATGAAAAACCCTCGTTAATAGCAATAGATTTTCTGTGTTTGATGATTTTACTATACCAGGATGTGCCTTGTTTCATCCTTTGCTCTTATAATTGAACCATCCTATAGAAGGATCATCTTATGCTCATTCATTCCGCCTCTCAATTGATCTGTCTGCGTGGTGGACCGCAGCGCGGTGCACACCTGGGTGAATTGGATATCATCCACGACGGTGCGGTGTACCTGCAGGATGATGCCATCCTGCAAGTTGGCACCAGTGCTGATCTATTGCAGCGCTTTCCCGATGAAGCCCGTCTGGATGCCCAGCGGCAGGTGGTCATGCCCGGTTTTGTGGACCCCCATACCCACCTTATCTGGGCGGGTGACCGTGCCAATGAATTCACCCAACGGCTGGAAGGAAAAAGCTACATGGAGATCATGGCTGCCGGCGGTGGTATTAATGCCACCGTACAGGCTACCCGACATGCCAGCTCCGCAGATTTAAAAAAATCCACTTCTTCGCGAGCCTGGTCAGCACTGCGTCATGGCACCACCACCCTCGAAGCCAAAAGTGGCTATGCCCTGGATATGCCCGGAGAACAGCGTTTACTGGAGATTCTCATGGAGTTGGGGACGGAGTTACCGCTGGATATCACCCCCACTTACCTGGGGGCTCATGCCGTTCCCCCTGAGTTTTCCGGTCGCACGCAAGATTATGTTGACCTGCTCGTTGAGAAAGTACTCCCCCAATTGAAAACCTGGTGGCGACAGCGCTATACCCATCAAGCGCTGCCCTTTGTGGATGTGTTTTGCGAACCCAATGTTTTCAACCTGCAACATACGCGCGTCATTCTCTCAACCGCCAAATCGCTGGGTTACCCACTCAAGATCCATGCCGATGAATTCGAGAACATCGGTGGTGCGGCGCTGGCGGCCGAACTGGGCGCTGTTTCAGCGGACCATCTGGTAAAGATTTCCGCTGCCGACATCCGAAAACTGGCTCCCTCCGCGAGCGTAGCTGTGGCTCTGCCCTGCACCCCCTTCGGTCTGGCTGAAAGCCACTACACACCTGCCAGAGAGATCATTGCCGGTGACGGGTTGCTGGCGCTGGCGTCCGATCTCAACCCCGGCACTGCCTGGTGTGGGAATATGCAATTCGTGATCGCGCTGGCTTGCCGATATATGAAGCTGACCCCCGCCCAGGCGCTGGCTGCTGCTACGATCAATGCTGCCGCGGCGATCAACCGGCAGGATAAGATCGGTTCGCTCGAACCAGGCAAGCAAGCGGATCTACTGATTTTGAATGTGCCCGATTATCGCCATCTGGGTTACCGCTTTGGAGAAAACCTGGTTCAGACCGTCATTAAAAAAGGAAAGGTGATCGATTTTTCATGACAACACGTGCAATCCTTGATCTACAATCCGCGCAACGCTTTTACCCGTATCCTGACCCGGTGCACGGTTTTGAGCACATCCAGCGTGTTTACCAGCTTTGCCAGGTCATCGGTTCCGCCGAAGGGGCAGATATGGATATTCTCCTGAGCGCTGCCCTGTTGCATGATTGTGACGGCAGCGACCCCACCACCCAGAACCGCGGGGAACACCATCTGCTTTCTGCTGAAAAAGCAGCGCTTGTCCTGCAAGAAATGGGCTGGAATGAGCAGGATATCCAGCGTGTCCAGCACTGCATTCGCGCTCATCGCTTCCGCAAGACCGAAGAACCGCATACCATCGAAGCCAAATCATTGTTCGATGCCGACAAGCTGGATGTGATCGGCGCCATCGGCATCGCCCGTACCATCGGCTATGCCGTACAGGCTGGTGAACCCATCTATTTCAAGCCTTCCGACCAGTTCCTCGCTAGCGGAAAACTGGCTGAAGGGGAACATCACAGTGTTTACCATGAGTACCTGTTCAAGCTGCGCAATGTGCATGACCATCTCTATACCTTAACCGGGCGCCGTCTGGCGCAGGGCAGGCACGCTTTCTTGCAGACTTTTTTCGAGCAGTTGGAAGCAGAGGTACAGGGGATCCGCTAAACATCATGCATTGGAGTTATCGACCGTTATGACACCTGATCTAGATTTTCTCATCCGGCTCGCCGAACATGCCGGGCAACTGCTCATGCAGGGGTATCTGAAAGAACATCAAATCCATCACAAAGGACCTATCGACCTGGTCACCGAGATGGATAAGCGTTCAGAAGACTACCTGGTGGGCGAGATCCGCGCGGCATTTCCGCAACATACCATCATCACCGAGGAAAGCGGTTATCTCGCCGGGCAGTCCGAACACCGTTGGTTCATCGATCCGCTGGATGGCACCTCCAACTATGCCCATGGCGTCCCGATTTTCAGCGTCACGCTGGCATATGCTTTCCAAGAGCACATCGTACTGGGGGTTACCTATGATCCTACCCGCCAGCATTGTTTCTGTGCCGAGCGCGGGCAGGGGTCTTACTTGAACAATACCCGGTTACACGTCTCCGATAAGACGGAGCTACTGGACGCCATGCTGGTCACGGGTTTTCCGTACGAAACGGATGGGTTACAGGGGAATAACCTGGACCATTTCACCAGTTTCTTGCAGCGTGCACAGTCTGTTCGCCGGCTTGGTTCGGCAGCCATCGATATCGCCTATGTGGCGGCTGGCTGGTTGGATGGCTACTGGGAGATCAGCATTCACCCCTGGGATATTGCTGCCGGTACGCTGCTGGTGGAAGAAGCCGGTGGACTGGTGACCGATTTGGGAGGTAGCCACGACTATTTCAAATCTCCCTATGCCATGATCGCCGCCAATGCGAGGTTACATGAAAAGATGAGATGCGTCATTGCGGCTGATAACGAAAAGCAAAATGACGTTGCAGTATAATGGTTTAGTCATGCTTAAGAACATTAATCAAAAGGAAATTCCATGTCACCTGAAAAATTAAATACCGATCCATCCCGTTGGAGTTTGCAGGACCTGTTTTCTTCAGCCGGTTCCCCTGAAATGGAAGCAGCTTTCAAAAAAGCAGAAAAAATGGTGGCGGATTTTGAAAAACGCCGGGCAGATCTGACCGATGCTATCTCCCTGGAAAAATTCCTGGAGATCATCAAGGAGTTGGAAGCCCTTTCCCGCCAGGTCACCATTATCAACGATTATGCCGAATTATGGTTCACCGAAGATACTCAGAACCAGCAATCTCAGAGCCTGGCTGCCCGCACCGAGCAGTTTGCAGCAGAACAATCCAACAAAGTATTGTTCTTCAACCTGTGGTGGAAGCAACTTCCCGATAAGATCGCCGATGCCCTCATGGCAGGCTCCGGGGATTATCACTATTGGTTGGAGGAAATGCGCCATTTCAAACCGCATACCCTTTCCGAAGCAGAAGAAAAGATCATCAACATCAAGGATCTCACCGGTTTTTCGGCTATCATACGCCTGTATGATTCCATCACCAACCACTACACTTTCAAGGTTACACTGGATGGAGAGGAGCGGGAACTCACCCGCGGTGAATTGATGGCACTGGTCCGCAATTCCGATCCCGGGAAGCGGGCAGCTGCTTATCAGAAGCTCTATCAGGTATATGGCGATGAAGGACCAATTTTGGGGCAGATCTACCAGACCATCGTGCGCGATTGGCGCAATGAAAATATCGGACTGCGCAGTTACAAGACCCCCATCTCTGCCCGTAACCTCGCCAACGACATCCCCGATGAGGTGGTCGATACCCTTCTGGAGGTGTGTAAGAAAAATGCCTCCGTCTTCCAGCGCTTTTTCCGTTTGAAGGCCAAAGTGTTGGGTGTAGACAGCATCCGCCGTTACGACGTTTACGCTCCCGTAGCGGAATCCAGCAAGAACTACTCTTTTGGCATGGCTTCCGAAATGGTGCTCGATTCCTTCAACGAGTTCGATCCGCGCTTTGCCCAGTTAGCCCACAAAGTCATCGCTTCCCAGCATGTGGATAGCGAGGTGCGCAAAGGTAAACGCGCCGGTGCTTTCTGTGCCACCGTAGCCCCTGATATCACCCCCTGGGTGTTGATCAACTACCAGGGCAAGGCGGAAGATGTCGCCACCCTGGCACACGAGCTTGGACATTCCATCCATTCGCTGCTGGCAGCCGATCACAGTCTATTCACCCAGCATGCCTGCTTGCCGCTGGCAGAAACCGCCTCCACTTTTGGTGAGATGATGCTCATTGACCGTTTGCTGTCTGAAGAAAAAGATGAGAATGTGCGCCGCGATCTGCTCTTCAAACAGGTTGATGATTCGTATGCCACCATCATGCGCCAATCCTTCTTTGCCATGTTCGAAAAGACCGCCCACGATATGACCCAGCAGGGTGCCGCAGTGGATGAACTATCTGATGCTTATTATCAGAATTTGAAAGACCAGTTTGGTGATTCCCTGACCCTCAGCGAAGAATTCCGCTGGGAGTGGGTTTCCATCCCGCATTTCTATCACACCCCCTTCTATGTGTATGCTTACGCGTTCGGGCAGCTCCTGGTGCTCTCGCTTTATAAACAATTCAAGCAGGAAGGGGATAGTTTCAAGCCACGTTACATCCACATGTTATCCACAGGCGGATCCAAAGCTCCCATGCAAATATTGGACGAAGCCGGCATGGATGTTCGTCAGGCTGCTTTCTGGCAGGGTGGCTTTGACCTGATCGATAATATGGTCACCCAGCTCGAAAAACTGTAAAGTGTAAATGGAAAAGGCTGCACT
>JAAZOK010000011.1 GCA_012797815.1 Chloroflexota bacterium | reverse complement strand
GCTTTTCGATTGTCATTGTAGGAAATCGCTTTCTGCGGGCAGTGCTGAATGCATTTTCCGCAGGCAACACATTTTTCCTCTAAAATTTTAGGTTTTGAAGCCGCATGCATCTCCATCTTACCCTGTCGAGAGCCACTGCCCATTCCCACATTCTTCAGCGCACCTCCAAAACCGGTGCCCTGGTGCCCTTTGAAATGACTGACACTGATAATGATATCCGCGGCGGCAATAGCACTGCCAATTTTCGCATTTTTTACATACTCCATATTGATCGGAATTTCCGTACAATCCAGTCCGGTCAAACCATCGGCGATCATGGCATTACAACCCACGGCAATGCGGTTGAAACCGTTTAGCATAGCCGTCTCAAGATGATCAACGGCATTGGCACGCATGCCGTAATAAAGTGTGTTGCAATCGACCAGGATCGGTTTCCCTCCCAGATCCTGGATCTTTTTCACCACTCGCGCAATATACCCGGGGCGAATATAAGCCATGTTGCCACGTTCGCCGAAGGTGATCTTAATTGCCACCAGTTTGTCCTTGAAATCAATGTTCTCCATTCCGGCGCGCTTCATGAGTGCATCCAGTTTTTCGAGCAATCCATAATCAGGGAGGACCCGCATATCCGTAAAAAATACCTTCGAAGCCATTCTTCAAACACTCCTAAAAATTTAATATAGTAATTCTACTAACGATTTGGATAATTCACATGGAAATTCCATCATCAGCATATGTGAAGCTTCACCGATGACCGTAAACTTCGTATCGACAAATTCAGACTCAAGTTTTTCCCGCATTTCGCCAGAGATGAATTGGTCCTTCTTCCCCAGGATGACCGCAGTTGGAAAATCAGTCTGGTGCAGAACAGCGCTATGGTCACGACGTGCTGCCATCGCCTGTAAACTTCCGATCACCGTATCCGGATCAGTATCAGCGATGATCGGACGTGTGAAATCCTGGATGTAGGGAACATGGCTCAGTTTTTGCGGATAATCTGCCAGCGCCTTCGCCACACCAATTTGCCGTACCGATGCAATGGTTTTCATACGCTGTGCTTTTTTATCAGGTGGGTCAATGTAGGGATGTGAAGCCACCAGTGCCAATCCTGATAAACGCTGTGGAAACAGGTGCGCAAATTCCAGCACTACATAACCACCCATAGATTGACCTACCAGCAAGGCTTGAGGGATCTGCAATTTATCCAGCAAGGATAAGAGATCCTGTGCCATATCGGTCATGCTGAAGGGTAAGGGGGAAGTCGGAGAATTGCCATGCCCGCGCAGATCCGGCAAGATCACCTCACAGGCGGATTGCAAAAACGGCAATACCGGATGCCAGATGGTATGGTTCAACGGGAAACCGTGCACCAAAAGCACGGGCACTCCAGACCCATGTTTCTCATAAAATAAATCGACGCCCATGTCTTACTCCTTGCGGTCGATGATCTGTTCACGCAGCCATTGCTCTGCATCTTGCGGTGAGCGCACTATACCGGCTGCCTGTGCTTCTTTTAACGAGGTCAATAATTCCCCTACTTGTTTACCCGGTTTGATTCCGAGACGTTCCTGCAATTCATCCCCATTGAAATAGAGCTGTGGGTCAACCAACTCTTGATAATGAGCATACCAACCCTCCAAAGCCAAGCGGCAGCGTGCCAGCCCTAATTGCCAGCGCTGCTCTGGAATAGTATCCCCATAAGTAGCCAACAGATCAGCTAAGGAAAAGAGTGCTACCAAAGGGGTGGTATCTTTTGCGGCTTGATAGAAGTGAAACAAAGCAGCGCGTTGGTTTTGATCATCTTCAGATAAGATGACAGCGTGCAAATCCATATGGTGAGCTACAAAACGCTGCAGCCACTGCACCTCGACCCGGCTGAGCGCAAGGGTGACAGCCCGGCTCGCAATTTTTTCGGCTCCCAAGGCCTGGTGATGAGGGTAGCGCAATCTACCGGATTGTTCTATGGCGGAATCGAGCGGTTTGCCCACATCATGGTAGAGGGCTGCAAAAAGGAAAAGGGTCCGCAGACTGCGCTCGAAAACCAAATGAGAATTAAAATCGCGTTGCAGGTTATCCCGATATTCATCCAATACATGGAAAATATCAGCGACCCTTAGAGAAGTATCATCCACTTGTTCTTTGGATTGCACATGGTTTGCCATCAACTCACAATATTGAACGGCATGCCGGGTGTGCTGCCAGCCATTATGAATATGAGGGGAACCCTGGGCGAAATTGGATAAAGGGGTCAATTCCGGCAGGAATTCCTGCAATACTCCCATATCATGCAAAATGGATACTCCCTGAATTGCATTCCTTTCATCCAGAATCTTGAAAAACTCATCCCGTTTCCGTTCCTGGGAAACAGAAGAAAGTTCGGGAATATGGCGAGGTACCAGATCCCTGATCTGTGGAGATAGCTGTAAGCCATAGCTCACCGAAAAACGAGCTACCCGGATGATCCGGACCGGATCATCACGGAAACAGGTTGGTAAGCACGGACGCAAGATTTTTTCACGTAAGTCATTTACCCCTCCACAGGGATCAATTAATTGCCCTTCATGAGGGGTGATTTCGCGAGCAATAGCATTGATGGTGAAATCCCTGGCGCGCAAGTCCTTTTCCAGATCACCAGCAAACAGCAGCGCAAAGTCGATCACATGCCGCCCTGCACCGGCAGTTTCGTAAATTACACGGGCATATTTGCGCTCGTGGTCAAGGATATAAAAAAAACCATGCAGGTGATCTGCCAATGCCCTGGCGATCGCAAATACGTCCCCCTCAACAACAAAATCCAGATCATGGGATGGTTTCCCTATCAATTCATCACGAACCGCGCCGCCCACCAGATAAATATGAGAGGCGGGTTGCAAACACAAAAAGTTAAAAATGGATTCCTCAACCGCAGCAAGTTGCGGTTTAGTGTTCATGATCTATCCTAAGCATCATATTTCCTCAGATCGACTACCCCGATGAAAGGTAAATTGCGGAATAATTCATCCAGATCCAATCCATAGCCGAAAACGAATTTATTAGGAATGCTGAATCCCCGATAACGGACAGGGACTTCCACTTCGCGCCGCTCTTCCTTATCCAGTAAGGTACAGATATGCAGGCTCTTCGGTTTGCGCGTGGAAAGGAGTTGCATCACCGAAGATAACGTATGACCGCTATCGACAATATCTTCCACAATCAATACATCGCGATCACGAATATCCGTCATCAAATCCATCTTAATACGCACGGCACCCTGTGATTCTCTACCGCCCACCCCGTAGGAAGAGACTGCCATAAAGTCGATGGCATGTGGAACGGTGATATGACGCATGAGGTCCGTCAGGAACATGACACCGCCACGCAAGATGCAGATCAAAAGCAAATTGGTCGAGTCTGCATAATCGTGGCTGATAGCAGCGCCCAGTTCTGCAATACGAGCCTGCAAATCCTTTTCCGCGATCAGCACTTCTTTTAAATAGTATATATAATCAACCATCATCTAGCTCCGGGGGACCTCATGATGTTTGCGACAACGCGCTTCATACATTTCAGCAGCCCCTACGATAATAACCGGATCATTATAATGCGCCGGTTTTCCATCCACCAGACGCTGAGTACGGCTGGCTGGTTCTCCACATACCATACAGATTGCCTGCACCTTATCCACCTTCTCCGCTTTCGCCATTAAAATCGGCATACAACCGAATGGCTCCCCACGAAAATCCATATCCAAGCCGGTGGCAATGACTCGAATTCCCTTTTCCACCAGTTTCTCTATCACCGCGATAATTCCATCATCCAAAAATTGGGTTTCGTCAATACCCACCACCGTAGTATCATCATTCAACAATTGGACCAAATCACCGGATGAGGTAATCGGAATTGCCTCAAAATCCAGCCCGGCATGGGAAGTCACCCTTTGTTCATCATAGCGATCATCGATCTTCGGTTTAAAAACCTGAACTTTCTGTTTCGCGATCACTGCGCGACGCAGCCGTCTGATCATCTCTTCCGTTTTTCCACTGAACATCGATCCGCAAACAACTTCCAACCATCCAGAATTATGGTCCATACCTTACCTCTTTCTTATGATAGATTAATCAAGTTACACTGATTTTACAATAGGTTACATGCTGTAGCGGTTAAAACAAAAAATAGCAGATGAAAAATCATCTGCTATTTTCTCTGGTATAGAAACTAAACGGTGATCTCTTCGGCTGCTTCAGGGATGGTATATCCAAGCTGGCGCAGTTTTTTCTTGATATCGATCAATGTCTTTCGACCGACATTGGGAATCTCCAAAATGGGAGCTTCTCCCGCTTCCATTTTTTTCAGCAATTCGCCAACTGTCTTGATACCAGCCTCAGTCAAAGCATCGGTAGCACGTTTGCCAATTTCCAGCTCTGTAATCGGGCGGCTGGGAGATACTTTCTCTGCGGCTTTTTGTTCTTTGTCGTCCAAATATTCCTGGCGGGCCTGTAATTTCTTGTAGAAGCGATCAACCTGACCTTCGATATCGATCAAACGAGCCTGTTCACCGGTAAAGAAAGGATGGCATTTTGAACAGACTTCGGTACGAATTTCGGGTTTGGTCGAGCCTGTTTTCCAAGTATTCCCACATGCGCAGGTTACGGTTGCTTCAGGATACCATTTGGGATGGATGTCTTTTTTCATGGTTATTCCTCATTCCATATCTTAAATCCAACGATCATTCGTTGGGAAATACACTGACTTTTTTCTGTCCGCCGGGAAGCTGATCATAAACAACCACACCCTCAATTTTCGAGAAAATGGTGTAGTCTTTTCCTAGCCCTACGTTTTCACCGGGTTTTACTTTGGTTCCACGCTGGCGCACCAGAATATTGCCAGAAATTACCTGTTCACCCGCAAAACGCTTTATTCCCAAACGTTTTGATTTACTATCGCGGCCATTCCTTGATGAACCGCCACCTTTTTTATGAGCCATTGTTCACTTCCTTCCCGGATCTCTTACTTTTTATCTGTTTTGTCTGCGGGTTTTGATGCCGCAGTCTTTTTCGTTGCAGTCGATGTCGTCTTTTTGGCTGCAGAAGTTGTCTTTGAAGCAGCCGTCTTGGGTTTGGTTGTCGTCTTGGTTGACCCAGCTGACTTGGCTGCGGGTTTTGATGCCGCGGTCTTTTTGGCTGCAGAAGTTGTCTTTGAAGCAGTCGTCTTGGGCTTGGTTGTCGTCTTGGTTGACCCAGTTGACTTGGCTGCGGGTTTTGATGCCGCGGTCTTTTTCGTTGCAGTCGATGTTGCTTTTTGCGGTTTGCTGGCTGCTTTTACGGGCGCAGCTTTCGGTTTGCCGGTTGTTTTCTCAGCCGCCGGTTCTTTTTCGACTACGGCTGGTTCGCCGGCAGTTTTTGCTTTACCACTGAAAGCGATCGAATCCACTATCAGGCGCGTATATTGTTGACGATGACCATTTTTTACGCGATAGCGTTTCTTGGGACTGTACTTAAAAACAAGGATCTTCTTCGCCTTGAAATGAGAGATAACGGTTGCATCAACAGACGCACCCTTGATCAGGGGCATGCCTACCTGCACATCTTTCTCATTTACCAGGAGAAGTACTTTGTCAAAGGATAATTTTTTACCTACATCCACCGGCAGGTGGTCTACCTCGATGTAGTTCCCTTCAACGGCTTTAAACTGCTTTCCACCGCTTTCAAAAATTGCATACAACATAATTCAGGCTCCTCAACCTTCACTTCACCATTTCTTACGCGCTCTGTGCGCCCAACAACGGGGAAGTTGGGGATACATTAATTTACCCCAGTTCTATTTTCCGGGGCAAGCTGGTGAATTATACAGTTCCTTTAAATAACTGTCAACCTGCGGATTTCAATTTGCGCACTTCACCTATCCGGACGGTAACGCCCTCTTTATCCATATATTCCAGAAAAGCCAGCGCAAATTTACGACTGGAGTTCGTTATATCTCGAAATTGTGAAAGTGTTATCTCTCCATTTTCATCAAGAAACGATATAAGCTTATTGCGCATCATTTCGAATTCAGATTTGCGAAATATGATCGTATCCGATACGGGAATCCATTTCCCTTGAAAGACCAATGCTTGAAAAAGTTGTTGCCCGGTAATTTGCATAAGGGTCTGGATATCAGGAGGGGCAAAGGGGTTGTGTTGGAACAGGCGATCTGCATCTCTAATGCGATTCGCATCCCTTTCAGAAAATGTGAGCCTGAGGTCAGTGCGATAAACGTAGCCGTTTCCAATAGATAAGTTGAACTCAGCCGGGCACAAAGGAAGCAACGATGCCATTACCCCATCAGAAATTTTCAACATGGCAGACAACTCTGCTAGAGGTATCCCCGGGACCAGGGATGACACACTTTCGATTTGATCACAGATCCATTGCGACAGCTCTCTCAGAACCGGCTTGCTAGTGACAAAAACTTCAGATTTTTGCTTCTTATTTAGAGAAGAAAATTGAAGCATATCTGAACCAGCAGCCAATTTCTCCATCTCTATCGATGCATCAAATCCCTCCGCTTCTAATGAATGCATCCATTCAGCACGGGAGATCACTTTTTTCTCATCGATGATTGTTCTAAAAAGATCTGCCGGAGAACCGCTAGATTGAGCCTGTAAGTTCTGCAAAACGACCGTTGAAAAACGTTTGTATCTTCTATTTGAGTGACTTTTGATGATCATTCCACCCCCCAACGTCTCGGGGGGAGAAGGGCGGCGAAAAATGAAACGATCTCCTTTTTTGACCATCACCGGTTCCTGCAGTTCGATTTGTACAAAACCCGATTCACCTGGTTTGAGCAAATCTTTGCCCAGAGTACGCACTCTTCCCATCACTTCAGCAGTGGCATGAAAAATTTTCACATATTCGTTATGGGCCAGACCTTTTTCGCAATCAGGCAATATTTCAATCTGTGCATCCAGACGGGTGGTTGGTTGTAGAACGCCGGGCAAGATGACGACATCTCCGCGGCGGATATCTTCAACATCCACTCCGTTAATATTAAGCGCCACCCGGCTGCCCGGATATGCTTTTTCCAGTTTATTCTTATGGGTTTGAATACCACGAATTCTCCCCCTTTTATCGGATGGTTGAATTTCGATTTCTTGCCCTATCTGGAAAGTGCCATCCAACAAAGTGCCGGTTACCACCGTACCG
>JAAZOK010000116.1 GCA_012797815.1 Chloroflexota bacterium | reverse complement strand
GATCCTGCTGGCACTGGCAAGCGGAGAAGTGGATATCGTTATCGGAACACATCGCCTGCTGCAGAAAGATGTGGAATTCAAAGATCTGGGATTGCTCATCATTGATGAGGAACAGCGTTTTGGGGTGATGCACAAAGAATTTTTCAAGCAAATGCGCGAAAAGATCGATGTGCTCACGCTCACTGCTACCCCTATCCCGCGCACCCTGTATATGGCGTTATCCGGTATCCGGGATATCTCCATGATCAACACTGCCCCCACCGATCGCCTACCGGTCACCACCCACGTGGGCGGTTATGACTCGGAACTGGTACGGCGTGCCATCTTGCGAGAACTGGACCGCGGCGGGCAGGTGTTCTTCGTCCATAACCGTGTGCAAACCATCAACAGTTTTGCCGAACAACTGCGTTCCATCGTGCCGGAAGCACGCATCGCGGTGGCACACGGGCAGATGCCTGAACAACAGCTTGCCAACGTGATGCGCCAATTCACCCAGCAGAACGTCGATGTGTTGCTGTCTACCTCGATCATTGAATCTGGGTTGGATATTCCCAATGCCAATACTCTGATCGTGGATCGCGGGGATACCTTTGGGCTGGCACAGCTTTACCAGTTGCGCGGCAGGGTGGGGCGCGGTACGCAGCGCGCCTATGCCTATTTCTTCTTCAACACCAAACGCAACCCGACCGTGGAAGGGCTGGAAAGGCTGGAGGTGATCGCAGAGAACACTCAGCTCGGTTCGGGCTACTCCATTGCCATGCGCGATCTGGAAATGCGCGGAGCAGGCGACCTGCTGGGAACACAACAGCACGGGCATATCGCTGCAGTGGGTTTCCATCTCTATACGCGCATGCTGGCGATGGCGGTGCGGGCGTTGAAACATGACGAAAACGCATTGTTGAACCAGTTGAAAGAACCCTTCGTCCAACCCGAATTGCGCCCACCGGTAAGTGTGGACCTGCCGGTTCCCACCTCTATTCCCGAATCATATATCCATGAAGATGCACTGCGCCTGGATATGTATCGCAAACTGGCAGGTATCTCCAATGAAAAGAGCTTTGAGGAAATACACGATGAGTTCCGCGACCGCTTTGGAGAACCTCCTGTGGAAGTGCTCAACCTGATGTGGCAGACTCGGATAAAATTGAAAGCAGAACTGGCGGGAATCTATTCCATTTCGGTTGAAGGGAAGCAGTTGATCCTGCGCTACCCGGCACTGCCGGAAGACGTCAAACGCCGTACGATGCCATCCCTCGAACCGGATTGGCGCAGCGGCAGAAACGAGTACTACCCGCATTTTACACTGGATAGCAAAGACTGGATACAAAAATTGGAGAGCGCGTTGGACAGGCTCATCCAATATAAGAAAGAAAAGGAGTAGTAAGTTTGGAATTCCAATTGAAAGCACCTTACCAGCCTATGGGCGACCAACCGGAAGCTATCAAGCAACTGGTGGAAGGTATCCATAAGGGAGAACGCGATCAAGTTCTGCTGGGGGCAACCGGTACCGGAAAGACCTTCACGATCGCAAATGTGATCCAGCAACTTCAAATGCCGGCATTGGTGATGGCGCATAATAAAACGCTGGCTGCTCAACTATATGCGGAATTCAAGGAATTTTTCCCCGATAACGCGGTGGAATATTTTGTCTCTTATTACGATTATTACCAACCGGAGGCATATGTGCCGCGCCAGGACCTGTATATAGAAAAAGAGACAGATATCAACGAAGAGATCGAACGCTTGCGCCTGGCAGCCACCACAGCGCTGGTTTCTCGTAAGGATGTCATCATCGTGGCTTCCGTCTCTGCCATCTACGGTCTGGGCAGCCCGGAAGCTTACCGCAATATCGTCATCCGCATGCAGGTGGGTGAGATCCAGCGCAGGAATGCCTTGCTGCGGCGTCTGATCGAGCAGCAGTATACCCGCAATGATGTAGACCTGCACCCGGGTGTATTTCGATTGCGCGGAGATACCCTGGAGATCTTCCCGGCGTATGAGCGAAAGAAGGTGATCCGCATTGCCTTCTTTGGCGATGAAGTGGAACGTATCACCACCCTCGACCCGCTGACCGGTGAGGTATTGGAAGAACTGGAGGCAGTAGAGATCTATCCGGCTAAACATTTCATCACCGAGGACGATCTGCTCAAGAAAGCCATCACGGATATCGAAGCAGAACTGGATGAACAGGCAGGGTATCTGGAAAAACACAACAAGTTATTGGAAGCCCAGCGCCTGCGCCAGCGGACCAATTTTGACCTGGAAATGCTGCGTGAGATCGGCTATTGTTCCGGGATTGAAAATTACTCGCGCCATCTTGACCAGCGTCCTTCCGGCTCGCCACCCTGGACCCTGATGGACTTCCTGCCCTCCGATTATCTGCTGGTGCTGGACGAATCGCATATGACCGTGCCGCAGATCAGAGGGATGTTCAACGGTGATCGCTCGCGCAAGAGCACCCTGGTGGAATACGGATTTCGCCTACCTTCGGCATTGGATAACCGCCCGCTGACCTTCGATGAATTCGAACAAAAAATGGGCTACACGATTTACACTTCCGCCACCCCCGGACCATATGAAATGGAAAAGGTGGATCATGTGATCGACCAGATTATCCGCCCGACGGGATTGGTCGACCCGGAGATCGAAGTGCGCTCGGTGATGGGACAGGTGGATGACCTGGTGGGCGAGATCAACATGCGGGTGAAGCGGGGAGAACGTGTGCTGGTGACCACTTTGACCAAACGCATGGCAGAGGATCTATCTTCATATCTGGATGAACTCGGTTTGAAAGTTAATTATTTGCACTCCGAGGTGGAAACTCTGGAACGGGTGAGCATCCTGCGCGACCTGCGCATGGGGGTGTTCGACGTGATCGTGGGCATCAACCTGCTGCGCGAAGGATTGGATCTGCCGGAAGTATCGCTGGTGGCGATCCTGGATGCAGACAAACAGGGCTTTCTGCGGAGTGAGACCGCGTTGATCCAGACCATCGGGCGGGCGGCACGCCATGTGCACGGAAAAGTGATCATGTATGCGGATACCGTTACCGATGCGATGCAGGATGCCATCGATGAGACCAGTCGCCGGCGTGCCAAACAACAAGCCTACAATGAGGAACACCATATCGAACCCATTTCGATCATCAAGGAGATTTACGATATCACGGCCCGCTTGAGCGAGAAAGTGGTGGCGGAGGAAAGTGGTGTTTACAATGCTGAAACAGGCGCTATCGCGCATATTCCCAAGGATGCATTGCACCAGTTGATCAAAGAAACGGAAAAGAAGATGCAGGAAGCTGCCAAAGAACTGGATTTCGAGCGAGCAGCAGTATTACGCGATCAGGTCTATGAGTTGAAGCGCATTCTGGTGGAGGAATCGGATGCGGCTCCCTGGAAAAAAGCCATGCTGTTAGCGGGCGAAGAACAGGAAGAATGATCTAAACCGTCTCACGCGGGTCAAACGAGGTAAATTCACCCTGATAGGGCTGCCATTCCACTGTGACGTCACTGACCGAAGCAGATGATGGTCCGTGCTGCAGATCCAGCAACAAAGCATCCAGTGCTGCGCGCTGTCCTTCTGCGATTACTTCGACTTCCCCATTCCTGCGATTGCGCACCCATCCGCTCACTTCATGCGTCCAGGCAGCCTGCATGGTGAAAAAGCGGAATCCTACACCCTGCACCCGTCCCTTCACAAAGGCATGCAGACGGGCAACTTGAGGAATGGTATCCATGTGGTTCAACTCCTAGTCGTGTTCAATATCAAAAAGATCGAGGTCATCCGAATCTTCGGTGAATTCCAGATTTTCCAGAGCCATATCGAGGATATCCATGAGATCTTCATCGACAGCATCTTCCAGTTCCTGTTCCAATTTTTCGCGAACGCCTTTGCCGCCGATCTTGGACAGCGCCCAGTAGATCTGAGCCAGCAGATCCGCATCGGCTTCTTCGCCATCCAGCAATTCAAAGAGCGTTTCCAGTGCGCTGGAGAGTTCTAATTCCCCGGCTGCGCGCACTGCTTCAATCTGTACGGCAGCTTCTTCATTGTTGAGGTGCTGCAGTACGATCTTTTCCCAGCGCTCGTCCAGTGAACGTCCCATGGCAAATAGCGCACTGGCGACCCAGCGGTTATCTGTGCTGCGCATGGCTTTTTCGATCAAGCCTGCCACTGCTTTATGGCTGGAATATCCTAACGATTCAAGCGCCCGGCGGGGGATATCCCCGTCTTCCTGCTGCTGCATGATGGCGAGCAACCGTTCGATGATGGGATCGGCTTTTTCCTGGTCGATCTCGTCCAATTCGCCCAGCAGAATGAATTTGCCCAGCGCCGCGGCAGCGGCAGCCCGCACGCTCTCTTCAGGATCGTTATCCAGGGTATCCATGAAGCGGGGAATAAGGGAGCTATCTTCACATTCCCACAGCAGATTGATCGCACGGCGGCGTACACCCGCATCCGTATCGGTCATGGCGTATTTCCCCAATGCATCACAGCATACCAGCGTGTCGGCTTCCATGAGCTCTTCCAGGTCTTCCAGAAGACTGATCTTGCGTTTCAACGGGACATCTGCCCAGACATGCTTCAGTTTCTCGAGGGAGCCGTTATCCATGTCGGAAAAGGCACGTAAATGTTTGGGCGAAAACTGCTGGTTCTCATCCTGAAGCTCTGCCAGTACCTGTTCGAAAGGAGTGGTCGGGTTTTCTTCGGTCGTCATGGCAACACCACCGGACTGATAAAGTCTTTCACGAATACGAACATCATGATCATGATCAATATTGTAAACCCAATCGTGTTGACCCATCCCTCAAATCGTTCCGGCAGGCGTTTGCCCGTGATGAGCTCAGGGATCAGGAACAGAATACGCCCTCCATCCAGGGCAGGGATGGGCAGTAAGTTGGTGAAACCCAGGGATACGGAAATGATGCCGAAGAACCACAGGATATCCAGAAATTCGGTCTTCTGGTCGACTCCACTGGCTTCTTCGGAAGTGCGCACCTGGGCATAGACATCATAGATGCCTTTAGGACTCAATAAACGGACTTCCGATGTCTGTACCTGTCCCGTGATCAATTGAGATGGCAGTTTGATGAGTTGTTCGCCCTGATAGCGCGTCCAATCGAGGGCATTCCCGATGCTCTCGGGAATCGTGAGCGGTTGGATGGGATTGGTCATCACGATACCGAGCGGACCCTGATCTTCCGGCCACTCTTCACGCGGGGTGATGTGCAGGGTTAGCTGCTGCCCGCCGCGCTCTACCAGCATG
Source organism: Chloroflexota bacterium (assembly GCA_012797815.1). Lineage (GTDB taxonomy): Bacteria > Chloroflexota > Anaerolineae > Anaerolineales > Anaerolineaceae > UBA4781. Next base: position 5,886 of record JAAZOK010000116.1, on the reverse strand, counting down.
TCCATTTGCTGCCCCAGGTTATCCTGAACGAGTGTGCTGAGGGTGGTCATGGAATCGATGGGTGTGCCATCCAACTGCAGAATATGGTCATCCACCAGCAAGCCGGCGACGGCGGCAGGGGTATTGGGTTCCACGTACTGCACCAGCACCTGGTCGGTAAGGGCTTTGCCGGTATTGGAAAAGACGATGCTGAAAAGAACGATGCCGATCAATATGTTCATGGCAGGTCCGGCAAGCATGACAGCCAGGCGTTTCCATTTGTTTTGCGCGTAGAAACCATTGGCTTCCTGCGGGTCGTTCTCGCCCTTGAAGCGCACAAAACCACCGAAAGGTATCCAGTTGAGCGTGTAATCAATCCCGTTCCTGGTAAATAATCTAACCAATTTGGGCGGGTAGCCGACACCGAATTCCTCGATATGGAATTTGAACAGCAAGCCCACCAAAAAATGCCCGGCTTCGTGCAGCAGGATCAGCAAGCCAAGCGCAATGATAAATTCAAGCAACATAGTTTTAGGTTCCTATCGTACTGTTATGGTTTGAATTATACCCAGATTGGAAAAGGCAATTATTGGAAAAACATATGAATAGCGGTCACACCAATTGTACCCCGCCCCCGGCGCCGGAGCGGTATACGGCTTGTACTGCAGCCATCTGCTGCAGTTGCCCCTCCACCTGAGTGACATCTTGCTGCTGGCAGAGAATATGGACGTTCGGTCCGGCATCGATGGTGTAGCACACCGGCAAGCCCTGAGAGCGCCAGGTACGCACTTTGTGCATCAGTTCCACCGTGGCTGCTTCCCAATACAGTAAGGGAGGAGTGGAAGTTTGCATGACGGCGTGCATCATGTCGCTATCCAATTCGACGATGGCGGCAAAGGCGGCGAAATCTTTTTCCAGAATGGCTTGCCGGCAAAGCGCCAGACGGCGCGGGCAATCTGTCACACGGGCAGATTGGAGGGGACTGGTGGCTGCCAGCGCGTGCCCGGCGGTGGAACCGACTTCTTTGTGGGTGCGGTTGACCACTGCGATCAGATCGACCAAGTGCCAGTGCCCGGCTGGGGCGAAACTGACCGCGTAAGAATTTTCATCCTCCCTGCCCGGCAGCCATTCCACGAAACCCGCCGGGATCGAACGACAGGCGGAACCCGATCCGCGGCGTGCCAGGCGGGAAAGCGCAGTTTCATCCAGATCAAGACCGGCGGCATGGCTGGCAGCCGCCGCCAGCGCGGCAAAGGCAGAAGCGGAAGAGGCGATGCCGGCGCCCATGGGAAAATTGTTGCGACTGATGATGATGGCGTGCTGTTTTTCAGGCATCCGCTCGCGCACGATATCCAGGAAAGCGGAAACACGCTGCAAAGCAGCCGGAGCGGCACTCTGCCCGTCGATCAGAAGATCATCCTGCTGCAGATCGCAGCGGAATTCCACGCTGGTAGTGGTGGAAAGGGCAGCCAGGTTCATGGAAAGCGAAGCGTTCATGGGAATGCGCAGCGCATCATCGCGATTGCCCCAGTATTTAATGAAGGCGATATTAGGGTGGGCGACGGCGGTGGCAGCAGGGGAGGTCATTTCGGGATCTGTTCCTTTTCTTCCATTCTTATTTAATGCAAGTTTACCATGTGCTTAACAATGTCTGTTTAATATAATATTGGAATGAAAAAAGTTGTATAAATTGCTGCAGCGATTTATAGCTCGAATGAACCGCTGCTTTTTCTATATTCGTGATATGGATCATTGAATATTCACTATAATTACAGAAGAGTGGACCAATCAGGAGGAATTATCATGCTTCAAGCCGCTTTGCTGGGATTTGGGATTGGCGCGATCATCATGGGACCGGGAATACTTTTGATCGGTCATTTCAAGCCGCAATCCATGAAACGCCCGGAACTTGCGAAAAAAATGGGAGTGAGCATGACGGTTGTGGGGATCGTTATTTTCATCATCCTGTTTATATGAAATAAAAGATATTCCTATAAGTTATTCCTAATTAGGAAGAAGGGAGGATGGGATGAACACAAACCGAGTTGGAAGGATATTTGGGCAGGTGCTGTTAGCTCTTGTCGTATTTGCCCTTCAACTGCTCAGTATATATTACAACCAGCAGTTTGTTGTAAAACTGAAATGGCTGGAATATGGTATCCAAACTGGGATGCCTGCTGTTTTATCCATTGCTATGGGAATGGTGAGTGGATTCGGCGCAGCTGTGCTCATTCTTGATAATTGCTATAAAAAAGAACTGCTGCCGGGGGTAATTCTTTCTCTACTGATTTCATGTCTGGGGATGGGCTTGAAAATCTATTTCGGGATTTCCGGAGTTTTACCTTTTCCCGTCTTACGCCCTGTTTTCAGTGAGATCTTTGAATGGCTGATGTATTCCCAGATACCCTCCTTTTGGAGTGGATTTGTAGTGGCATGGCTGGTTATTATGATAAAAAAGGGAGGAAATAGAATGAATACTCCATTTCTTGACGAGATTTATAACCAAGTAGATTTTGATCGAGATCTTGTGTTTAAATTTTTTACAATCTTTAGTTTATTTGAATATGCACTAAAAAAAACTAATTATGTAACAGGAAATACTAGTTATGTAGAAGCTAATTGGGATTCATTTGTCGAAGAAATAGAAGCTTTCTTCAATCCATCAGGCTCACCTGAACTTGAAGAAGCGGTCAATTACTTAATAAGATTTCCTACAAAAAAGCAAGTTCTTATTGATGGTAATCTATCATTTGTGGAAACAGAACCTTGTAGTAATCATACAAAAACACTTGTCGCAATTATAAAAATCACTCGTAATAACTTGTTTCATGGTGGAAAATTTAGATATGAACGTCCGCGTGATAAGAAACTACTAGAAAGCTCATTGATCATTCTTGAAAACCTTGCAAGATTAAATCCTGATGTTGAAAGAGAATTAAAAGATGCGCAGTAAAAAAACATTGGAATAATCTATTATTTTCTGAAATAATATGAAGGATAGAAAATATGGAAAATTCTAAAATACCTTTAGAGGAAGCTTGGAATGCTTGGAAAAATTGTTTGAATGGAAAAGATAAAAATTCTATTTTCCAACAAATTGCAACCATGTTTTGGGATACTGCTATATTTCGACTCATAGTCAAAGGGCGACAAATCCAAATCGAAAAAAAACCTGAAGATCCAAAAATAAATAGTGCATTACATTCATTCATTGATAGGAATTATTTTCAAGCACAGGCTGCATATATTAGACGAATTACAGATAATTCTTATGATTTAACAGGAAAACAAGGGGTCTATTCTATTAATGCATTAATAAAAAATATTGCTTTATATAGAGAAGAACTTACAAGAGAGGAATATTTTGAATTAAGAAATATAGAATATGATTATAAAAAAATTGAGAAAGCGGAAAAAGAATTCTGCCAAAAGCAACCTCTTGAAAAAGGATTTTTCATTCCCCATCAATATGATTGGCACTCAATTGTAGATGTTCACAAAAATTTTGATCGGCTTAGCGGAACTTGTTCAGAGAAACGAACTAGAAAAGATAAAATTGAAGGAAAATTTTTCACAGGATTACAAAATAAACTTTCAAATTGCAGGTTAGTAACAAATCATGTAGATCAATATATTGCTCATTCTGCAACACCAACGAGCCGTAAAATGAAGAACGTGGATGCGAATAACGTGACTTTTAATTTAATATGGGAATCGCAAGAGAATATCTTTAAAGTAGCAGATTTTTTATCTTTAATTTTGTTTTCAGAAGGACATTTAGCATTAGCGATTGAGAATCCGAATTTTTATAAATATTGGGAAACTCCTTTATTCGAAAAAACAGATATAGAAGATATAAGAACTTCTTTGATAGATTACCGAAATGAAACTGAAAAATGGAGTTCTGAGGGAACGGATCAAATCTGGAATTGGCTTGATTTATAAATAGAGATAGTATTAATACAAATATGGTTGTAGAAAAAATTGAAATTGAGCATAAACATAAAATCGAATTAATGTAAAAAGAAATGAAAAATAAACTTGGAGAAGAGTTTACAAATAAAATGATGGGTGAATTTATGAATTAACCTGAAGTAAAAAAGCAAATGAACGGGTCAATTCTGCAGGGTATATCAAAAAATAAGCGAAAAAGGTGAGAAGTATTTTATTATGAAATAGTATTATCTCGAACTGCTGATCTTCTTGATCCTGCCTTTTTCATCGGCGGTGACGCGCAGGGTGGTGGGCAGGCTGTGCCCGTTGGCGGTCTTCTGGCGGGCGCCAAAGACGAGCAGGTAATCGCCGTTGGGCTGGGCTTTGACCTGCGGTTTGCTGTTCTTGACAGCCGGATATTTTCTATAGATCTGGCTGCAGATCTGATCGTAAATGTGTTTGTCCATATTCTTCCTCAATCAATTCCAAGGGGATCTGGCGGTTGCGCAAGTAGGCGGGCACCTCCAGAAACTCTTTTTCTTCTTCCAAGGGTGCGCGGGAGAATTTCGCACTCGCTTGCTCTTCCTGAACGGGCTGTTCTTCCATATCCTGCGGGCGACCAAAATGATGGATGTATGCCAGGTCGGGATCGCTGACGGCGGTGCTGCCGATGCCGGTGGCGATCAGAATGATCTCACAATCGTTTCCCATCGCCTCATCCAGCATGACACCGGTGATGATCTCACATTCATCGGCAGTGCTGCGCTTGATGAGGTTGAGCGCGTCGGATAGCTCTTCTACCCCCAGGGTAACACCGGAATGAAAATTGACGATCACACCTTTGGCTTGCTCCAGTGGCACACTTTCCAGCATGGGGTGGTTGAGGGCTTTGGTGAGCGCCTGCATGACGTTCTGTTGCCCGGAACCCGTGCCCATGGAAAGGTAGGTACCACCCCCCATTTCCATCAAGCGGAAAATATGGGCGGCATCGATGTTGATCAAACCGGGTTTGGAGAGCAGTTCGGAAATACCCTGAATGCCCATGCGCAGAGCGTCATCCGAGAGACGAAATGCCATATCCAGTGCCAGGTCACGGGGGGCAACCTGCAGCAGTTTATCGTTGGGGATGGTGACCAGGGTGTCGGTGTAGGGGCGCAACTGGGCGATGCCTTCATCGGCATTGTGCTTGCGTTTACCGAACTCAAAACTGAAGGGGGTGGTGACAAAAGCGATCACCAGCAGGTTCAGGGATTTGGCGATGCGCGCAGCGATGGAAATGGCACCCGTGCCGGTGCCGCCGCCCATGCCGGCGGTGAGAAAGACCATATCCGCCCCTTCCAACGCAGCAGCGATCTCACGGAAGCTCTCTTCGGCTGCCAATTTGCCGATATGCGGGTCGCCGCCGGCGCCCAATCCTTTGGTCAGTTCGGGTCCGAGCAAAATGGTCCGGGTTGCCTTGCTGTTGCGCAGCACCTGCTGATCGGTGTTGGCGGCGATGTATTCCACATGGTCCAGGCCAAGGGCGATCATGCGATTGACGGTGTTGCAACCGGCGCCACCCAAGCCCATCACCTTGATGATGGGTTGTTGCCCATTGAGCTGTTGAGATGTATTTTTGTTGTTAATGATCATGGTTTTCCTCCACAACAGCCGGCATTTCCACGCGCATCTTGCGCAGAAAGATGTTTTCCTGCTGCTGTAATATATTGAATTGTTCGGCTGCTTGATCGGCAGCGGTGATGACCAGCGTCACTTCCCTGGCATCCAGCGCTTCATCCAACGAGGTACCCACACTGGGATGGAATTGATGAATGAACGGTTCGAGGACTGCTTCTTTGGAGGGATCGCTCAGCCAGGATTCATCCGGCAGCAGCAGGTAGTGTTGGCTGCTGGAAAGCGGGATGCTTTTTTCTTCCGGTGTGGCAGATCCATTGTGTCTGATAAGTTTCGCCGCGCCGGTGGGCTTGAAGAGAG
>JAAZOK010000153.1 GCA_012797815.1 Chloroflexota bacterium | reverse complement strand
ATTATATAATCGCAATTGCAGGAACACAGATTTGGTGCTTTGGCGTAGTATGTGTTCCAATCGTATTGGCATAACTTACCCCCACTTCCTTGATTGGTATATAGTTCTTTCAAGAGTCGCCTTTCCTATGCTCGGTGAAACCAGGGTGAAATTGTATGGAAACAATGGACACCATAGACAGTTTTTATTCTATTGTGTGGACGAGGTGGACATAATGGACGCTATATTGCTGTAGGGAGAATTGAGATTTAACGATGCGTATCGGTAGGTTTCAAAATTTCTGGAATTTTCTTTTAATACAAAGTTGATAATTTCTCCGTCACAGGTTTAATATAATTAACAACGTCTTCAAATATGCAATCTATACATTTATGAAACTTATGATTTCAAGAACATTGATTATTGATGATGACAAAAAACTGACCCGCTTGATCAGGGAATACATTGAAAAAGAAGGATTTCAGACGCGAATCGCGAACGACGGTGAGACTGGACTGGCAGAGATTCCCAGATCCTAGATTCAAAACAGATGTGGTCATCTTGGATGTTATGGTGCCTGAAATGGATGGCATTGAACTTCTAACTAAGTTAAGGTCAAAATCCGACGCGTATGGGATAAGTCGACCGCAAAAACGGAAGAAGAGGACCGATATGCGCGAGGGGAGATCACACGTGAGGAATTCGAGTCCATGAAAGAGGATATTTCCTAGCACATTGTTTGGAAATACAAAAAGGGAAATAGAAAGTTGGGAAAAATGAAAGAGAAAAATATGATGAAGGGAAACCAAGAAATGGACCATGAAAATCATGACGGTCATGAAATGCATGATATGGCGCATGACCACATGAACCACGATATGCATGCCGGGCATGAAATGGCGAAGGAGCAAATGAACCAGGAGATGCACAACATGGAACATGACCATACGGGCAACGATGGGCATGAAGGGCACCGTGCACATGTGAATCATGCCGGGCATGAGCAAATGTTCCGCAAGCGCTTCTGGGTGTCGTTGTTCCTGGCAATCCCGGTACTGCTTTACAGCCAGTCTATACAAAAATGGCTGGGGTTCAGCATGCCGCAGTTTGCCGGAAGTCGCTGGATCGTGCCGCTGTTTTCATTGATAATCTTCATCTATGGCGGGATCCCATTCATAAAGATGGCAATCCCAGAACTGAAGAACAAAAAGCCCGGTATGATGTCGCTGATCTCATTGGCAATCAGTGTTTCATTCCTATACAGCGTTTCGACCACATTTTATCCTTTGGGAGATAGCTTCTACTGGGAGTTGGTGACGCTGATCGTTATTATGCTGCTCGGTCACTGGATGGAAATGCGCAGTGTGAGAAAGGCATCCTCCGCACTGGATGAGCTGGCGAAGTTGATGCCGGATACGGCAGAATTGATCCTGGAGGATGGAAAAACCAAAACCACCCCAACCGGTGAACTAAAGAACGGTGACCTGATCCTCGTTCGACCCGGAGAAAGCGTAGCGGCAGATGGCAAAGTGGTTGAAGGCGAGTCGCATGTCAATGAGTCCCTGATTACAGGCGAATCCAACCCCATCAAGAAGATTCCGGGTAGCACTGTCATCGCCGGTTCGATAAATGAGGTCGGAAGCCTGCGTATACGCGTTTCAGCCACAGGCGACGAGACGGCTCTGGCAGGTATCATGCGGTTGGTAAGGGACGCACAGATGAGCAAGTCCAACACGCAGATCCTGGCTGATAAAGCCGCTGCCTGGTTGTTTTATGCTGCGTTGACCACTGCCGTGATTGCTGCAGTATTCTGGTCGCTCGCAGTGGGTCTCAATGTGGAAGTGCTGAAACGGGTTGTTACCGTGCTGGTAACCGCCTGTCCGCACGCACTCGGCTTGGCGATCCCGCTGGTGGTAGCGATCAGCACGGCGATGGGCGCAGAGAACGGTATTCTCGTTCGTGACCGGTTGGCGCTTGAAGAAGCGCGCAAGCTGGATATCGTCATGTTTGACAAGACCGGTACACTGACGGAAGGCAGGTTCGGTATCGCCTCCGTCGAGACAACCGGGGAGAAATCCGCCGATGAATACCTTGCCTTAGCGGCAGCAGTGGAAGGCGATTCGGAACACCTGATCGCAAGAAGCTTCATGCGCGCTGTGGAAGAAAAAGGGTTAACCGTACCTGATGTTTCCGAATTTGAGGCAATCAAAGGTCGCGGGATCCGTGCTAAAGTGAACGGAACCCTGTATCACGTAGGTGGTCCGCGCCTGCTGGAAATGCTCAAGGTTGAACTTTCCGATAATTTCGCAGCTTTTGCCAAAGCGTCTGGGGGAAAAGGTCAATCCGTTGTTTACCTGGTTGAGGGAAATAAAGCATTAGCAGCATTTTCGCTGGCTGACGTGGTGCGTCCGGAAAGTAAGCAGGTAGTCGAGGCACTCCATGAAATGGGCATCCAAGTCGCGATGATCACAGGCGACAGTCATAAGGTTGCCGCGGCAGTCGCAGATGAAATCGGTATCGATCGTTTCTTCGCCGAGGTACTGCCTGAGGACAAAGATAAGAAGGTTGCCGCGCTGCAGAAGGAAGGCAAACGTGTTGCTATGGTTGGTGATGGCGTGAACGATGCACCCGCATTGACCCGCGCTAACGTTGGCATCGCCATCGGTAGT
>JAAZOK010000125.1 GCA_012797815.1 Chloroflexota bacterium | reverse complement strand
GATTAACCGCCAGCCAAACCGATGAAGAATTCAACGCCATGCTCGCTCAATCCATCAAAGTGATCTACGCAGCATCCATCACATAAAAGGTTGGAAATTGAACCTTGCAAGTCCCTAGTGGAGACTTGCAAGGTCATTTCCCCTGATTTTTACTTAACAAAGAAAGATAGTGAAAGTTTGATCCATTTCGCAATCAAGAGCTTATGAGCCCTACGATTTAATTCGGGCTCTCACTATCTCATATGTAGCCTTGTGCGCGGTTTTTATGTCTTATTTCCCAGATATAACGGTTTCACCTCCAGTCAATTACAGATTCATGAATCCCATTGCAAGAGTCGTAAGAATAGATACACCTAGCGTTACGACAATGACAACAGCAATTGCAAGCATGGTATCTTGTATCAGTATTAATTTAAATCTTCGCCATTTGAAGCTATAACTTTTTTATACCAATAAAACGAATCTTTCTTATACCTCTTAAATGATCCTACTCCACCATCTTGTGCATCTACATAAATAAATCCATATCTTTTTGACATTTGCCCAGTACTTGATGCAGTAATATCAATGCAGCCCCATGTAGTATAAGCAATCAAATCAACACCATCTTTTATTGCCTCAGCCAATTGTTCGATGTGTTGACGATGATAGTCTATACGATAGTCATCATGGACGGACCCATCTTTTTCCAAGATATCGTCTTGTCCTAATCCGTTTTCAATAATCATTAATGGAATCTGATATCGATCATACATGTCATTTAAAAAATAGCGAATGCCCTGCGGATCTATCTGCCATCCCCATTTACTTGCTTTAAGGTATGGATTGGCTATACCGAATATCTCATTTCCACTGACCTTTTTAACATTCTCATCTGTCGTAGCACATCCTGATCCATAATAACTAAATGAACAGAAATCAACACGACCTTCTTTAAATGCTACAAAGTCTTCTTCTTTAGAATTCAATTCAACACCCTTTTCTTCAAACATCCTTTTGGCGTAACAGGGATACTCACCTCTTACTTGTACATCTGAAGCAAAATATAAATCATAGCGACTATTTTTTTGTGTTTGAATTACATCGTCAGGTTTACATGTATATGGATATTGAAGAGTACCGGCTAGCATTCCACCGATCATGTAATCTTTGGAAATGCTGTGTCCTAGTTTAACCGCTTTAGCACAAGCGACTAAGATATTATGTAAAGCATTATATTGCTTGTTTTGGACAAATTTATATTCTTCATCGGTTTCCGACATATTGATATTTTTTAGATCGATATTCATTCGGCTTGTAGACATAATACCGGCTTTATAAAATGGCATGCCTCTTGTTACGGTATTAATTTCATTAAATGTTATCCAATATCTAACCAAACCTTTATATGCTTTAAAGATAGTTTCGACATATTTTAAATAGTAATCTATGGTTTTTCTACTTAGCCACCCATCATACTTTTTAGCTAAATGATATGGCATATCCCCGTGTTCTATTGTTACCAGGGGCTCAATTCCATACTTTTTACATTCCAAAAAAACCTTTCTATAAAAATCCAGTCCCAATTGATTGGGTTTTTCGTCATCACCATTGGGGAAAATACGTGGCCAGGCAATTGAAAGTCTAAACATTTTGTAGCCCATTTCGGCAAATAGCGCTATATCTTCTTCATAGTGATGATAAAAATCGGTTCCGTATTGAGTAGGATAGATATGTTTATCGTCAATAACTTCAGTAAACATACGTCCTGTTTCCTTGGTTCCCAAAGTTAAATGATCATTCGTTGATTCACCTTTTCCATCAACATTCCAGGCTCCTTCGGCTTGTCTGGCTGCTAAAGCGCCACCCCAATAGAAATTCTTAGGAAATCCACTCATTTTTCTACTCTCCTTTTTCTTTGTAATACTAGATTTAAATAATATAAATAGTAAATCTAATAAAATAGACATCCTCTCTTACTAAAGAATTAACTCTATGAATAAAGACGATGTCTATTTACGAACTAATACGATAAAACTATCCGAAATTTATTTAACGTTTGAAGTAGCCTTAGACGGCTCTTCATCCTCAAATCCTAATATCCATGTCGCAATAAAGGTAACAACTATACCTGAGATAGCAGCAATTAACAAATTAATTACGCTTGAGTTATCGCCACCAATAAAGACAGGTATAGAAAAAATTCCGGTATTTCCTGGCATTGCATAACAAATAACTTTAAGAATGCCTAAAAGAGCACCGGCGACAAGACCACCAATAATAGCTGCAGTCATTGGTTTCTTATATTTTATTGTTACTGAGTACATGGCTGGTTCAGTAACCCCTGGTAAAAAGGCGGTAAGGGCAGCACTAAATGCTACTGATCTTAGTTCTTTGTTTTTAGTCTTTAGACCAACAGCTAGACAAGCGGCAGCCTGGTTCATATTTGAACAAAAACTGGCGGGGATATAGAAAGGATCATATCCAAGAACTGCAAAGTTATTAACAACAACAGTAATCAAACCTAAATGCATACCAGTCATTACAAGTAGCGGTTTAAATCCTGTTAAGATGGCAAGTCCAACAAAGCCAATTCGATCATATAACCAAATAACTGCACTAGATACATATCGACCGATGTAGAATCCAAGTGGCGCAGTAATTACAAGCATAATTGGAACAACAATCAATAATGAGACTGTTGGAACCAATGCGGTCTTCAATGACTTAGGCGAATATTTACTTACAACTGGTTCAACTTTACTTAAAACCCAAACACTTAAAATAATGGGTACAACTGTCGAAGCATAATTACCTGAATAAACTGGTAATCCTAAGAAACTTAATTCTGTTCCTGCTGCAACAGCATCAATAAAATCCTTTGAAATCAATAATCCGCCTAATAACATACCAAGACCTTGGTTTGCACCAAATTTCTTCGCCGCGGTAGCACCTAGAAAGATTGGAAGGAAATATAAAAAGGCATTTCCTACCCAAGTCAATATTAAGTAGGTTGTATTGTCTGCCGGTACTCCGGCTAGGTTCATGATTAAGGCAATTACTTTAATCATGCCTCCGCCGATTAACATTGGTATTAATGGAGAGATACATCCAACAAAACCATCGAGCATTTTGGAAAATAAGTCTTTGAATGAAAATTTATTTAACATGATATTTTCTCCTTTTATCATCTGGTTTCTCACCAATTGCTTCTTACCCATTAAAATCAGCAATCTTACAAATTACTTTATAAACATCACTAACTTCTGTACCGATGATTATCTGTAGCTGCCCTGCTAACCATTGAGAAGCTAAGACCCCTTTTATTTTAGAAATTTCATCAACCTTAACTAAATCTTTATCTTTGACGTCAATTCTCAACCTTGTTGTACAATAATCGAAATATGTAACGTTTTCCTTTCCGCCAATGTTTTCAATGATAGAATTCGCTAAAACTGTGTAATCTGTGTTTGACATAACATATTCTCCTTTTTCATAATTCTTTTTTGATCATGAAAAATCTCCTTTCGGTTGTAATTATGTGCGGTATCAGAGCTTTTGAGACGTTCACGCGTTTCGCCATACATGTTTTATCTGCTGTGATACCATTACTCCTTTTTGCTTACAATAAAGCTAAATCAACTCATTAATTTTATTTTCTCCTCCTTTCCAAACTCTAAAAATTAAGTCCTATTTTTTCAAAAGTCTTTCGTGAGATCAGACATTTATATTCTTTAACAATGCTCTCAGGTTGATTATTAAATAACCAAGCTCTTCTTTTGAAATTGAGATTCCATAGTTTTCATAAATACGTCTTTTTATCAAGTTCGCACACTCGAATTCTCTTGTAAAATTCTTTCGAACTGTCTCGTAGAGAATATCATCCGACTCAACTTCCTCAGATTGGCTGAATAATCGCTTTACGAGATAATTGACGTGATTCGCAAAACGGTAATAATGGATCGATTCTTTATCCAGGCTAAGCTTATAAAAATCATTAACTATGTTTAATATTTCGTGGGAAATTTTTATGGTTTCCAGATTGTTTGCATTTATCTGATCCAAAGAAGCGTTTAATACATGCAGCGCAATAAATCCAGCTTCATCATCCGGTAAAATAACCCCCATCTCTCGATCAATGATCTCCAACGCCTTTAATCCAATTTCGTATTCATTCTTATAAAAGCATTTGATGTCAGAGAGCATCACGTTTTCGATTTTTATTCCGCTTTTTATACGTTCAACCGCGATTGCAATATGATCCGTTAGAGATAAGTAAGCATGTTCACGAAGAGACAGACCATATTGACTTTGAGCATATTGGATGATCTCATCCGTTATTTCCAAATATTTTTCTGGAATATCTTTGAACAAGTTTTCCAATTTTGAGAGAATATTCTTATCATTTAGGATAAAAATTTTCTCAATTATAGAATCTTGAATCAAGTCGCCTTCCCTTTTTTGAAATCCAATCCCTTTTCCCATCACAACTACTTCATTGTGATCATCGTCCGTCGATGAAACAACGTTATTGTTTATCACCTTTCGAACTTTCATGGCAACCTTTCGACTTATCTATTTAAATACATCGATCAAACAATCAGATACACCAATTCTTTCCTTGCGTGTCACTTCTACGCGGGAATATTCACTTGAGTTAGTTATGACTACAGGTATTACTGTGCTATAACCCAGTCCTTTAATTTCTTTCAAATTAAATTGAATCAATTTATCACCTACCTGCACTTTGTCATTCATCTGAACAATCGATTTGAAGAACTGACCTTTTAGATTAACAGTATCTATACCTATGTGAATTAGTACCTGCATACCATCTTCCGATAGGACCAATACAGCATGTTTCGTTTTGGGGATATATTTAACAATCCCATTAACCGGAGAGTAGATTGCAGGAAGTTCGGGCAAGATACCGATCCCCTTCCCTACAATCTCATTCTTAAAAACCTCATCGCTCACCTGTTGAAGAGGAATGATTGTGCCAGCTGCCGGACTGTAAATTTTCAGAGAATTTAATTCTGATCCAACATGAATTTCCGTATTTTCGGGTTGCTCGTCTTGAATGGGAATCTGTCTATTTCGATGTTCGGTTATTTTTCTTCCAAGGAAATTCATTTGGGTTGACCTCTATTTCTGTATAAAATGCAGTAAAAATGAAAAAAGCAAAACTAAAACAAACTTTCCGTTTTGGTTTTGCCCTTATTGGTAACAACCCACTAGTTATTCAATTGTAACTTCTGATTATTTATAGCACATTGATGACTCCCTGTCAATATAACAAGTTATTTAAAAAGTAGCAGATAGGATTCAACTAATAGCCATTCCTTTTCCTCCTCCTATTAATATGGGAAAGCAGGAACAATTGGCAGTGTTTAACAAATTTATGCAGTTACTTTAGAAATAAATTCATCGTTCCCCTGATAGTCTCCTGCTATATCCATGGAGTATGAATGATTCACTCCTAAGGGCTTATAAGTCCCAAACTCTAATTAGGTCTCAAACTATCCCCAGATGTGGTCTTTTTTGGGGGTTTTATGCCATTTTTCCCAGATATGGTGGTTCGTTAAGTTCCAATAAAATAAAATTTTGTCTTTGTTTTCATCGGTTTATCTTTTTATATTAAGTTACTTTTTATATCTGCATTGGCGGTCTCTTTACAGGATCGATCTGATTCAGGCAATTTTGATCAATTCGTAGTTGCGATTTCCAAATCCAATCGCCTCGGCATGTTCCAATATATGGATACCGTTGCGCGATTCAATTCGTTCCACTAAATCTCCACCATCATCGGCCGCATAAACCAGATCAACACAGGCTTGATCCACAGCCACGGGATCCAGCGAGGATAAGATGGCAATATCTGACATGGTCGGGGGTGACGGATTGCCCATGCAATCACAATCCACGGATAAGTTGTTCATCACGTTGATATAAGCGATGTTACCGTCCATGTAGTCTGCTATACCTTTGGCAGCTTCCGCCATGGACTCCAGAAAATCATCCTGCGCGGTGCCCGTGCCGATACCGGTCGTTGATTTGCCGGCGCTGTGAATCAGGCTTTTACCTACTGATGAGGCAATACCGATAGACATATTTTTTAATACACCGCCGAATCCGCCCATCATATGGCCTTTGAAGTGCGCCAGATCAACAAGAAAATCATAATTAGCGAAATGTGAACCAACCACATCTTCCGTCAGGTGTTTTCCGCCTACGATCGGGATGCTCATGGTCCCTTCAGCATCCATGATATCAACCGGCGCAATTGCTGTGAAACCGTGATCGATCATAACCTGCTGATGAGATGCTGTATCGTCTCGACGTCCACCATAGGCTGTGTTGCATTCAACAATGGTACCGTTCAATTCATTTACCAGCGGTGCGATGAAATCAGGCTGCAGGAAATAATGTCCGCCCGGCTCACCGGAGTGCACTTTTACCGCCACATTTCCGCTTGCAGTAATACCTAATGCATGATATGCGTTCAGTAAACCCGCTGCCGTAATTTCGGTGGTCAAATATACAGGTGCTAAATCATCCGATGGTTGAGGAGTTTCTTCATCGGGTGCATCCGTTGGAGATGCAATTGCCTCAGAAGTGATTGTTGATAACAGCTTGACAGCTGGATTCGATGAACAAGCTGCTAAGAGCTGCTGCATGGCAACTCCACCGGTACCCACGGCAATCATTCTCAGTAATTCTCTACGTGAGTATTTTTTCATAGCACAAACCCTGTTTGATTCATTACTTCTCCTATATCTATTTTATAAAATTAGATATACTCCCTGCTGATAAAAATTAATTCCTATGGTAAAGAGAGTGTGACGGTGACACTGCCATCACCAAGAATTTCTTTTAATTCTTCCGCGGTAACATCATTGATCTTGCCAAGTCTTGTGAAGTTCCAGGAATTAGGTGCGTAGTAAATCACAAACGCACTTCCCTGAAACAGGATAATATCTCCGGCTTCTGTTGTGATCTGTTGGTCGTTTCTCGGTAAGTCCATACCAAGCGAACCCACTTTTTCCATGCTGCCATAGTCACGCATCTCAATCGTTATCGGATTTTCTGCAAGTGCCTCTTTCAGCGCCTCCGCAGAAGAATTATCAACAAGTGTTGCTGTTAGTACAGTATTTCCAATTTGAATATTCATGGGATTGGTTCCTATTGTTTCTGGATTATCCTGATCAATCCCCTCCTCAACCACCTCTGTCGGATGGGTCAATGCCGGTTCGGTTGGGCTTGAATCTGCATCAGGCAATACAGTAGGCGTCTGCGGTACCATAGTAACAGAGGTTACGACAGGTGCCGCTGGTGCCGCACATGCAGAGACAAATACAACCAAAATGAATAGGGGTATGAAATTTCGATATGTAATTTTCATCTTATTTTCCTTTGTAATTTAACCAAGCATTAATTGAGATGCTGGTTTTATTACCCTAGCAGTATATCCTAGAACTAGCCTCAGAATATAGCGTTTGCTGCAGTGTGAAGATGCAAACCGATCGACATGTTTTTCAACCCGCTGATATGTCCCCACCATAATAGCCCCGCTGTTTCCACGCATAACATTTATGAAGCGCTCCGAGATCTATTTTTCTACATTCTGTGATGTTTTGGATAATTTGTTATGTTAAATAAACAGATGGCGAGGGTGAGATTTGAACTCACGACCAAGGGCTTATGAGTCCCCTGCTCTACCACTGAGCTACCTCGCCATACAGGCGAAAGCAATTTTATCATATTCCATTTTCAAGTGCAATTTTCTCATCACTGTAAGTTGCCGTGCGCCGCATTGTAGCCGTTGATCCATGGGATTAATTTTTCATACGGCATGGGCGGGGAAACAGCATAGCCTTGAAAATAATTAACACCCATCGCTTTCAATTGCTCCAGCAAATGCCATGACTCAACCCCTTCTGCCACCGTTTCCACGCCAATAGATTTAACCATCGAAATGATACCCTTCACAACTGCCTCATTCACCCGGTTCTCTTCCAAATCCATGATATAGGATTGATCTATTTTAACTGCATGGATAGCAAATTTCCGCAGATTCCCAATACTGGTAGAGCCAACCCCAAAATCATTGATATCAAAAGCTATTCCCGCTTTGGTTAGATCATGAATATTACGATTGCTGGTCTCAGAATCCGATAAAAAGCCATGTTCGGTTATTTCGAGTATTAACTTTTGAGGATCCATTTTATGAGCTGAAAGCGCATTGAATACATTATCGGAAAAATCTGCCTGTTGGAGATTGGTAACGGAGATGTTAATAGACATGTTGAAGTTATATCCCAACGCGTTCAACTTATTCAAGTTTTTCAGATTGTAATCCAACGAATAACTTACCAGCGAATTTGCCAGTCCGGTTAATTCCAAATCCGGAATAAATTGTGAAGGGGGTAATATACCTAATTCGGGATGATTCCAACGTGCCAGTGCTTCCAGATTCCTCACCCTGTTCTTGCGATCGAGGATAGGTTGATAATAGAATTCAATTTCCTTTTTCTGCAATGCCTCCTGAATTTGCCCCAGCAGTGGGATGCGCGGGGATGGTTTCATGGATGGATCATAATCAACATAAAGCTGGTTCAGGGCACGCGCCTCCTGCAATGCGATAAAACCTTTCTGTAATAGCTCGTTGGCTGTTTTCCCATCTCTTGGATAATCACATCCTCCACAAATCGCATCCAAAAAGACTGGAATATTCTCAATATAAATTGTTTGGGCCGGTTGTTTTTTTAACATATTCGGGTCGGGGGAATGTTCAGGAGGAAAAAGAATGACCAATAAGTTCAAACGAATCTGGTAAAGAACTACCTCACATTGGCAATATTCCTTTACATAATTTTCAAGTTCTCTGGACATTTTATAAAGAAGATCCATACCAAATGCCGCAGCAATCTCATTCTGATTGGTAACCTCGGCTAAGATCACTTTGACTAAATTGACTCCCGGCTTTGAAGAAAGCTCTTGAATATCCCGCACAAAAGCGTTCAAATTCAACAAACCGGTGAATTCATCATAATAGAATATTTCCTCCCTGCGCATATAAAAATTAACAATTTTATTTTTCAAAAATCCAATGATCAGGGCTGCACTCAAATAATTCATCGTATTGAAGAATGCATGATGCCACGTGCCGATTTGTATATTTCCATATAACGCCATGGAATTGCCGATACCGAACAAGATTCCACCCAAACAAGCCACGATCATCGCTACTGGTGTCGAGAAGAAAAATGCTGCCACACAGACAGGCAGATACATCAAATTTGCAAAGTTGATTGCATACTGGTTTTTAGTGTATAGGAAATAACTGATCAATACCTGGGCAATAATCAACGCAAAGAGTATTAACCGGGAGGTTCTTTTATCATGGATGTGGAGCAATAGCATTTTTTCCATGCTGATACGGACCTTTTAACCAAAAAACCGGATGTAAGTCCGGTATTAAGGTTTACCGGCAACCCGACTACCCTGGCTTAATAAGCTGTAGGCTCGCGGCTTTGCGTCACCAGCTTTCGCTGGCTTTGCCTTTATCAGTATTATTTTTATTTTATAAATTCTATGCTAATTTTAGCACAACATTGAACAGTACCTAAAGAAATTGCTCATTGTTGTTCATAACTGTGCATCCATGATATTAAATCTTTATAGGAGAGTGGCTTTGAGATGGCGTACCCCTGAAAATAATCAATTCCCATTTCTTTCAGCGGCTCGATCAGATCACACGACTCAATCCCCTCCGCTACCGTTTCTATACCAATTGCTTTTGCCATTGAGATAACACACTCAACTACCGAACTGCTCATCTGGTCTCGTGGAAGGTCGACAATAAATGAGCGGTCGATCTTGATACTGCGGATGCGAAATTTTCGCAGATTCCCAATGCTGGTAAAACCTACTCCAAAATCATCGATATGGAAAGATACTCCCTTTTGAGAGAGGTTCTCAATGTTCCAATTGCTTTCTTCTGAATCCGCCAGGAACCCGCGCTCGGTGATCTCCAGGATCAGGTTTTGCGGGGGAATATGCCACTTTTTCAGGGCAGCAATGACTTTCTCGGTGAAATTCAACTGCTGCAAATTAGTGATAGATACATTGATCGCCAAATCCATATTGAATCCCTGATCCAGGATCTTGCGCAGCACTTCCAGGTTGTAAGCCAGCGAATAATCGATCAGATCGTTGGCTATGCCAGTCAGTTCCAGGTCCGGGATGAACTCCGAAGGTGACAGCATCCCCAATCTGGGGTGATCCCAACGCACCAACGCTTCAATGTTGTGAATCGACCCGTTCCTACCTAAAATAGGCTGATAGTAAAAAATTATTTCCTTTTTTTTCATCCCTTCCTGGATCTGCCCTAAAAGCTGGATCTTTTGTGGTGCTTGCAAAGTTGGATGGTATTCAAAATAGATGCGGTTGCGATGATAAGCTTCCTGCAATGCCAGGAAACCCTTTTGGATGAGCACGTCCGCTGTGGTTCCATCACGAGGGAATTCCACCCCTCCGCACACCAGATCATAAAAAATAGGGATATCATCGACAACAACCACCTGCCTGGGCTTTTGGAGCAATTCATTGATATCCAACTCCATATTGATGGGGAAGAAAATTGCCATGGTGTCCGATTGGATCTGATATACATGGACATCGGCTTTGAAATATTCTTTCGCATATTTCCCTAATGCTGCCTGCATTTTATAAAGTACGTGTAATCCAAACGCAGCACTGATCTCATATTGATTGGAGACCTGCGCAAAAAGAATTCTGACACACTGGATATTGGGGTCATTTTTGATTTCTTCAATATCGCGTGTAAACGCGGACATATTGGGTAATTTGCTGAACTCATCAATGAAGAAGATACTCTCTTTCCGTTGATAGAAGTTCTCTATCTTCGTCTTCAACGATCCAATGATCAAACTTATTCCCACCAGGTATCCAAAATTGATCAGAGAGAAAGAGAGGAATTCTCCATCCAACGAACCTACCTGATACGCAACCAACATGAGGCAGCTTCCCAAAAAACTCAAAACCATAGAAACGGGGAACGAGAAAAGAATCGCCGAAACGATGACCACCAAGAGCATGATATGGGCAAAATTAAAATAACCAGAACTGCTGCTGTATATCCGATAGGCCAGGTAGAATTGGATGAAAACGACAAGAATAAAACCTATTCTGGCTAACCGTTTATCCTTAAAACGAAACAATAACAAATTTTTCAAGATAAAACACCATTAATTTAAAAAACCGGATCCTTCATCCGGTAATACTTCCACCGGTAGCCCGACTGCCATAACCTCATGGTCTTAGGCTCGTAGCTTTGCGTCACTGGTTTTCACCAGGTATGCCTTTTTCAGAGAGAAATTGTTGCTGTTTAATGATTGTCTGATTATTCTAGCATAATATTTGTCAATAGTATTAAGAAAAACAATCATTCAGACAAATCTACCCGCCTTAGTGACAATTCATGATTGTATTGGAAATCTTGAATTGCTATACTCTAAATCGAATAAACATATAAAAAAAAACTATGAAAAAGATCCTCCTCCTTATCACCATGGGCATGATGCTGGGGGCATGTGCCCGCCCTTCCGAAGGCGCTATCCAGACCGCTATAGCCGCAACACAAAATGCTCAAACCTCCACGCAAAATGCGCAGCTGGCGTTCACCCCTACAGATACACTGATCGAAGATTGCGACGTAAGCAGTGTTTTCCATGAAGATTGGACGACCGTGTTTTGTGATACCTTCGATGACAACCTTAACAATTGGGATTTGGGTAGCGGCTCGGATGAACTGTCGCGTTCGCTTTTCCAGATCGAGGATGGAAAATTTGTCGCTGATCTGACCGGTAAGGTCACCTCGGGGTACCTATCAGGTGTCATTCAATGGATGAATATCCTACCCGCTCGTAATTTTGTGATCACCATCAAAGGAGATATTTTCAGTAACTACAAGAGTTGTTCGTGGGGAATTGTTTTCAATCAGCGCGATAGGAATAATTTTTATGCTTTGATGCTCAACAGCCGTGATGGCTGGTACAACCTGGTCCAATTCGAGGATGGCAGACAAAAATTCCCCATCTCCACCCGTTCCCACAGTGCCATCCATTGGGATAAACAAAATGAACTCACCATCGTTGCCGAAGATGGTTTCTACCAATTCTACATCAATGGTCAACTTGTTAATGATTATAAAACTCGACCAGAGTTAGCTTACCTTTCTCTAGCCATCTGGACTGCCGAGGGAGTGACCGCTCGCTTTGAATTCGATGATCTGCTTATTAAAGCACCTGACCAGGAGATCGACGCGTCCATTTTCCCGGAAACATAACATCCCTATTGTTGTAATCTGACCTGATGAATTGACAGGTATACCTTATTTCCTATGTATATTTATCACTCTTTTCAAAGATAGCACGCTGTTCTTTTTTCAACGAGCGGTACTGCCCCGGCACAATGATCAAATGATCCAGCAAGCTGATCTCCAGGATTTCCCCTGCCTTGCGTACCTCCTGCGTGATGCGCAGGTCCTCCTGACTGGGATGGGCTTCACCACTGGGATGATTGTGTGCCAGGATGATCGCCGAGGCATGCTGTAGGATGGCGAATTCAAATATTTCCGCTATGCGCACTGATGAAAAATTGCGCGTCCCCTGATACAGTTTTTTCTTCTTGATCAACCGGTGCCTGGTATTCAATGCCAACACCCATAACGTCTCACGATCATTCTGGATGATCTCGAATTTCAATACTTCATAGGCTTTTTCCGGGCTGTCGATTACCGGGCGCTCATCCATCGATTCCCGGTGCAACCGCGATCCCAGTTCCAGCGCCGCCTTGATCTGGGCGGCTTTTGCCTGCCCGATCCCATTCAGCACACACAGTTGATCGATCTCGGCTGCATGGATGCCGGCTATTCCATGGAATTCATCAAGCAAATGAGCTCCCAGTTCTACCGCGCTTTCTCCTTCAACCCCGATACGCAGCAAAATAGCCAGCAACTCCGCATCACTCAGGCTTGCCACCCCCAGAGCAACCATTTTTTCTCTAGGTCGTTCGTCAAACGGTAATTCACTAATGCGTTTCATGCTTCCCCTTCTGTACCTTGAAAGTAGAGCGTTTCCTCCATTGAAACTGTTCTCATTATAAATCACAGGCTGGATTCTTTTCATAAATTGACAGGCAGACAGTTGTCATGTACCATAACACTCTATTTTAGTGACCCGGCATGGAAAACTGACTTTATCATGGATAAAACAAAACTCTCAGTCCTCTCAATCTCTGCATTGAATATCATGACCAACGCATCCATCGCACCGGTTCTGGTTTATTTCGATCAGGCTTTTCCGGATGTACCCCTGACAAGTGTCCGTCTCATGCTCACCCTGCCCGCCCTCTTCATCATTCTCTCATCTCTTATTACCGGCCTGATCGCCGGGAAAATGCGCAAGCGTATTCTGCTTTTCATTGGGTTGTTCCTGTATTTGGTCGGGGGTATCGGAGCAGGATTTTGTCAGACGTTTACCGCGATCCTGGTCTTCCGTATTATTCTGGGTTTTGGTGCCGGTATTACCAATACATTTTCAACGGCTCTCATCTCTAGTTTTTACAACGGTGATGAAAGAATGCGCATGGTCGGAAATGCCACCCTGGTATCGCATTCGGTAGCGGTATTGGCGCCGCTTCTGGCAGGTTGGCTGGCGAGGGCTACGTGGCGTTATGCCTTTGGAATTTATGGCATTGCTCTGATCGTTTGGATCATCACGTTCTTCTGGCTCCCGGAGCCTCAGAAAGGAGAACATGAGATTGCCAAAAACAAGGAAAACATGCACAGCATGGTTTATATCATCGCCTTTAATGCTTCTCTCTTCATGGTCACCTTCTATATTTTTCCCACCGGTATCGCACATTTGATCAATGCGCGCGGGTTTGGTGAATCGCAGATAGCCGGATTGGCAGCCTCCTTTTCAACTCTGGCAGCGGCACTTATTAATATCATTTTCAGCCGCATCATGAAATTTTTCAGGAAATATGTGTGGTCTTTTGCAATTAGTCTATTAGCGATCGGATTCTGTTTGATCGCGTTCGCCCCGAATATCCCACTTTTATTTGCCGGCATCTTTATTTCCGGTGCAGGCACCGGAATTCTTTTCCCTGCCATCATGCTGCGTGCCACGCAATACGCCCCGCAAAATGATGCATCGCGATCGGTATCTCTGGTAGTAGCAGGTTCGAACCTCGGTCAATTTTTTTCACCGCTTCTTTTTTCCCTTTTACAAAGAACGAACACAGGAATGCTAGCAATCTATTTCGATTTCCGATCAGCCACCTTCCTTTATGCAGCAGCTCTCTTCATCAGCCTGTTTCTGCTAAAATTTCCATTGGTAAAAGCGCAAGAAAACCCCCTCTCACAATAGAGATCAGCACTTAATGCTATAATTTTACAGATATAAAAAATACAATCAATAACAATGGCTGCATGTCATCAAATGATCTTTCTTACCTCGTTCTCGGTCATCTAACCCAGGATATCACCTCTTCAGGGATTCAAATGGGTGGTACAGCCGCATATTCTTCCCTCACAGCACATGCTCTTGGACATTCTGTTCGCCTGGTAACTTCTTATCCAGAGGATATCCCGTTTTCCGATAAAGAGAGGATGGATATTGTCAATATCCGAACAGATCTTGCCACAAAGTTCGAGAACATCATGCTGGCAGAAACCCGCAGGCAATATTGCTATACGCAAGCCAAATCAATTCAAACAGGAACTATTCCTCCTCAATGGATGGATTCGGATATCATCCACTTCGGTCCGGTTGCTCAGGAGATCCCGCTGGAAACGGTCTTGTATTTCTCTAAAGCTGCCTTTCTGTGTGCCACTCCCCAGGGCTGGATGCGCAGTTGGGATGAGCAGAGCCTGGTTCACCCTATCGCATGGAATTGGGCTGAAAAAGTGCTCCCGCTGCTCAAAGCTGTCGTGATCAGTCTGGAAGATGTTGACGGTGATGAGAACAAGATTACTGAAATGGCTCGTTTATGCGAGATCCTGGCAGTTACGGAAGCACAGGACGGCGCCCGGGTATATTGGAAGGGGGATGCACGTTATTTCCCGGCTCCCCCTATCTCTCTGGTTGATTCCACCGGAGCCGGTGACATTTTTGCTGCGGTCTTCTTTTCGCGCCTTTTTAGCACCGGCAGTCCCTGGGTAGCAGCCCGAAATGCCGTACAATTAGCGTCGAGATCGGTAGGTCGGGCTGGTTTATCAGGCGTGCCTACGGAGCAGGAAGTAAATCAAAACCTGGTCGAGATCATTAAATAGAATTGAGATAAGATGGCAAAGATTTTTACTCTGGTTAATCAAAAAGGTGGGGTTGGAAAAACAACTTCCGCCATTAATGTAGGCGCCTTTCTCGGTTTATACGGACAGCGGGTGCTTATTGTGGATATCGACCCACAGGCAAACGCCACATCGTCCTTGGGCATCGATAAATTGACGGTAAAAAAGGGCTCGTATGAAGTATTGGTGGGATTAACACCCATCGGACCCAGCATTTTACATAACCCGCGTCTGAAGATCTCCATTCTGCCTTCATCTCCCGCTCTGGCTGGAGCAGAAGTGGAATTGATGAATTCGGATAAACGGAATTTTAAATTACGCGAAATGATCGAACCGGTGGTGGATCGCTATGATTACATTCTGATCGATTGCCCACCTTCTCTAAGTATTCTGACCATCAACGGATTGTTGGCAGCCCAAAATGGTGTGCTCATCCCGGTGCAATGTGAATACCTGGCATTGGAAGGGCTCGGGCAGCTCACTGATACCCTGCAGCGTATTAAACGTTCACTCTTTCCGGAACTGGATGTGCGAGGGGTAATTCTAACCATGTACGATGGAAGAACCCGCCTGGCGATGGATGTTGTTCAGGAGGTGCGGAAGTTCTTCCCTGATAAGGTTTTCCAGACCATCGTGCCCCGCAGCATTCGTCTGGCGGAAGCACCTTCCTATGGGTTACCTATTTCCGTTTATGCCCCAACCTCATCCGCTGCCAAGGCATATTCGGCTCTCACCAGGGAGATCCTGAAACAGGATGGAAAGAACATTCCTGCAATAGAGGAATTCACAGAAGAAGATTAGGATAGAAAAAGGATAGATATAAATGGCACAACGTAAAGGTTTAGGAAAAGGTCTGGATGCACTGATCCCTGGCGGAGATTTTTCTTCACCGTCACCTTCTGAAGGAGTAAACTACATTTCCATTGCACTGATCCGCCCCAACCCTTACCAGCCGCGCTCCGATATCCAACCATCAGACCTGCAAGAATTGACCGCTTCCATCAAGGAACATGGTATTTTGCAGCCCCTCATTGTCACTGAAGACTCCGAGGCGGGGGATCATTACATTTTAATCGCAGGTGAACGCCGCCTGCGGGCAGCCACCCTAGCCGGCTTGGATTCTGTCCCCGTACTGGTCCGTGAAGCCATGACCAACCAACAACAACTCGAACTGGCTTTGATCGAAAACCTACAGCGGGAAGACCTTTCTGCCATCGAAGCTGCCGAAGCCTACCAACAGTTATCAGAAGAATTCGGGCTTTCTCACGAAGAGATTGCCATCCGTGTAGGAAAAAGCCGTACTGCCATTACTAATACTCTGCGGTTATTGAAACTCCCTCCTGAAGTGATCACAGCCATCTCCGCCGGCAAGATCAGTGAAGGACATGGGCGCGCATTATTGGGTCTTGAAAATTCTGCGCAGCAGATTGCCCTGTTGAAGAGCATCCTTTCAAACGATCTCAATGTACGCCAGGTTGAAGATCTGGTACGAAAATTATCAGAAAAGAAAAGCCCAACCTCGCCACCCAAAAAGCAAATCCCGGCTGAGATCGGTGCCTTTGAGAAACAATTACGCTCCCAGTTTGGCACCAAGGTAAGCATTAATTACGGAAAACAAAGCGGTTCGGTTACTTTCTACTACTATTCCGAAGAAGAACTGGAAGCGCTCATCCATCAAATGCTGAATTCATAGATCATGATCATTTTTCATAATGGCAAGATCAGGACTTTAAACGCGCTTCAACCAGTGGTTGAAGCGCTTGCTGTTC
>JAAZOK010000174.1 GCA_012797815.1 Chloroflexota bacterium | reverse complement strand
GCATTGTTCTGGACCCAAAAAATACAGGATGCAGGTAAAATAGAACAGGATATGGTCGTAAAGGACGATATCCGTAAACGAAAAGGTCGATTGGATAGGAAATATGCCAACAAAACAAATGGAAGATTATGAAAGTGTTTACTCCGCCTCCGGTATGTTGGACGCAGAGATGATGAAGAATTTGCTGGCATCCTTCGAGATCGATAGCATTTTATTAGGGGAAAGCATTGGCAGCACCTATGGATTGACGGTTACTCCCGCCGGGGGTGTTGAAGTGATGGTGCGTAAAGAGGATGTTGCCAGAGCGCAGGATATCATCACCAAATATCAGGATGGCGAATTAGAAGAAGATTAAAGCTGGTCAAGGCGCTGCAGATCTTCCAGCGTGTCCACATCCATCAAGATTCGTTCATCATGCCAGGGAATTAGTTCCATGGCAAATTGATCGAATAGCTTTTTTCCCCCCTCTTCTCCTTTTAACGAAGAAAAAGCTTGAAATGTATCATTTTTAAATAACACCGGATTGCTGGGCTTTCCATGCACCCCTGGTGCAATGATGGAAGCCTGGCTGCCATGCCCTGCTTTCAACAGACACCTGATCAGAGCGGCAGAAATATAAGGCTGGTCGCACAGAAAAATCATAGCACCTTCAATTTCAGCATCCAGTTCATCCATCCCCGCTTTGATCGAAGACGCTTTGCCACTTTTCCAATTGGAATTTATAACTATGCGCAATTTCCTATTATTAATGCTGTTTTGGACGGTTTCTGCAGAAGCTCCTAACACCAGAAGGATATCCGTGATGCCACTTTTCTCTATTTCTGCGATGGTGTAATTCAGCAGGGTTGTCCCCCGCCACGGGATGAGCTGTTTGGGCCTGCCCAGGCGGGATGATCCTCCGGCTGCCAGAACAATGGCGGAAAGATGCTTACAAATCACCCAGACCCCGCAAGATCACTTCCTGCGTGAGCGGAAATTCATCATACCACTTGCCGGTAGCAGCGTGCACTGCATCACATACTGCAGCAGCAAATGCCAGGTAGGGCATTTCTCCGATGCCTCTCACGCCACTTGGTCCCAGTGGATCGGCATCTTCCACGATCAGGGTGATGGTTTGCTCGGGAATATCCTTGATGGTCGGCAACAGGTAGGTGGAAAGTCCCTTGGTCATGACCCATCCATCTTTTTGAATGAATTTTTCCATGGCAGCATACCCCATAGCCTGGATGAGCGCTCCCTCGATCTGTCCCCTGACCTGTTGGGGGTTGATGGCTTTGCCGACATCATCGGCACAGATCACCCGTTTGAAGGTCATCTCACCGGTGCTTTTCCTGATCTCCACCTGCACCGCCTCGGCTGCGTAACCGTAAGCGAAGTTGGGATAACACTCCCCTGTCTCGTGATCATACGGCGTGGTAGCCGGTGGCACATACTTATAGGTGGCTATTGCCGGTCGCTCTTCGGTTTTCCATTTTTCCAGTGCCAGTTTGGCTGCGCCCTGGATGGAATTGCCTGCCATGAAGGTCATGCGCGATGCGGAAGCGCTGCCAGAATTATGGGTGTTGGCAGTATCCGATGCGACCAATTCCACTTTTTCCAGATCGATATCCAGCGCTGAAGCCGCAAACTGCCTGAAAGCAGAATGCGAGCCCTGCCCTACATCTGCTCCGGCATGTCGCAGGATGGCTTTTTCGATTTCATTCTCTCCGTATAGTTCGATGGTCGCCCAGCAGTTTTCCGGGGCACCGAATGAGAATCCCACGTTCTTGAAACCGGCTGCAAAACCCAACCCCGTGAATACGTCTTTATTTTTTTCTTCGGCTGGTTTTTTCCATCCATTGCCGGTTTTTTGCCAGCCGGCAGCCAAGGCACATTCTTCCATGACCTTTTCAATGGTGATCCCCTGGGGCAGCGCACTTCTCACTGAGGTGGCTTGCCCTTCCTGGATGGCATTTTTCATGCGCAATTCCACTGCATCCATGTGCAGCGCTTCCGCCAGTTTGCTCATTTGCATTTCAGCCATATAACATGCCTGCGGTCCGCCAAAGCCTCTAAACGCTCCATTGGGAATGTTATTGGTGTACACCGAATAAGAATCGATCTTTACATTCGGAATGAAATAAGGTCCGCTAGCCAGCAATGTGGCATTTCCCTGTACCTTGGTAGATGTATAGGCATACGCGCCACTGTCGGCGATCAAGCTCATTTCTGCCGCTACCAGCTTTCCGTCCTTGGTTGCACCCCATTTGGCATGCATATAATAGGGATGCCGTTTGTGATGCCCGAAGAAGGATTCTTCACGGCTCCAGATGGTTTTTACCGGGCGATCGATGCCTTTATCATGCAGATATTTGGCTGCCAGTGCCAGCACGATCTGTACTGACATATCTTCTCGTCCGCCAAATGCGCCACCGATGGCTGGGTAGATCACCCTCACTTTTTCGACCGGTAGGGCTAGGGCATGCGCGATCTGTTCCTGATCTTCATGCACCCACTGTCCCCCCACGATGACGGTTACCCGTCCTTCTTCATCGATGTAGCTCACTCCTGCTTCAGGCTGCAAGAAAGCATGCTCCTGCACCGGAGTGATGTAGTCGCTTTCGATGACCACATCTGCCTTTTTAAAACCTTCCGCCATATCCCCTTTGCGGATCTTGTAATGCAATACGACATTATCTTCTTTATCCGGATGGATTCGGAAAGAATCTGCCAGCATGGCCTGGCGCGGATCTTCGACCACAGGCAGGTCTTCATACTCGACCTCGATCAGTTTACTGGCTTGTCTGGCGATCTGTTCATTTTCCGCCAGCACCAGTGCCACCTGATCTCCGTAGAAACGCACATGTTCGGCATATGCTTTATTAGAACCCAGCCCGCACAACACGGGTTGGTCGGGCATGATCAACCCATATTCATTATTGGGTACATCTCCGGCTGTCAGCACCGCCAGTACTCCCGGCAGGGCTTTCGCTTTGGATACGTCCATCTTTTTGATGATGGCATGCGGTCGGCATGCAAAAACGATCTGCATCATCACTTCATGTTCAAGCTGAAAATCACTCGGATATTTGGCTTTTCCAGTGACTTTATCGATCGTATCAAATCTGGGTATACTTTTTCCAATATAGTTCGCCATTATCCCTCCCTATTTTGCCATCTCTGCGGCTGCTTTTTCAACCGCACTGATAATGCTGTAATAACCGGTGCAGCGGCAAATATTACCCGCCAAACCGACCTCGATTTCCTCTTTGCTGGGATGGGGGAATTCCTCCAGCAGTTTGAGGGTCGACATGATGAACCCTGGTGTGCAAAAACCGCACTGCACCGCTCCCTCGTCCACATAGGCTTGCTGGATGGGATGCAACCCTCCCTCGGGTGCCACTCCCTCTATGGTGGTGATGCGTGCTTCATGCGCTCTGGGAGCCGGGACCAAACAACTCAATACCGGCACGCCATCCAGGATCATGGTGCAGGCACCGCACTCTCCTTCCCCGCACCCCAGTTTGGATCCGGTCAATCCGGCACTTTCCCGAATCAATTTCAGCAAGGTTGCATTTTGCATACTGTTCAAAACAGTTTTCTTTCCATTGATCGTTGTCTCAATGGGGATTTCCATGGTATGTTTTACCGCTTTTTCCACCGGGTTAGCTTTGAATGGCTCTTTTCCCCATAACAAAACCGGTTCATTGGGAAAATCCTTCTTCTCTTCCTTTTCTGCAATGGCTGCCAGCCCATTTTTTGTCAATACTGCCACCAGTCGGCTGCGGTATTGGTCGGATGAACGAATATCGGTAATCGGGGTCGCATCTTTTACAGCCAGCAGGGCAGCCTGGGAGATCACTTCTTCTGTCAGTGTTTTTCCTTTGAGATATTTTTCACATTGGCTGGCGTGAATGATGGTCGGAGCTACCGCACCCATGGTTACCACGGCATCCGTAATGGTATTTTCATCAAAAGTCAGGATAATAGCCACATTGACGACCGAAATGGCGTGGATCTTGCGCAGGATGAATTTTTGAAAAGTGCTGCGCTGGTTTTTCTCCAGCGGTTTGAAGTATAGATCAGTCACCATCTCATTCGCTTTGAGATCGATCTGGCGTACTCCATGATAGAAGTCTTTCAATGCGACGGTACGTCTTTCCGATTTGGAGCGAAGTTCGAGCTGAGCATCCAGAGCGATCAAAGGAGTGATGGTGTCATTTGCCGGAGAAGCGGTGATCAGGTTCCCGTAAATGGTACCCATATTACGGATCTGCGGGGTACCGATAGAATAGGATGCCTGTGACAGTAAGAAAGCTTTCTCTTGCAGAAGTGCCGAATCCACACCATGGTTATGGGTAGCGTTCGGGCTGATATGGATCAGCCCTTCCGCATCCTGCCAGACCATTGCGTCTGGCTGGATGCGGCTCACATCGACCAGTGTCTCCACACCCTGGTGCATACCGTTCTTCAATTCAAGCACCAGATCGGTTCCACCAGCGATGATGCGTGCTTTCCCTTTTTCTTTGTCGAGAATATCCAGCGCTTCTTCCAGCGTGGTTACCGTCCAGTACTGATTCCACATATTACCTCCGTTTACCTTGGCACCTTTGATGCTGATACTGTATTAATTTTATATTACCGCACTTTCAATCTTGTGCTAATTTAAAATTGACTTTTTCCGGGTTCAACGGTAATGAATTGAACCACACACCGCACTTTCTTCTTCCACAATAACACAGGTTGATCATTGACCAGCAACTCATATTCGTTGTATGGCACATCTTTAGCAGTCAGGATCGTCACAACCGCGGGAATTTTCAGAGCAGCATCGATCTTGACCTGCTTGATGATGGCATGCGGCACAGGAGTAAACACAGTTTTCAGGATATATGGATCAGAAACAGGAATGTCGGATGGGTAAAGCGCAGCATCCCATGCCTTTGCTATCGCATCAAAACAAGGTATGGATTTACCAATCATGCTAGCCATTGCCGGATAAATTATGGAATAAGAATTGCCATAGGTAAACTACGAATTTCGATCATACTTCCAGTTGACTCAGGATGATGGGTACCAATTGTTTCTTGCGCGAGACCATCCCTTCGGCTAAGAGTGTGCCATCGGGGGTGGGATTGAAAGGCAGATCTTCCAGGATTGCCGGAGGATTCGCCATTAAGATACGACTCGATCCTCGCACCACATCGGTCACCATTAAAACTGCAAAATGGATATCCTTGATCTCGCGATACTCTTCCAGTGCTTTGCGCAGATCAGTGATATGTTCTCCTAATTCATACAGGTCGCTCACTTCCACCTGCGAAATGGAAAATTTGTAGTCCCCTGCCTCGTAGGTTTTCACATCCGTGGTGATGATCTCCCTGGGTGGGCGGGCGCTCAAACCAGACCCGGATGTCAATATTTGTTCCGCATAGGATTCAACGGTTTCTTTGGCTAAGGGGGAATCTGCGGTAAATGCCCAACGGGATAGACGTTTTAAAGCATTTTTATCCCGTTCGGTAGTGGTTGGCGAGATCAGATGCAGCGTGTCTGAGATGATGCCTGCCAGCAGTACCCCGGCTATTTCGGGTGGAGCCGAAAGACCCGCTTCAGCGATCCTTTCGGTTACCAGTGTGGAGGTACTGCCCACCGGTACTACGGTGAAATGGATGGGGGAATTGGTGGGAAGATTGCCTAAACGGTGATGATCCAGTATTTCGATTAATTCCGCTTCTTCAAACGAAGAAACTGCTTGCTGCGCTTCATTGTGGTCCACCAGGATCAATTTAATGCGCGGGGGGTGGATCAGATCACTCTTGCGTGCAATGCCGGCATATTTCCCGTTATCATCCACTACCCAGAAATCATCCCCTTCTTCGTGTAATACTTTCCGGATCAGATCTTTGATACGGGTGGACGCGTTGAAATGCGGGACGCTGGTATCCGCTGCTTCCCGGCAGGGCAATTCCAATATCTGGTTG
>JAAZOK010000054.1 GCA_012797815.1 Chloroflexota bacterium | reverse complement strand
TCCAAAGCTCCCATGCAAATATTGGACGAAGCCGGCATGGATGTTCGTCAGGCTGCTTTCTGGCAGGGTGGCTTTGACCTGATCGATAATATGGTCACCCAGCTCGAAAAACTGTAAAGTGTAAATGGAAAAGGCTGCACTACAATATGTAGTGCAACCTTTTTGCTTTTAATCTGCGACTTCTTCTTCCGATTCCTCTACCAGTTCTGGTTCTTTGGTTTTCTTCTCAAGGATCTGCATGGCGCTCAACAACACCGTGGTGAAATAGCGCGTGTTGCCCTCGTGTTCATAACGACGGGTACGCAGCCTTCCTTCCAGATAAACCAGTTTTCCTTTGGAAAGAAAATTACCGCAAATCTCGCCCAGTTTCCCCCAGGCTTCCACATTGAACCAATCGGTATCCTGATGTGTTTCGCCGGTCTTATCTTTCCAGCGCCGGTCTACTGCCAGAGAAAAGGTGGTATACGTGTTGCCTTTCGGAGTGCTGCGATTTTCGGGATCCTTCCCCAATCTACCAATTAATTGAACTCGATTCAGTGATGGCATTCTATCCCTCCATTTTTCATAATGCAATGTTATATAATAGTTTAGATTATTTAATCCCGTTGTCAATAATTTTCTTTAGGAGCGCTCATGTACATTGCCATTGAAGGAGTCATCGGCGTTGGAAAAACCAGCCTTGCCCGCCTTCTGCAACCTTCATTTAAAGCCAACTTATTACTCGAAATTTTTGAAGAAAATCCTTTCCTGCAGGAGTTCTATCAAGATCGTGCCCGTTACGCTTTTCAAACCCAGATATTTTTTCTCTTGAGTCGCTATCGCCAGCAACGCAATAATGTGCCTGCTTTACTGCAAAGCGGCAAGCATTTGCTTACCGACTATACTTTTGAAAAAGATGCCCTTTTTGCGGATATCAATATCGCCGGGGATGAATTGGATATGTATTATTCGGTACACACTGCCCTTGCAGAAAAAATCCCCTCCCCAGATCTGATCGTTTATCTTAAAGCCAGCACCGAGGTCTTAATGCAACGTATTGCCATGCGCGACCGCTCCTATGAACGTTCCATGGAAACAGGGTACATCAATGACCTGAATAACGCTTATGATGCATTTTTCAGCAAACCTGATCAAAAGAAGAAGGTGTTGATCATCGATACCAACGATATTGATTTCGTTCACAATTCCGCCGATCTCCAAATGATCGATAACCGCATTCGGCAGACTTTGCACATGCCTCCTTTCCAACCCTCCCTGCCGATAGAATGAAATAAAAGGATGATGAGATGAGAGTAACGAGGAATCTGCTTCTGGAAACCGCCCGCAATCACGTGAAATCCCAAACGCTGAATAATCCTGATATTGCCTGTGTTTTCCTGGTAGGTTCCTTGCTATCCGATGAACCTTTCATCGGAGAAACCACCGATATCGACCTTGTTTTTATCCATAATACCGAACCCGCTGCTCCCCGCGAGGTAATACCCATGGGAGACGAATTCAACCTGGATATACTACATTTCCCGCGCCGTATCTTCAGCCAGCCCAAAGATTTACGCGAGGATCCCTGGCTCGGTTGCCTGTTTTGCGAGAAACCCTTCATGCTTTACGATTCTTATCATTTCTATGATTTCTTACGCGCCGGTGTTTATTCAAACTTCTTTTCGCCTACCTATACTTACGCCCGGTCCCAGTATTTCTATACCCGTGCCAGAGAACGCTGGATGGACATGCACCAGGCAGAACAGAAAGAGGAGTTCTCGGTGAACTTTGTTTTCGATTATCTGCAAACTCTCTACGACGCCGGCAACACCATCGCCTGCCTGACGGGAAAACCGATTTCAGAGCGCCGTTTTCTATCCACTTTGGAAGCCATTACAGCCTATCTCGGCAGACCCGGTCTCGCCAGCGGCATGCGCGATCTATTTGCTCCACCCGATTACGACATCATCGACTGGCAAAATTTATATCAGCAGTTAACCAATGCTTTTTCCATCCTTTCCGAGAAGTCCTATTGTCCTCCGCAATATACTCCCGCCCGTGTTAATTATTATCTGGGGGCCGCTTCTCATTATCAGGTCGAAAGACCTGATGAATCGATGTGGATACTGGCATGGGTCTGGACCAATCTAATGCAATTACTCCCCAAGCGTTCTCCCGAAGCGAAAGATTGGAATTCTTTCTGCGAACAGTTAAATTTTTCCCGCAATTCCATCACGCTGAAGTTACAACAACTAGATACCTATCTGGACGCCGTCGATGAAACCTGCGGAGAATGGGGAAAAGTGAGTGGATTATTGTAGCTATCCACATTTCTTTCCACACTCCTGTGGATAACTCGTGGAAAACGGTGGATAAATGCCCTGTTCTGTGGATATCTTCGAATAAAAATTCTATTCCGGTTCTTGTTATTGTTTATAAGGGGTGCAAATCATTTTGATTAACTGTGGAAAATTGGTAATTTGAGGGATGAAATTTAAAAGGATCTATTTTTTATCCATTTTTTCTACACAGTTTCAAGGGAACTATTCTCAATAAAAATACCCATATATGGGAGTTGGGTAGAAAAAAATCTATATCTATCTATGTTTTTTCTTTATCCACTTATCCACAGCCCCTACTATTATTTCTAATTAATTAACTTTAAATATATATATATGGATAAAAACT
The DNA here is from genome assembly GCA_012797815.1 of Chloroflexota bacterium. GTDB lineage: Bacteria > Chloroflexota > Anaerolineae > Anaerolineales > Anaerolineaceae > UBA4781. Next base: position 4,216 of record JAAZOK010000054.1, on the reverse strand, counting down.
TCATAAAAAATCCATAAGGTATGCTTGTATAACCAGTTTCTTTTTTGTACAATGCTTGTACCATTTTTATAAGAATTGCTCCCTATGAATAGGGATAGAAAGTTCGGACAATCTTCTGAAAGGAAGGGAAACCATGGATGTAATCAAAGTAAAAGCTGTTTCCCGCACAGCAGCAGTCGCAGGGGCTATCGCGGGAGTAATTCGAGAGCATAAGCATGCTGAAGTGCAGGCGATCGGTGCAGGGGCAATAAACCAATCCATTAAAGCCCTTATTCTGGCTAAGAATTTTCTAGATCAGGATGGCATAACGGTGGTCTTTATCCCCGAATTCGTCAATGTCGAAATAGATGGAAAGGTAAGAACCGCTATAAAGTTTATAGTAGAACCCCGCTAAATCGCTTTTCTGCCCTGGCAGTTCTTTATACCTGGCTGCACTCTTCGGGAGAAAATATTACCTCTTCTTTTCCTGATATTTTCTCCTGAATTTTTTCCTGGATCAGATCCATATGGTTGGAATGATTCACGAAATCCAGATTATCGGATGGCACGGTCAGCACCGGACACAGCGTAAAGTTACATATCCATGTTTCATAAGTGTCATTTAATTGTTGCAGGTATTCTTCACCGATGTTTTTCTCATAATCCCTGCCGCGCTTATGAATCCTTTCGATCAGAGTGGAGGACGAAGCGCGCAGGTAAACCACCAGATCAGGAGTGGGAAGGAATCGCAACAGAGTGCGGTAGATAGTTTCATAAGTTTCGTAGTCGCGCTGGCTCATCAGTCCCTGCAGATATAGATTTCTCGCAAATACTTCTGCATCCTCGTATAAACTGCGGTCCAGGATGACCGAATTGGGACATTCCAACAGATCCCCATATACCTTCAAGCGATTGGAGAGAAAATAGGTTTGCGAATGAAAGCTCCAGGTCTTCATATCGGCATAGAAATCAGCCAGGTAAGGGTTGTTGGCGACCGGTTCAAAGAAGGGATCCCATTCCAGCCGTTGGCTAAGTAACCTTACCAGGGAGGATTTTCCTACTCCTATATTTCCTGCGATGGTGATAAATTTCTTCATAAGTGCAGTAATTATAGAATGGATCAAATAAAAAAAGAACGCCGTTAGGGATACGGCGCTCTTTTTTTAAGCTTAAAAATGGGACTAGTCTTCTTTGATGATGGCATCTACAGGGCAAACTTCAACACAAGCCCCATCATCAATGCATTTGGATGGGTCAATTTCGAAATAGTCTTCACCCATAGAAATTGCGTTTTCTGGGCATTCCGCTTCGCAGGAACCGCAAACAATGCATTCATCAGTAATTACGTGCGTCATCTTACCGATCCTTTCAATGCTGTATTTTTTCCGTTCTAGTTTCCTAGGATAGCACTATAGTTTTTATTTGTCAATAAATACGAGTTTCATAATCGTAAGGCTTTTCTCGGCATTATTCTTCTATCTGTTTAATTTGTTGTCGTAACCATAAAGCCGGTTCCGCCTGGAAATGTCGTACCACCAACATCGAACAGGAAACTTCATCAATCAGGATGTCGTTAATCTTCCCAAAGATATATTGGGGAGAATATACTTCTTCTGCTGCACCGATAATCAACAGATCATAGGAATTTTTTTCTGTTTCTTTGATAATACCCTCTATCACATTTGGAGCCGGTTTTATTTGAGCGTTAATATAATCTGGCATAATTCCTAATTCTTCCTCGATGATTTCATGAACCTGCATCAACGCATCATCGCGCGCCTCTTCATCGAGGTTGGGGGAGATAACACGCAGGACAGTGACTTTCACTTGACCCTGATAAGCCAGTTTGGAAGCCAATTTGATCGCCAGGCGTGCGTTCGGACCACACCCGACGGGTACCAGAATTTTCTGCAATCCATTCAACCCCCTATCCCTTAAAATTCCCACGTCTTTATGAGCCATCAGGAGAACTTCTTTTATTATATTGTGCGGCAGACGTAATTTTGTATCGATGGAAGGCCAACCAATCAGAATCATTTGTATGGGATTGTGCGATTTCAATTCATTGAGAATTCCGGTCTCAACATTTGGGGCTACCTTATATTTGGTGTAAATTGGGACATTCTTGCCTTGCGCGATGGGGGCGGTGTTTTGCAGCAATTCATTTTGAAATTTGCTTTTTTGCGTTATAAGATCATCAAGACCTGATTTAGAGATACCAAGGGGAGCTTTGACAACGCTGAATAAACAGACACTGGTATCTTCCTGGTGCTCTGCCAATCGCGTGGCAAGTTTAACCAGCCCAACGGCTGTCTTGGGATTGACGGTAGTTACCAAGATGCGTCCCCCTCCCACCTCTTCCTCCACCTTTTCATGATTTTTGATCAGATCCCCAATCCCTTTAGAGATGTAATAAATAACCGATAGAACAAATAGAACAATTCCCAGGAATAGCAGGGCGCTATGGCTGGCAAATGCGATAATCAATATTCCTGATGCGGCTGCCATGTACGCGGTGAGAGGAAAGAAAGGAACTTTAAATGGGCGTTCAATATTGGGATATTTTTTTCTCAACCGCAGCATCGCCAGGGTTGCCCAGAAAAGTACGAACATATAACCGGCACTGGATATGTAGCTCAAGAGATCTACTAATTGCAACAGGGACACCAGTGCGCTGATGATCACGACCAGGATAATTGCCACATAGGGAGTACGCCAGTGGCTCAAGCGTGAAAACATCCGTGGCCAAATACCCTCTCTGCTCAAGGTGTAGGCTTCGCGGGTGGCAGAAAGCATGGCGGAGTTTACGGAGGTTAACGTAGCAATGATCCCTGCTATACCCATGACGGGAACCCCGATTCTGGGCCAGAAAAAATGGACGGCATCGGTCAGGGCAGTCTCAGACCCTGCCAGCGCTGTATATGGGACGGTACCGATCGTCACCAATGAGACCAAAGAATAAATAACGGTAGTGATTCCCAGGCTGACCAAAATACCGAGCGGAATATTCTTTTGAGGATTGGTTATTTCTTCTGCGTCATCTGCGATGACCTCAAAACCAACATAGGCGTTATAGACCAGTGCAATGGTCATCAGCATACGGGATATGTTCGCCCAAGCGGACTGGTTTTCGAAGAGCACTTTTCCCGATTGAAAGGTCTCCCAATGAAACCCGTTGGGATGGGTTAATCCGCGCACGATGAAGATGGTGAACACCATTAGTAAAAATCCACCTAATAAAATTTGGAGATTGCCCGCCGTCTTGACCCCCCGCACATGCATGATGCCCACCACAATGATCACTCCGATGGCTACCGGGACAACGGGAAGCCCGGGGATGAACACTTTGGCTGAATATGCAAAACCAATGGCGGAAAGAGCAGCGTAAAAAGTACTGGAAAGACTGTCCAGAGACCCAACCAGGAACATGACCAACCCTTTTCCAAAACCTTCTTCTACGTAGGTCATAGCACCCCCTGTGACCGGATAAGTGGTTGCCAGTTCGCAATAATTGAGTGCTACACTCAAGGTCAGCAACCCTCCTATTAACAAAGCCAGCACTGCATCCGGCCCGGCGATGCCGGCGGCGTGTCCGGTCAGGACGAATATTTCAGCGGCAATGGTACCGGCGGTGCCCAACATGATCACTTGTAGTAAATTAAGCTGTCTTTTAAGTTTTCTTTTTCCCATGTTAAAGTCTTCAACTCCAATCAGTCTTTGCGAATTGGCTGAAAAAAAGATAAGAATATAGTTATGGTTTGGGGAAATTTAATCGATCATATAAATTCGTTTGTCAAAATAAACGGGTAATGATCCTTCAATGCTCTATTATACTCATTTTGAAAAAATCGATCCTGTTGTATTTTATTGTTGGGAAAATGGAACAGGTTGGAATAGCACTTGACAAGCAAAACTGAGGTATCTATAATTAGCGCACGTTCCTCGATAGCTCAATCGGCAGAGCAATCGGCTGTTAACCGATTGGTTCCAGGTTCGAGTCCTGGTCGAGGAGCTCTTTTTTTTAAATTTTTTCATTGATTGGTTTACTAATCGTTTTTCATTGCTATAATCTAAACAGAAGAGAGAACGGAGGTTAGCAGTGAAACGCTGGAAGTTTTTGATTTTAGTATTGGTTCTGTTTCTGATATTATCGGCGTGTGAGATTTCCTTTGGTGGTGGGTCTTCCGGTGGTAGTAATGTTGCCCTGAGTACGATCATTGAGTCCCCGGCGCAGGGT
>JAAZOK010000155.1 GCA_012797815.1 Chloroflexota bacterium | reverse complement strand
ATATCTTTGCGAGCCCAGCTCTCAGCAAGTTTGCCCTCCGGTATCCTGCCCCGTCAAGGTTCTAGTAAAATTCTATTATTACTGTAATCTACTTTTATATTACTCTCTTCGTGAGTAATGAAATTTTTAAGGAATTTGCATGTCAAAAAAAACAATCTACAAAACTGCTTCTCCCAAAGAAAAAGCTGTTCTGGTCGGTGTGGAAGTCCAGGGGGCGAATAAATTACTCTCCATGGAAAGTTCCCTGGAAGAGCTTTATCTGCTTTCAGAAACTGCCGGCGTCGAAGTGGTTGGTGAGTTAACCCAAAAACTGGACAAACCCAACCCCTCTACTTTTATCGGCTCCGGAAAAGTCGAAGAACTTAAAGAACTGGCAAGCGCGCTGGATGCCGATATGGTGATCTTCGACGATGAGTTAAGCCCGCGTAATTTCCGTGATATCGAAGAGCAATTGCCCGCAGGCATGAAAGTGCTCGACCGCACCGGGCTGATCCTGGATATTTTCGCACTCCATGCCAACACCAGTGAAGGTATCTTGCAGGTTGAACTGGCTCAACATGAATATCTTTATCCTCGTTTGACCCGAGCCTGGACACACCTGGTGCGCCAGGCGGGTGGCGGTGGCGGACGGGCCGGGGGCGTGGGCGGGGTCGGCTTGCGCGGACCCGGTGAAACTCAGCTGGAGGATGACCGCCGGAAAATTCGCGATCAGATCAGCTCCTTAAAGAATGAACTTGAAAAGGTCCGCAGTCATCGTGAGCAAACGCGCATCAAGAGAAAACGATCGCATATCCCTCTGATCGCGCTGGTCGGCTATACCAATGCCGGCAAATCCACCCTGCTCAACCGTCTAACCAAGGCGGATGTCTACGTAGCAGATCAATTATTCGCCACGCTCGACCCAACCACCCGCAAACTGTGGCTGCCCGATGGGAAGCAGGCACTGATCACCGACACCGTGGGATTCATCCAAAAACTACCCCATCAACTGGTGGCGGCATTTCGCGCCACACTGGAAGATATCACCGAAGCCGACTTATTGTTGCATGTAGTGGATATATCCAACCCCGATGCACATGCGCAATGGCAAGCGGTGATCGAAACGCTGGTTGAAATCGAAGCCGATGAAATCCCGATGCTCACCGTCCTCAACAAAATTGACCGGAACATCGATGAATCAGAGGTAAATCGCAATTTTCCGCAATTTCAAAACGCGGTACGCATTTCAGCCCAAACAGGACAAGGCATCGAGGAATTGCAAAAGCGTATCAAAGAATATCTATACGAATCCATGATGGATATTTCTGTTAAATTGCCCTACCAACAAATGAACCTGGTCAGCCTCTTCCACCAATCAGGGATCGTAACCAAAGCCACTCATGAAGTCGACCATACTTTGTTAGAGGGTAAAATTCCCACCCGTTTATATCGTTTATTCGCGCCTTACAAGATGACCGATTAATATAAAAAGACACTGCTCAGAAATGCAGTGTCTTTCTTGTTTCATTTAGTGCGATTATTCATTATCCACTTCAACAACTTCACGCCCTTTATAAAAGCCACAATTTGGGCAAACAGTATGCGGCAACCGCATTTCGCCGCAATTACTGCATTGAACTAAATTTTGCGCTTTTAAAGCGTCGTGCGCTCGGCGTCGATCTCTTCGCCCTTTTGACAACTTCCTTTTTGGAAGAGGAGTCATTTTGTACCTCCAATTGTAAACATAAAAACGACCCATTATTATAAACATACCGGTATCTTTATGTCAAGCTGTTTTTTTCGCTGCCATTAATACCGAGAAACCACTTCTTCTCGTGACAAAAAAGGAGAGGTTTAAGAAGGTTTGCCTTTTCTAGTTGAACAGAATCGTTTATAACATTTAATATACGGAGAAAAAGTATGAGAAAAGAAGTAGTTTTAATTACCGGTGCGAATGGCGAGATCGGACATGGTCTGATCAAGGAACTATCCAAGAGAAATGGGATTCAGATCGTAGCTCTGGACCTCAAACCCCTGGATGAGAGCCTGGAAGCCTGCTGTGACCGCTTCATTCAGGGTGACATCCTGGATTCCATGTTATTAGGCAGACTGATGGCAGAATACGACATCACCACCATTTATCACCTGGCTTCCATTCTCTCCACCAAAGCAGAATACAATCCCGAAACTGCTCACAAGATCAACGTCGAAGGGACCCTCAATTTACTGCGCATGGGTGTGGAATTATCCACCTGGCAGGGCAATTCGGTAAAGTTCATCTATCCCAGTTCCATCGCCGTATACGGCATTCCCGACCTCGAAACCAAACACAAAGAGAGCAAGATCAAAGAATGGATGTGGTGTAACCCCATTACCATGTATGGCTGCAATAAACTTTACTGCGAAAATCTGGGGCAATACTATACCCAGCATTATCGCCAGCTGGCCAAAGACCGTGGCAAACACTCCATTGATTTTCGTTGCATACGATTTCCCGGCTTGATCTCTGCTGATACCATCCCAACCGGTGGCACCAGTGATTATGGTCCCGAGATGCTGCATTCCGCCGCCAAGGGAGAACCGTATGCCTGTTTCGTCCGACCTGACACCCGCATTCCCTTCATGGCCATGCCGGATGCCATCAAGTCATTGCTCATGCTGGAAAATGCCGGCTGTGATACCCTCACCCGGTCCGTCTATAACATCACCAGTTTTGCACCCACCGCACAGGAACTATACGAAATGGTGAAAAAAGCCTATCCTTCAGCAAATATCACCTTCGAGGTAAATCCTCCCCGCCAGGCAATCATAGATAGCTGGCCGGAAGATTGCGATGATTCCGCTGCCCGTAATGACTGGGGCTGGCAACCTGATTACGATATGCAGAAAGCCTTCAATAATTACCTATTACCTTCTATCAGAGAACTATACAGGAAAACGGATTAAAGCGAGAACAAGAAAATCAGATCATTGACATTGGTACCGCTGGGTCCGGTCTTGATCAAGCCACCTATTTTTTCAAAATAAGCATAGGCATCATTTCTCGCCAGGTACTGTCGGGCATCCAGACCTTTTTTTACCCCATTATCAACGGTATTCCCGTCCACAATAGCTCCGGCAGCATCCGTTGGTCCATCCTCCCCATCCGTCGCGATGGAGAGCAAACAGACATTCTGACAACCCTGTAACTCTAATGCAGCCGCCAGAGCCAATTCCTGATTCCTGCCTCCCCTCCCTTTTCCCTGAATGGTCACCGTCGTTTCACCACCATAGATCCAGCAGTGTTTTTCGCCACCCACCCTCCTCTTGGCAGTCTTGAGATGCATTGCCAGGCGTTTACCGACCTCGCGTGCTTCCCCCTGTAAAGTCGATGTTACGATCTCAGCCGCAAATCCAAGCTGCTGTGCCCGTTCTTTGGCTGCCCGGGATGCCAGCAGGTTATTTCCAACCAGAATAGTATCAGTATCAGTGCGCGTATCCGGTGAAATGGAATGATCCTGACCGGCAAATTGCACCATCTTTTCCCGGAAAAGTTGTTGAATAGGCACGGGTAACTTATCTTCCAGTGCATATTTATGCACTATGCGATGCGCATCAGCAATGGTCTGTTGCGAAGGCAAGGTCGGTCCGGATGCGATCACATCCAATGCATCTCCCACCACATCCGAGAGGATCAGGGAAATCACCCTGGCAGGCTGTAGCAATCTTGCCAAGCCACCCCCTTTGATGCGGTCCACCTGCTGGCGCAGGACATTGATCTCCCGGATCGTTGCACCACATTCCAGCAATAGCCGGGTCATCTGCCGGTAATCCTGGACCGTAATTCCCTCTTGCGGGTAAATGCTCAAGGCAGATCCTCCCCCCGATATGAGACAAATCACAATATCCCGCGGATCGAGTTTCCCCAGAACCGACAGGGCAGCGCGGGTGGCGCGCGCGCTACGTTCGGAAGGAACCGGATGATCCCCTTCAAAGCTGACGATTTCCGGCAGGAGATATTTTTCCAAAGCCGGATCAGCATGTTTGGTGATGGCAACCCCGCGGGTTATGTTGCCCGGTAACGCCTTTTTTAATCCAAAAGCCATCGTCTGAGCAGCTTTTCCCATCGCCCAAACGAAGAGGCGAGAAGATTGTCTGGCATTTTTCTCACCCGTTTTGATTTCCGAAAACGTCGGATTGTTCTTCATTGCATCGATCACCGCATTTATGGGATCTACCCGCTCGAATGCAGCCTGCAATATCGACCGTAAATCATCTCCAGCACTCATATTTTCTAAAAATGGAGAGCGTATGGGTAAAAATTCACCTTTTTGCATCCTTCTATTCTAATCGGGTTTTCGGACATTCATCATCTGCAGATTTTCCATAAAAAGGGTAAAATAAGTTCTGTTGCCGGATCAGACCGGAAAAACTATCAAAAACTATCATGTTTCTCAGGAGGTTATACTGTGGACCTTAAGGTTATGAATGGTTTGCTCACCCCAAAGTCAGTAGCAATTATCGGCGCATCATCTACGCCTGGCAAGATTGGGCATACTGTTGTAAAAAATCTGATTGAAAGTAAGTATGCAGGTAAGATTTACCCTGTCAACCCCAAAGCGGATGATATCCTTGGTATCAAATGCTATCCAACGGTAACAGATATCCCCGGCGAGGTAGATGCTGCGATCATGACCCTGCCGGCTAAATTCGTGCTTGAATCGGTTAAAGAATGCGGGGAAAAAGGAGTTAAAGGCGCCATTATCATCACTTCCGGGTTCAGTGAAGTCGGTGAAAAAGCGTTGGAAGAGGAAATTGTAAAGACAGCTCATTCTTATGGAATGCGGGTTCTAGGACCCAACATCGTGGGGGTGCTTTCCAATTCCGATCAATTCAACGGCTCTTTCGCCCCATTTCTGCCACTCAAAGGTAGCGGTTCCCTGGTTTCTCAAAGCGGAGCACTATTGATCGGCATCGATGCTTCAACCTACATGCGGGGAGTGGGTTTTGATAAATTGATCTCTATCGGGAATATGTCAGACGTCAGCTTTGCCGATACAATCGAATGGTTGGATCAGGACGAAAAAACCAAGTGTATTTCGCTGTATATTGAAGGCTTCAAGCAGGGACGGAAAGTGATCGAAGTCTCACAGAAAGCCAGAAAACCGATCATCGGGCTCAAATCCGGCATTTCTGCGCATGGCGCTGCAGCCGCAGCCTCGCATACCGGGTCGCTGGCGGGTGCAGCCAAGATCTATGACGCTGCTTTCAAACAAGCAGGCATCATCTGGGCAGATGACCTCAACAACTTATTCGATCGCACACTGGCACTTTCTTTGCAACCGCCGATGAAGGGTGATAATCTACTGATCATCACGAATGGTGGTGGTGTGGGGGTACTGGCTACCGATTCAGCCGAGAAGTTCGGCATCCCGCTCAAATTTGCCCCCGACGATGTACAGACTGAATTGAAAAAACACATGCCTGAATTTGGCTCTGCCAAGAACCCTGTCGACCTCACCGGTATGGCAGGCACCGAATGGTATGGAGATTCCGTAAAGTTTGCCATTCAGCACCCCTGGGTCGATGGATTGGTAGTTCTGTATTGTGAAACTGCTATGACCGATCCGCTTGAAATCGCTAAAGGGATTCACAATGCCGTCAAAGAATCGGGAGTAACAGATAAACCCGTAACAGTCTCCTACGTCGGCGGTGAGAAATCTGAAAAAGCAATGAAATGGCTGGTTGAGAACGGCATTCCTGCTTATTCGGCACCTGATCTGGCAATCAACGCCATCGCAGCACTGCGCGAATATGCCCTGAACAAAGAGAACAACCAGGATGATCATCTCGATTTCCAAGGTGTTGACAAGCAAAAAGCGCTGGCAGTGATTGAGAAAGCGCGTCAGGACGGCAGAGACGCGCTAACCGAAATTGAAGCCAAGCAAGTTTTCGAAGCCTATCAATTACCGGTCACCCACTCGCGCGTTGCAAAGAGTGAGGACGAAGCAGTGAAACTGGCTGCCGAAATCGGCTATCCGGTTGTGATGAAGATCGTATCTCCCCAGATCCTGCATAAATCAGATGCAGGGGGTGTGAAGGTCAACATCAAAGATGAAGCCGGTGTAAGAACAACTTATAACACCATTCTACAAAACGCCAAAGCCTATAAAGCGGATGCCAATATCCACGGTATTTTGGTCCAAGAAATGGCGCCGTTGGGAACCGAGGTCATTTTAGGTTCCGTAAATGATGCCACTTTTGGTCCAACCGTCATGTTCGGATTGGGTGGTATCTTCGTGGAAGTCCTCAAGGATGTCACTTTCCGGGTAGCTCCCTTCTCCAAGAAGCAGGCGCTGGAAATGATGGCAGAGATCAAAGGCGCTCCCATTTTACGGGGTGTGCGTGGTGAATTACCCCGTGACATGGATGCCTTGGCGGATGCCATTTGCCGGTATGCCCATATGGTCCTCGACCTCGCCGACGAGGTCAGCGAATCGGATGCCAATCCGGTGCTGGTCTATGAAAATGGCAAGGGCTTGAAAGTGGTAGATGCCCGTATCATTTTGAAGAAAAAATAAGCACTACCGTTCTGCGGACAACAACACAGGTGGCTATGGAAAGCCATCCCTCAAAAATAGGAGTAGCCGGGCAATCTTACCCGGCTACTTTTTTCATTTTGGCGCCAATGAAGAAAATATCAAAACAAAACCAATCAAAAAAACGCCAAGGCTTGTTCGATGTTTAGTAATCATTATCCACTTTTTTCGTTCATAGTTCCCCGGAAGATACCACAACCCCATTTTCAATTTTAGTAATGTTACCAATGAATTCAATTTCATTGTTATTCACCAAAATTCCGTCCCCATCCCTACAAGCATATATTAAACAGGAAAATTTCGCAGAATAGGCTTTAACGGTATCGATAAAATCCTGACTCCAGCGGTTATAGTGAGGCAGAAATTCAAAATCCACTAAATTCAATGCACTTAGTCCCAAATAATCCTCATAAGTTACATCTCTTAAATTTCCAATAGACGATTTGTAAATTGCTACAGTTTTTGTCAATTGAAGACTGCCACCACTCACTCCGACCAATATCCCCCCTTGGTCTACAAAATACCGTAAAACATTAACAAAGTTTCTTTTTTTAATGTTTTGAACGAAATATTGTGGGTCGCCAGCGGAAAGATGGATTATATTACATGATAACAATTCGTTAATTCTTAACTCATCATATTCATCATCTAAATCAAAAAAGAAAAAATCCTCAAAACCGAGTTTCTTGTAATACTCACAATTTTCCGTGTAATATTTCCGCTTCTTATCTCCACCCGATGGAATATAACCAACCTTAACACTCGGTTTTCGGAGAAGACTCAGTAATTTTGCATCAACCCTTGCATTGTTCTTGTGACCCTGGTCACTATAGAACACTAATTTCCTCATACTTTCCTCCCCGTTAGATGCATTTGCCAGATTAAGAGAACGGCTCTTTGATCAGTTTGAAATCTTTCCACTCGCTTTGTATTAACGACCGACTACGAACGGACTAGAACACTTATACTACTTCTATATAAGCAAATCAATACTACACTTCACTTGCAGCTTTTATTTTTTGCCATTTTTTCCACGACCCGCGCCATGGATCGTTGATCGGCATGCGTTGATACGGCGGGTAATCCAGGCAGACCTCACGCAACGTCTGTAATTCCCTCTTCAGATCGTTACACGCCCCGGTAAGGATCTTTTTTTTCATGGCATTATGCAGCGGGTCAAGCCATTCCCATTCCTTGCGAAACTGGTCCGCTTTCACCCAATAACCGCGTTTTTCCCAGGGTTGGATGGTCTTTTGCACAGAATTGCTGATTTCCTGAAGTGTCAGTAAAACGAAGACACAAATATCCCGGTAGTTATCATCCACCCGGTCATCTCTCGGGAGGTTCTGCAACGCAGTTGCAATAAACCGCATATAAGAAGTGCGCTGGCCGGAATAATTATTGCGATTGATGACGCGTGACATTTTTCTCCATGTTTCTTAACAATATGAAAGAAAGATTATACTCTGCATTGACGCGTTTTCATCAATCGCATATAATTTCTTGGCTATTGGGGAAGTGCTGGAATTGGCAGACAGGCGTGACTTAGGATCACGTGCCGCAAGGCGTGAGGGTTCAAGTCCCTCCTTCCCCACAGGCTAAAAATCAAGCAATTAAGGAAATCTATCTTGAAATTCGAAAAAAAAGCGCTTAAAGACAATCAAGTTCAATTAACTGTGGATTTTGACCAGGAAACGTTTGACAAATACAAGAATTCTGCAGCAAGAAAGATTTCTTCTAAATCAAAAGTACCCGGTTTCCGTCCCGGCAAAGCTCCTCTAGACATCGTAAAGAGAATCTATGGGGATGACTATGTGGATGAAGAAGCTCTTGACCTGCTGGTACATGATAAATATCCGGAACTGCTGAATGAAGCGGATGTTCAACCAGCAGCTGCCGGAAAACTGGAGAAGGTTGAGACCCTCAACCCGCCCAAATTGGTTTTTGTTGTTCCGCTCGAACCTGTGGTCGAATTAGGTGATTACAAATCCATCCGCATGAAATACGAGCTGCCGGAGATCACGGATAAGGACATCAACGAAGTGATCCATAACCTTCAGCTAAACTATGCCACCGCAGAAACTGTAGAACGGGAAGCCAAGAAAGGTGACCTGGTCAACTTTAAACTCACCGCCGATATCACCAATCCGGATGAAGACCAATCCAGCGATCTTTTAAAAGATTCTCCCTACCAAATGGTGATCGGTGAAAAACAGCGTGAAGAATTCCCTTATGAAGGCTTCGACAAAGAATTGATCGGTTTGAAGGAGAACGACACCAAGGACCTCTCTCATAAATACCCAAAGAATGCCTCACTTGAAAAATTGCAGGGTAAAGAAGTAAAGTTCCATATCGTTGTGACGAACGTCAAAGAACTAAGCCTGCCAGAGGTCACCGACGATTTTGCCAAAGATGTCAGCGGTCTGGATTCATTGGAAACCTTGAAAACATCCATCAAGAATCAGCTCGCCTACAACAAGAATGCGGATTATGAAGAGAAATATTACAACGATCTGATCGATGAGATCATCAAGAAATCGAAGATCGCCTTCCCACCGGTGTTGTTGGATGATGAGATCCAACAGGTGCTGCATGAATTCGAGCACAATCTGGCACACCAAAACATGGATATGGAAACCTTCCTGAAGCTGAATAAGATGGAAGAAGCCGATTTTGTCGAAAAAGAGATCAGACCCGTTGCCAAACGCCAGTTGGAACATTCCCTGGTATTGGAGCAGCTATCCAAAGATGAAAATATTGAACTTCAAACTGAAGATCTCGAACGCGCATACCGGCAAACCATGTATGAGTACCAAACACGCGATGACTTCAACAAGATCAAAAGAGAGCTTTCTCCCAAAAAATTAGCCAATTCTGTGCTGATGCAGGCTGCTTCACAATTGATGAACCGCCAGGTACTGGACCGCATCAAACAGATCGCCAATGAAGAAGAAATTACAGAACCAGCAACACAGGAAACAAAGGTTGCAAAAGAAACCAAGCAAGTGAAATCAGATAGCCCCAAGGCTACAGCTACAAAAAAGACAGCCGTAAAAAAACCGTCTGTGAAAAAAGAAGAGGTAAAAAATGAATGAGCATGATTTTTCTGCCGTCATCCCGATGGTCATTGAATCATCCAGCCGCGGCGAGCGTTCCTACGATATCTATTCACTCTTATTACGCGAGCGGATCGTATTCGTAGGATCCGCGATCAACGATCAGATAGCCAATGTGATCGTGGCACAGTTGCTATATTTGAATCGTGAGGATTCTGAAAAAGAGATCCATATGTATATCAACTCACCCGGTGGACAAATTTATTCCGGATTGGCGATCTACGATACCATGAATATGATCCCCAACCCTATCAGCACAGTTGCAGTGGGTGTCACAGCATCTTTCGGGACTGTTCTGCTAACTGCCGGAACAAAGGGCAAACGTTACGCTTTACCGCATGCCACTATCCACATGCACCAACCTCTAGGTGGCGCGGAAGGGCAAGCTTCCGATATCGAGATTCAGGCTCGTGAAATCCTGCGTTTGAAATCACGCCTGAATGAGATCCTCTCAGCTTGCACCGACCAGCCCATTGATGTGATCGAACGCGATACCGAGCGCGATCTATATCTCAGCGCCGAACAAGCGGTAGAATACGGACTGGTAGACAAAGTTCTCGCACCAATGCAAAGTAACTAAAACAATATCATCTTATGATGTACAATAATGCCGGAACCCAATCCTGGATTCCGGTATTTTTTTATTGGAGACCATCATGAATCAACCCCTTAGCAATATCAAAGCAGCCATCCTCGATATGGATGGTGTCATCTGGAAAAGTCATCAACCGCT
>JAAZOK010000157.1 GCA_012797815.1 Chloroflexota bacterium | reverse complement strand
GACGCAACGGATGGCATTTGCCAGGATGATCGCACTTCCACGCACCTTGCTGCTGTTAGATGAACCCACCTCCTCGGCAGATATTCAGGGCATGGACCAGATTGAGGCTACCTTATTGCGCTATGCAGCCGACACCGGTTGCACGCTGATTCTCTCCACCCACTCTCCCGCCCAGGCACTGCGTCTGGCGGAGGAGATTATTTTCCTGGACAAGGGGAAAATTGTAGAACAGGGGACGGCGCAGAGTGTGCTCAGAAATCCGCAAAATGAGGATGTGAAATTATTTTTGAAACATTGGAAAATTTGATTTTTTACGGTGAGTGGGCTGCGGGTAGAGCCTTCACAGAGTGCAGGATGCCGTTGGGTGTTGGGTTAGAAACCCATACCCTCCATGTCATCCAGAGGGAGCACCGTGACCGATGGATCTCACCCTATCGAGAGGAAACCCGTTCCTGGATCGCAGTGTTGTTGCCAAAATATAGCACGTAGTTTGGGCGCATTCCTAACGCACCGCCAGGTTAGCTGTGGAATGACTACTGGGCTGGGAAACCACGACAAGAACTATCCTCCACGTCATCCAGAGGGAGCATAGCGACCGATGGATCTCACCATAAGGAAGGGAAATTCGTTCGTAGATCGCAAAGCCGCTACCATGCTGAAAATCATGAGCATAAAATGCATTCCCAACGCACCAATTGCAATATGCCTGTGAACTGTCATTTCGAGCGAACCCAGCGACCGAGAAATCTCTCCATATCATCATCATTAATACGATAGGTCGCAATGGATTTACGTACCGGTAAATTGTCCATAAAGAGCACTTTTGCGAAGAAGTGTTCTTTTTTTAATTCCGTGTTCGTTGATTTTGGGAAAATGTGAAAGATTTAAAAATAGATTGTCTTTACTTGACTTTGTATTTGTAAATCGTATAATACAAAAGTGAGTAAAAATTATAATATTACTCACAATAGTGAATACAAAATCTTATAGGTTTATTAGATCGCAAGGAGCTTGCATGGCGCATTCCCAAGAGCTTATCTACAAGGCAATTTTGGACGGTGAAGAAGAAGTTGTGACGGAGCATGTCAACCTTGCCATCCAGCAGGGAATTTCAGCCAGCCGGTTGTTGAATGAAACGTTGATCCCGGCGATGACCGAGGTGGGGGATTTATTTGAAAAAGGGGAATATTTTGTGCCTGAAATGTTGATCGCTGCCCGCGCCATGAAGGCTGGACTTTTCATTTTGAAACCATTGTTGGTTGAAGCGAAGGCAGATTCTTTGGGAAAAGTAGCCATCGGAACGGTCAAAGGAGATCTGCACGATATTGGGAAAAATTTGGTGGCGATCATGCTGGAGGGTGCCGGTTTTGAAGTGTTGGACCTGGGCATTGATGTGCCCGCGGAGAAATTCATCCAAGTGGTTCAGGAAGATCATGTGGATATCATTGCCATGTCGGCTTTGTTGACTACCACGATGGCAAATATTGAAATTACCTTACGCATGATGCAGGAACAGGGTGTCAGAGACCGGGTCAAGATCATGGTCGGCGGTGCTCCTCTCACCAGAGATTATGCTGAATCGATCGGTGCGGATGGCTTTGCTGCGGATGCCAGCCAGGCTGCCAAGGAAGCAGTTTCATTGATGTCCCGGTAAACGGAATAGAACCGGAATATCTTTTATTAAATCATGATTGGGAGCGACCTTTTGGAGCAATTGACACCCCGTAAACGAGTAGAATTGACCATCCACCACCAGGAACCGGATCGTGTTCCGATTTCTCTGGGAGGATCTGCGAACCACCTGACGGAAAATCTGTATAAATCATTGAAAGATCATTTCGGGTTCAAAGAAACAGACAGGCGTACCCTGGTGGGGTTTTACTCCACGCCCGATTACAATCCCTTGCTCGATTGCCTGGGGACCGATATGCGTTTTCTGCATTTGCGACCGGTGGATTCCTTTGTCATGAATGAGATCGGTCCATCTTTCCAGCCATTCATCGATGAATGGGGATTGAAACACGAGCTCTTATCCGGTTACTACAACCTGGGCGGCGCACCACTGGCAAACCTGGGAAGTATGGCAGATATCGAAAAATATC
The DNA here is from genome assembly GCA_012797815.1 of Chloroflexota bacterium. GTDB lineage: Bacteria > Chloroflexota > Anaerolineae > Anaerolineales > Anaerolineaceae > UBA4781. Next base: position 9,009 of record JAAZOK010000157.1, on the reverse strand, counting down.
CCTGGCCGGATCCCTATAAAAAAGAAAGAATTGTAGGATTGCGAGAAGAAGCCGCACAGCTTTATAACTTCACCGAGTATTCATTGGTGGGACACCGCCCGGTGTATGGCAATGCCTGGGAGATGTCTCGTTTTTTATTGGGCATGGAAAAAACTCTCTTGATGACGGTTAAAGATAAAGTACTGTTTGAAGCGTTCTTCGATAAAATGAGTGATGTTCTGGATGGATTTTATGATGCTTTCTTGAATGAAGTGGGTCCGTTCATCCAGATCGTCGAAATGGCAGAAGACCTGGGTACCAACAATGGACCGATGTTCAATCCCAAATTCTATAAGGAAGTAATGTGGCGTTATCATCGTCGCACGATCGAGAAGATCAAGAATAAAGCACCTCATGTCAAGATAATGCTCCACTGCGATGGGGCTATACGTCGTTTTATCCCGCATCTGATTGATGCCGGCTTTGATATCTTGAATCCGATCGAATCGGATTTGATAGGCATGGATCCGGCAGGACTGAAAAGAGATTTTGGTAACGACCTGGTGTTCATGGGCGGGGTGGATGTAAAAAAAGTCCTTACCAAAGGCAATCGCCGGGACATTCAAAGAGAGATTCGGCGTCGAGTACGGGAGATGGGGCAGGGAGGCGGGTATATTTTGGCTCCCTCGCATAACTTCGGCAATGACGTACCTCTGGAAAATCTGCTGGCATTTTTTGAAGAAGGAAAACGGTTGGGTATCTATCCGATAGATCGAGAATAAGGATGCTGGAATGATTCTGGAAAAATTGAGGAATGAAGTTTTAGAGACCGCCCGTGCTCTGGCAGGATACGGATTGGTTTGGATGGCAGGCGGTACGGCGGCTGCCAGAGATCCGGAGAGTGGCTGGGTGGCTATGACCCCCAGTGGTTTGGCATACGATGGCTTGCATGCTGCCGATATCGTCTTGGTAGATATAGATGGCAACCTGGTGGAAGGTCATTACAAGCCCTCCTGCGCCAGTGAATTATGGTTGCGGTTTTTCAGAAGACGCCCTGATTTGAATGCCATTGTGCATACCCATTCTTGCTATGCTACCGCTTTCGCCGTTGCCGGTCAAAATATGCCGGTCATTACCGAGACACAGGCGGACTGGTTCGGGGAACCGATTAGATCTGCTCCGTATGCGCATGTGGAAGATGAGGCATTCTTAAATGCACCGCTTGAAGCACTGGGAAATGGTTTTGGGGTGCTATTGGGTAGACATGGCGTTCTGACTTTTGGGAAGGATCTGCATGATGCCCTGGAACGAGCTGTCACCCTGGAAGAAGCAGCTAAAACGTATGCGATGGCCTGTTTGCTTGGAAAACCCCACATTTTCACCGAAGACGAAGCCAGGCGCTCTTTCGACTTTTACCACCATCGCTACGGGCAGGAGCAAAAGGGTTAATCCATGTTCTTCATCGACTCACATCTGATCTTGTTGGATATCGATGCGGCTGATGCAGAGGAAGTGATCCGCATGTTATGTACCAGGCTCGAAGAAGCCGGTCATGTGACCTGTGAGCATGTGAATTATGTGCTGGAACGCGAGAATGTCTACCCGACCGGGCTTCCCACCAATCCGTTTTGTGTGGCAATTCCTCATGGTGAAGCGGAAGGGGTTATCCATTCAGCCCTTGCTTTTGCTCGCATGCAGGCTCCGGTGGTTTTTAAGAACATGGTCAACTGTGAAGAATGTCTGGAAACCAAGATGGTCTTTTTATTGGTCAATAAAGATCCCTCGGAACAGGTAAAAACGTTGCAAAATCTTTCCGAGATCTTTGGTGATCCTGCGCTGTTACAACAGTTGAATGAGGAAATGGAAAAACAAAAGGTGGTCGCTTTATTGGAAAGCATTATTAATCAATAAAAATCTAAAGAATGGAGGTTTAAAAGAGAAAAAAAATTAAAGCGGAAAGGAGAAAAAAATTGGGACACAGAATTGTAGTAGCCTGCGGCGTTGGTATTAATACTTCGACATTGGGTGAAGAGTTGATCCGCGAGCGGCTGAAAAAAGAAGGACGTGAGGATATTGAAGTGATCCATGTTCTCATGTCAAATATCGAAGCATATGAAGATAATATGGACATCTTGGTTTCCATGCTTCAAGTTTATCGTGAGTTTAAATGTCCGGTAGTTATTGGTTTACCTTTCTTAATTGGTACAAAGAGTGAAAAAGAAGCTTTATTAGATAAGATCATGGAATATGTATCCGAACTGGATTAATAAGACACACGGTAATAAAAACTCATAAAAATTCAAGGAGAATGCAATGGAATTCATCAAAACTGCAGTTGCATGGTTTTTGGGACTTGGATCGACGGTCATTGTACCGATCGTATTAATGATCCTTGGTTTCGCTTTCAAGGTAGAAGCCAAAAAGACAATTCGTGGTGCGGTTATGACCGGTGTCGGTCTGGCTGGACTCTTCCTGATCACGGATTTGATCGTTGCTGCATTAGAACCCGCTGTTGGAGCAATGGCAACCAGATTAGGATTAAGTTTGACCCTGGTGGACGTGAACTGGGCTGATGCCGGTATTGCCTGGGGTTGGCCCGGTGTGGCCGGGGTGTTGTTGATCACCCTGATTGTGAACGGCATTTTGATCTCCCTAAAAGTTACCAAGACCTTATGGGTAGATATCTGGTCATATTGGCATGGTTCCGCATTGGCTGGTTTTGTGTGGGCGCTCACCGGGAATATCTGGTGGGGTGTCGTTGCTGGTGTGGTGTACTTGACCATCGGTGGTTTCCTGGGTGACTGGACCGCCAAGGACATTCAAGAATTTCATGGCATGCCGGGCATCAGTGTCCCCTGCGGTACCACCGTTCAGGCTGGTGTGTTTGCCAAGTTGATCACCAAAGTCCTGGATAAGATCCCGGGGTATAAAGATTGGGATGCCTCACCGGAAGGTATTCGTAAGAAATTTGGGCTTTTTGGAGAACCTGTCATTATGGGTGCGGTGCTGGGTATCCTTATTGGTATCGCAGCCGGCTATAATGTGCAGCAGATCCTGGGCTTGGCTATGCAAGTTGCCACCATGATGGTGGTGTTGCCCCGCATGGTTTCGATCATCTCTGAGGGGTTGATCCCGATTGCACAGGGTGTGATTGGCTTCATGCGCGAGAGGTTTGGCGATCGCGAGATCTATGTTGCCGTTGATTGTGCAGTGACCCTGGGTCATCCTTCTGTCATGACATCTACGGTCATTTTATATGTTGTGGCAGTTTTACTGGCAGCTGTACTACCTGGAAACAAATTGCTCCCCATCGCTTCGTTGGCAGTCGTCCCATTCTGGGTCGGTTCGGTAGTTCCCTACACCAAGGGCAACGTGATTAAAACCGTTCTCATCATGGCGATCTATATGATCCCCGTTCTGTACATCGCCAGTGCCGTGGCTCCTGTTCAAACCCAGGCATACAGCATGATGGGTCAATTCACCGAACAGATTGCTGGTGGAACTTTGTTGGGTTCCTTTGATATGGGCGGCGATCCGCTCGGTTTTCTCATCCAGAACGTGATGCGCTTGCTGGGTCTGGGTGCGTAATTACCGGTAGATCGATCATCGCTGCTACGCGATGAACAGTTTTATAGGAGGTCAAGTTGGGAGAAGGAGAGCAGGTTCCTTTTCTCCCAACTTGCGGGGGGATCGCGTATGGCTATAATCATGGATAAGATAGAACCTTTGGAATGAACTACGGGTAGAGCATAAAATGCAAAAATTTCACGTATGTGTTTTGGGTGGATCCTGCGGAAATCGGATGGTCATGATTGCCGAACACTTGGATGAGTTATTTAAACAGCACTCATACGAGTGCAGGGTGACCTCTATCAGTGTTTGGGAATGTTTTAGTTTTCCACCTTCCGCCGATCTGCTGCTTCAGCTTTTACCGGCGTATAAAGCTGAAGAAGTAGATTGCCCGACCATCAATATCCGAAAATTGATTCAGGATATCGATGATCATGACACGCTGGAATTGATATTCAACGAACTCGAAAAACATGTTCGGGGTATTTCACAAGTGCCAGTTAGGTAATTATGTATTTTGATTATTGTGCCACTACCCCCGTTAGCGAAGAAGTGATTGCAGCCATGCAGCCTTTTTGGCGGGTTGACTACGGGAATCCCTCTAGCCTGCACCAATATGGACGGATTGCGGCAGAGAATATGGAACATGCCAGAGATCAGGTGGCGGCGTTGATCGGTGCCAAAGCGCATGAGATCATCTTTACCGGTGGGGCGACAGAAGCCAATAACCTGGCGTTGTTGGGAATATTGCAGCCCTGGCAGCCGGAAGGAGCTCATCTTATCACCGGTTCGACCGAACACCATTCCGTTCTGCATACTGCCCAATTTCTGGAGAAAGTGGGTTGCGAAGTAACTTATTTGCCGGTGGATAAGGATGGGTTGATTTCCCCTGAGAGTGTGGAGCAAGCCATTCGTGCGAACACCCGGCTTATCTCGATCATGTTGGTCAATAATGAATTGGGAACCGTTCAACCCGTTGCTGCGATCGGGAAGATCGCTCACCGGCATGGCATCCCTTTCCACAGTGATGCCGTTCAGGGGATTGGGCTATTGGATGTGGATAGCGCAGGAATGGGCATTGACCTGTTATCCCTTTCCGCGCACAAGATCTATGGTCCCAAGGGAGCGGGCGCGCTGATGGTGCGTTCGGACATCAAGATCAGCAATATATTTCATGGGGGATCGCAGGAAAACCAGCTGCGCCCCGGAACGGAAAATGTACCTGCTATCATCGGTCTGGGAAAAGCCTGCGAACTGGTTTCCATGCATAGAGAACATGATAGCAACAAGATCGCCGGATTAAGGAAACAATTGATCGAAAATTTACGGCAGCATATCCCGGGCTTGATCGTGAACGGTGCACGGGGTGCTGATCTTTGCCCGCATGTTCTTTCGTTAACCTTCCCTGGTTGTGTGGCAGAAATGATGCAAATCCGCCTTTCCAGGCAAGATGTGGCGATCTCGTTAGGTTCTGCCTGTAATTCTAAAGAAATTGCACCCTCCCATGTACTGTTGGCGATTGGTTTATCACCTCAGGAGGCGGATGCCACGCTCCGCATCTCATTAGGACGCGAAACCACGCCACAGGAAATTTCACAATTGTCTGAAATTCTGCCGGATGTCGCATCTGCATGTAGAATATAATTGATTTACAACCTCTGGAAAAACAGGATCAAGATCAATGCAGGTGAAACTTGACGCAAATAGGGATGACCTTTTAGCATACGTGGCAGAATTGTATTATGACCTGAAGTGGACACAGGAAGATATTGCCAAGGAGATCGGTGTCACACGTTCCATGGTTTCGCGGATGCTCACCGAAGCGCGGGAAAAGAAATTTGTTGAGATCACGGTGCATCGCCCCCTTTCCTACGATATCCATCTGATGGAACAATTTAAAAAACTTTTCGATATCGAAGATGTAAAAATCGTCCGTCAATCCTTTGCAACGGACCAGCGCCGGCGGGAACGGGTGGGGTGGGCAGCCGCCAATTTACTGGAGACGATGTTGATCCCTAACGCAGTTCTGGGGCTGGTATGGGGCACAACGGTGGCAAATTTTGTGAACTATCTCACCAAGAAAGATCTGCGCAGTTATGCGGTGGATGTGGTGCAGTTGGTGGGTGCCATCGCGTCCCGCGATTTTACCTATTGCGGTATGGAATTGGTTCGGGCTACCGCGCATACGCTGGGTGGGCACCCCTATTATCTCAATTCGCCCTTTTATCTGGAAAACGCTGAAATGGTGGATAATTTGATGAAGAACAAGATCGTCAATGAAACCTTCCAGATGATGGGGAAGTGCCGTTATGCATTGGTGGGGGTGGGTAGTTTGAGCAATGAACTGGCGAGTTTCTACCTGTCGGGGGACATTACGGTGGAGGAACTTGAGAGCATCAGGCAGACTGGTGCCATCGGCAGTGTGTGTGGGCTCCATTTTGATATCCAGGGTAACCCGGAAGCGACTGCTTTCTCTGAAAAGACTGTTACCATCTCCAAGAAGAACCTGGAACGCATTCCCATCCGCATCGGGATGGCCTGCGGGCAGGGAAAAGTCAAACCGATCCTGGGAGCTCTGCGCGGGAAATATCTCACACACCTGGTTACCGATAGCATCACTGCGGAAGAAGTCTTGAAACTGGCTATATAGCCTGTTTATTGTGTTTTTACCTGGATCGCTCCCCATACGGTCTTGATCTGGAATTTCCCTTGTGGCAGGGCAGGAGTGCGCTTGCAGGTAACGCTGGTCATTTCAATTTGATCGACCATGCAAGAGACACTGCCGTTTGCCGTCCAAACATTAATAGAAGCGTCGTTTGAATCGACCAATATCGCGTCGACCGTTCCACGATCTGTTTCGAGAAAAACCTCGTCCCCTTCCATGATCTGCCCGCTATACCGGATGCCTCCGACGACATTGGCGGCATTGACTGTCCCGTGATTGGCAGCGAGGGTTAAAGTGCCGTGTTCACCTAAGACGGAGAGATTTCCGAGCGAATCTTTCAATGTCACGTCCCCGCGGGCAGATTTCAATCTGATTTGACCGCTCAAGTTGGATGCCTGAATGTCTCCAGCGATGGTCTGAATATCCATTTCTCCGGCGAGATCGTTGATCGTAATATTCATATTGAAGGCTTGCAGGGTGAACTGGCTCTGTGGGGGAAGCCAGATTTGCATGCTTCTTGCGGGTAGCTTCGTTGGGGAGGAGATCGTAAAGGTCCCGTCTTGATCTTCTATCGATATTTGCTGTAGTTCTCCGGGAAGATCGTCATAGCTGATGACGACCTGACCATCCTCACCGGGCTGAATGGAGACCGCTAGATGATCTGTTTCGATAATGAAATTTATTTTTTCTGAAACGAGATAGGTGAACGAATATTGCCGGGTGGGTGGGGTGGGCTGGCATCCATAAAAAATAATGGATAGCAGGATAACCAAGAATGATAATCGCAGGTGATGATACATGATGATCAGGGGATCACGGGTTACTGTCTGAAAATGGCATGATTGAATTATATCTTTGGTAAAGATTTACACCAAGGAGATTTCGATAAGACAGAAAAGAAAAGAAGATTTATATTTGGATTATTTTATAACACTCGAAAAGAATTCTTTATCCCATTCTGGCAAATTACTAGAAACTTCGAGTTGAATGTCAGCTAATTCTTTTTTACTCGGTATTATTAATTGCTTGACGTACATACTCTTTGGAACAGTAGTTGATTCACTACCATTTGATTTTGGGTATCCAATTAACCCCGCTATAAATGCAATAATATTCATATCTCCTCAGTTGTTATCTTTGTTCGCCTAAATAGTATTACCTTAACAATTGCCTTTCTATTAATAATATATTAGTTTTTTTATTTAATTTAGCCCGATTTTCTCAAAAGTACGACCTGCTAAAATAGCATGTTTGGTGGCAATAGAAATTAATTCGTCTTTTTTAAATTTATTGTACGCATTTTTTTGTTTTGAGTCAAACGCAAGAATGCCAATTACTTTTTCACTATTATCTGAAAGCTGAATAGGGATTGCTATCACTGCTGTGAGATATTTTGTGATACGGTATTGTCGTTTTGTTATATTCCACCCCTTAAGTTCATCATATTTCTTATTTTCAAGATTACCAATTAAAGGTTCATTCCTTGTCCAACATTTTCCGACAATACCACTACCTTTATTAAATGAGATATTCCTTTCTGGCGAATTTCCATCAAAATCAGAAGATGTAAAAAATAACCTTAATTTATCTCTCTCAGAGTCCGCATAAAAAATACATGATCTAATGTCAATTCTCAATTCTCTCATAACCATCTTATTCGCATTGTCTAGAATTTGTGTAATAATTTTATCGATTATTTGAGCTTTATGCAGTTTGGGAGTTACCCTGCTCACTAGTCTATAAATTATCCAGATTAGTATTCCAGAAATTATTGATAATCCCAGTGCAGATAAGAAATTTTCTAATGGGAAAAAGTTGATAACTATCTCAAATATTTTTTTCATTTTTCTCTTAACTAAGAATTTTTATATAAACAGAGAACATTAATATAACAAAGATATCCAATAAAATAGGTTAGAAATATGTATAATGCTCTAATTCTATTCTTCCATTTTATTCCTTTCATTTCATAATGAAAAATGTAGACAATAGAATCTCTTCTGTTTCCCATTCTTTCTTGTAATTTATATATGAAAAAAAGCAGGATATATATACAGATAAGTAAGGAGAAGATTATTAAAAGTTCTGATCTATTAATGGGTAAATATTCTGAAACATCCTGAAAATTAATTAACAACCCTCCAATTAGTGAGACACAAATGAACGATATATCTGTTCCAAATGACTGAAGCATGGGAGAAAAAATTTGCCAAAATTTATTGTTTAAACTTAAAAGGATACAGGTCTTTATTGCTGTCTTGCATAGTAAAAACATAATTGGAAGATAAATAGGATTATCAAAAAAGAAATTTAATATGTTAAGCCAAGATAATTCTAATACTCCAGAAATTGAATAAAAAGAAACCCCCAATAATAATGGCATATGTTTTCCCTCATTTAATAAAAGATTTATTCATTATACATAAAATATTCTTGTTTGCTATAAACCTAATGAAAAGATTAGAGGCGAATTCATTTTGCATCAGGGTGATTCAAAAATCAAAATTTGCATATCTGACCACCATCAATGAACGGAGCGAGCCGGAAACCCGGGCTATGTTGAATTTGTACAATAGGGAACAGTATCCCTCCTTGCGGGATATATTGCCTTTTCCCCCCTATGAAATCTATATGACCACCAACACTTCTTCCGCGAAAATGGAGCATATCAGGCGGAATAGCAAAAGCTGTGTGTATTTCATTATCGAGAGGGATTGGCACGGGGTTATGTTGAATGGGGAGATCGAAATCGTGACGGATCCCGAAAAGAAAAAGGCGCTCTGGCAGGCTGATTG
>JAAZOK010000113.1 GCA_012797815.1 Chloroflexota bacterium | reverse complement strand
GGCTACCAGCATGAGATCATCAGCCACATAGCAATCCGTGGCGATCGATTGCGTATCAACTTCTCCGATCAATTGTGGTTGATCCGGATCACTAAGATCGACAATTTGGATTCCATTCCCCAGGCAGGAAACATAAGCGGTATTTCCGACGATAAATATTTCGGTGGCGAATGCCCCCGGAACTTCCAGCTCGGATCTTTTACTAGGAGACGCCGGATCACTGACGTCCATTACCCATATACCATTGTCTCCGGATACAACGATCGTGTTTTGATCTAAAAAAGCAATCCCTTCGCCGGCAGAATCACGTTCGTAGACAGACATCAACTGCAGGGTTGCCGGGTCTGATATATCAAAGATACATATTTCAGTGGTGCTCACTGCAGCGTACAGGTTACCGAAAGCTGCAGCGTTGTTGTCTTCATAAGGCAGGATGCTGGTGACGGTTGGATTGGCTGGGTCACGTACATCTATTGCCACATCGGTTCCCTCAGCCGCGATATAGAGGAAATCGTTCAAGAGTGCCATGGACCGAAAAGCTGTTCCATAAAATTCATCGGTATATGTCATTTCCGTGATTTTCTCGGGGTGTTGGGGATCGCTTATATCAAAGATGCGAAGAGGGTAATTTGTATCAAGGTGGTTGGAGAGATATGCGGTATTTCCGGATGCGATCACCTTATTGGCATAGGCAGATTCTGTATCAAACCAGTAAGTCTCTTCAGGATTGGACGGATCACTGAGATCAATTGCCCGCATTCCTGAAAGTCCGGCTGCAACATAAGCCATGCTGTCCTGCATGGTGACTCTTCTGGCATCCAGGATCGGTAAATATCTTGCTGATAAAAATGGTTCATCCGGGTTGGAAAAATCGATGATCAACAAGCCTTTTTCTTTATCGGTCACAAAAGCTTTCTCTTCATTCAAGATGCCCTGGTAAGTAAAGCCGGTTTCAGTATAGATGCCTGAGAAACCGGGCGTCTGGCTGGATATGTCGTATAACCTTACTCCATCTGCACCATCCATGACCAGCAAAGCATTCCCTTGATGACTTACCGACATTGCCCAGCCATCTGTTTCAATATAATCTGCTACATGAGGTTCATTGATATCCGTGATGTCTACAACCCCAATGCCTCCCCAGGCATTTGCGGTGTAGATATTACTTTTAGAGATGGTCAACCCATAAACAAAACCATTCATGTCGATCAATTCGATCTCTTGCGGCTGCTCCGGATCGGTCAGGTCAATGACCAGCATGCCGCTGCCACCGGCAGCGGCAAAAACTGTATTCCCGGATATTTCGATATCATAAGCGTAAGTTAACGGGTATGCTTCTCCCACCCGTTTCGATTCTTGCGGATCAGAAATATCGATAATCTGAACCCCGTTTGGTCCATCGGCAAGGATGGCGTGATCGTCCAGCACATAAACATCTTCGCTGAATCCAAGTGTGTTATAGCTGCTCACTAGCCTGGGAGCTGATGGATCGGAAATATCCAGGATCTGTAATCCGCTTGATCCGCATGCGGCATACAGGTAATCGGAATTGTTTGTGAATAAGCTTTCAACGGAATCAAAGAGGATCTCGCTGGTACCTATTAACACCATTTCTTCAGGATCGCTGATGTCATAAATTTCTACATGCCAGCCTACTCCCAGGTAAAGATAGGTATCGAGGACGGCTATTGCTTGGGTGGTTCCCCCAACCTGAGAGACTAAATTCCAATCGTTTTGCTCGCTTGCTGCTTGAGCAGAAGAAACATTGAATACAGAAAGTAGAGAGGTTATCAGAAATATAAATGCTAAAGAAAATGCAGTCACAGATCCCTTTTTCATGGATGTCTCCTAATAGATAACAAATTTTTAAAAAGAAGAGATTTAAACTGAATTCGGATTAATTATAGCAAAGAAGAACAGCGAAGATTAGCGACCGTGTATGATGATATGGGGGTGAAGTTCCAAGTTCAAGAATTGAAGTCTTTGTATTAAAAGGGAAAGGTGGAGAATTTACCTCCACCTTTCGAATTTCTTTTTCTTCCTTTATGGACAGGTCAGGCTCAGATTCAACGGACCGAACCACTGGTGATTGGGTTGGTCAACATACAGCTTGATCCAATAGTCTCCACTGGCGTTCAGTTCCCAGCTGCCTGTGATGGTCTTGGTGCCTGCTCCGCTGAAGGTCAGGGTTTGGGTGGAGGTGTTGCTGCCGTTGCTGAATGCCAGATAATAGGTCACCGTACCGGCGCCGTTGGCTTTGATGTCTGCCTGGTAATTGAAGGTCTGCGGGCATGTGCCGCTGATGGTGGAATGTTCTGCCGCCAGGGTCACCTGCGTCACTGCAAACGAGGGGGAACTCACCTTGAATTGCACCCAGAATTGCGCAAAATTGACTCCCTTGTCGTCCTGCAGTTTGAAGAAAGTCTGGTAGGTTCCCGGGGTGCTGGGCGCTTTGAAATTGTAGGTGATATCCATCACCTCTCCCGGCGCGGTGCTGTTTGCCAGCTTGGAAGTACCCGCCCCGCTGATATTGTCACCGCTGTAGTACACTACCTTGTAAGCTGAATTCCAGGTGCAGGTGCCGCTG
>JAAZOK010000018.1 GCA_012797815.1 Chloroflexota bacterium | reverse complement strand
GGGACATAAAAGCGGCTGCCTTGACTGATAGAAACCCGCGTGTGGCAGCGGAAGTAATGTTTAAAAAAAGGAAAGCAGGGGAAAATATCCCCTATCCTAAAGTGTATATTGCCTGCGGAACAGAAGATTATCTTTTGAAGGCGAACCATTTGTTTGCTGATTTTTTGAAGACAAATGGAATTGATGTAATCTATGAAGAAAGCCCGGGAGGACACGATTGGGATTTCTGGGATGCATATATCCAGAAAGTGCTCGCGTGGCTTCCAATCGAGAAAGTTTCTTAATGATTTAAAAAGGAAATGAGGTTTTATCATGAAAAAACAAACAGCCGGAAGGAATGCTCTTGGTGAATTTGCACCAAAATTTGCAGAACTGAACGATGATGTCCTGTTCGGTGAGGTCTGGTCGCGAGAGGATAAGCTTTCCCTCCGTGAGCGGAGCATCATTACGATCACGATCCTAATGACAAGAGGAATTTTTGACAATTCTCTGAAATACCACATTACAAATGCAAAGAATAATGGTATTACGGCAGAAGAAATGGCGGAAATCTTAACGCATGCGGCTTTCTACGCCGGCTGGCCGAACGCATGGGCTGCATTTACTCTGGCGAAAGAAGTTTATAGTGATGATGGTAAAGTCTAAAAGGTGGAAGTATGAAGATTTCGGAAGTCAGTGAAAGATACGACATTACTGCCGATACGCTCCGTTACTATGAACGTGTTGGTCTTCTCCCATCGGTGAATCGAAACGCCAGCGGCATCAGGGATTACGATAAAAAGGATATTGAGTGGGTTGGTTTTATCAAGTGTATGAGAAACGCCGGACTCACCATTGAGACGTTGACGGAATATGTCAGACTGGTTCAGCAAGGGGATCAAACGATTGAGGCAAGAAAAGAATTGTTGAAAAAGCAAAGGGAACAGCTATTACAAAAGATGGTTGAAATGCATAAGACCCTGGACCTGCTGAACTACAAGATCGAGTTATTCGAAAATGCAGTGTTGAAAAAAGAGAAAACTTTAAAAAAAGTATAAAAGGAATAAAAAATGGAAATCAAAAGAAATGGATCACAGCCTTCTGTTGAGGGTCCTACCGAATGGTTTACCGGCAAAGTAAGAATCGACCCATTGTTTGCTGCACAGGAACCATCCCGCACGGGTGGCGCCTATGTCACTTTTGAGCCGGGTGCACGAACTGCCTGGCATACCCATCCCCTGGGACAAACTCTGATCGTGACGGCTGGCTGTGGACGAATCCAGCGCTGGGACGGACCCATCGAGGAGATGCGTCCCGGAGATGTTGTTCACTTTGCCCCGGGCGAAAAACACTGGCACGGTGCCGGACCAACCACTGCGGTTACCCATATCGCTATTCAGGAATCCCTGGATGGCAGTGCCGTTGAATGGATGGAACATGTCAGCGATGAACAATATCAAAAATAGAATCGAAGCACATATATAAAGGAAGAATAAGATGATTTTAGAAGAAAATTTCACTCTAGCGAATGGGGTAGAGATTCCGAAACTTGGACTCGGAACATGGTTGATAAGTGACGCAGATGTCGTGCCGGCGGTGAAAGATGCTGTAAAGATCGGTTACCGCCATATTGATACGGCACAGGCATATCAAAACGAACGCGGTGTGGGCGAAGGCATCAGAGCAAGCGGCGTAAAAAGAGAAGACATATTCTTGACCACAAAACTTGCTGCAGAATTAAAATCCTATGAAGAAGCAGCTGCATCAATTGATGGTTCACTAAAAGCGTTAAACGTTGAGTACATTGACTTGATGATCATTCACAGCCCAAAACCCTGGATGGAATTCCACAAAGATGATCGTTTCTTTGAAGGAAATCGTGAAGCCTGGCGAGCGCTTGAAGAAGCATATAAAGCCGGAAAACTTCGCGCGATCGGAGTATCCAATTTTGAAGAAGCTGATCTCGACAATATTCTCGAGTCTTGCACCACCAAACCCATGGTCAATCAGATCCTGGCGCACATCAGCAATACACCGAAAGAGCTGATCAAATATTCTCAGGATAAAGGAATTCTGGTTGAGGCATATTCCCCGGTGGCACACGGAGAATTGATGAAGAATCAGGAAGTTAAAAAAATGGCAGAAAAGTATGCTGTTTCCGTGCCACAGTTAGGTATTCGATATGTGCTACAGCTTGGTCTTCTTCCATTACCTAAAACAGCCAATCCGGCACATATGAAAAACAATGCCGATGTGGATTTTGTAATTTCAGATGAGGATATGGAAATCTTGAAAAATATGGAACAGATCAAAGATTATGGGAATGCCAGCATGTTTCCTGTGTTTGGAGGAAAGCTGAAATAAAGGATATCTCAAAGATGATCGTTTTGATTGGAGATAGAAAAACGTCACGGCAATTTCTACGCTGAATAGGCAGTAGGACATTTGCAATTGGTCCAGAAGAAATATACTGGTTTGCTGCTTACCGCTTTCGTTTTCAACTGCCATCCGGGATGTCCCGGATGGCTAAAGAGAAGCAATAAGAAGGCTGATAATATGAAGATAAAGATTACACTCAATGATGCTGTGATCACAGCTACTCTGATTGACAGTGAAACAGCGCGAGATTTTATGTCTCTATTACCGCTTACCCTAACGTTGGAGGATTACGGAGATACCGAGAAGGTCAGCGATCTTCCACGCGGTTTATCAACAGAAGGTGCCCCTGCAGGATATGAACCTTCCGTCGGGGATATCACTTATTATTCCCCCTGGGGGAACCTGGCTATTTTTATCAAGGATTTCAGGTACTCTGATGGGCTGGTACCACTTGGTAAAATTGACGGTGGTATCGATGCATTTGATATTTCCGGTTCTCTAAATGCGACTATAGAACTGGTTGAGTAAAATATTTTAAAAAAAGTAATAAGGATAATTATGAAGTCAAATATGATCATTGTGCTGTTTATGGCGCTATTCTTGACCGGCTGCACAGGAACAGCTATATCGCAAACCGATCAATTCCCCCAGCCTCTGGTATCTGTGGTGAATACTCCTGCGACCGGAACACCATCCGCGGAAAATCCAGTCGAAGATGTTGCCACTGCGGAATGGTCTACGGGTCCGGATCCGCTGCAAATCGAAGTTATGCGCGAGCAGAGTTATACCAGCAGTCCGATCACGATAGAGCAAACTCTCGATGCGGGAACAAACTACAACCGCTATCTGGTATCTTATGTATCTGAGGGATATACGATCTATGCCCTGATGACCGTTCCTTTTGGCAGTCCCCCTGATTCGGGATGGCCGGTTATCATTTTTAACCATGGCTATATTCACCCCCCTGACTACCGCACCACAGAGAATTATGTGACCTATATGGATATGCTTGCCAGCAGTGGCTATATCGTCTTCAAATCAGACTTTCGCGGTCACGGAAACTCAGAAGGACCTATTGTGGGCGGCGGTTACGGGTCGCCCGGCTATACGGCTGATGTTTTAAATGCGATAGAATCCCTGAAAAATTACGAAGGTGCAGATCCCGATCGATTTGGCATGTGGGGTCACTCAATGGGGGGGCAGGTTACCCTGCGCGCGATGGTTGTATCACAGGATATCAAAGCCGGGGTGATCTGGGCGGGTGCGATCGCACCTTATCCCGAGATCATCTCGCAATGGAGCTTTGGCGGACAAGAGCGAGATGATGATTTTCTTTCCAATATACTACCGGAGAGAAATCAATCCAACGATCGTACCGTTCAAGGCTGGGGGCAGAGTTTTGGCGGTTGGGTAGAAGAATTCACGGCAACTTACGGGACATATGAGCAGAATCCTGATTTCTGGGAGACGATCTCGCCCAACAACTATCTGGCTGACCTCTCCGGTCCCATTCAAATCCATCATGGAACTGCAGATTGGATGGTTCCTTTGACCTGGTCTGAAGAATTCACTCAGGAAATGGACGCGGTGAATATGCCCTATGAATTCTACATCTATGATGACGATGACCATAATATTTCCGGTAACTACAGAGAAGCCATGCAGCGTACTGTGGCTTTCTTTAACCAATATGTAAAAGGGAATTAGGCTGCTCTTGTAAGAGCAACAAAGACTCGGAGCTGGTAGTAAATCGACTCCGAGTCTTTTAATGATGCAGGGTCATCATCGGTATCTATTCGATAATCATTATCTCCCCTCATTTTACTGAATGTTTTTATAGAATATCCAATCCCTTCAGCCATTCCTGAATTTCTTTCCCGGCATTTTTTGCATCGCTTCCCCGTATGGGAAGTCCTTTTAAGATATGTGCTTGGGGGCAAGTTTTTTGAATATCCTTCACGCTGCGCCCCATCCCGCTGCCCTCATGGGTGCAAAATGGGATGATGGTTTTACCGGAAAAGTCATACTTCTCAAGAAATGTAAAAACCGGCATTGGCATAGTGCCCCACCAGTTTGGATATCCGAGGATCACGCAATCGTAAACCTCAATATTGTTGATATAAGTGACGAGCTCCGGTCTGGCATTTTTGTTAAGTTCATCCTTTGCCTCCTTTGTGCAGGGATAGTAGCTTTCAGAATATTTGTTTACCGGTTCAATCTCAAAAATATCACCGTTCGTCAGACTTTTGATGATATTAGCTGCTGTGGCGGTGTTCCCGATCGATAAATTGACGAAACTCCCATTGATATAATTCTCTCCTTTTCGGGAGAAGTAAGCAATTAATGTTGTGGTGTTTTCCATTTTTAATATACCTTTTTATTCACTGAAAGATCTCTTCTGTGTTGGGCAATCTTATTAAATTTTTACGTTTCAATTTTATATAGCTTTTTGAGTGATGAGAGCATACTTCCAGGGATGTGAAAACCTGAATGATCAGAGCAAGTTTAATACTTTGAGTAGACTTTAAGTCAAGGACTTAATAAAAGTCAATTGGAATACCAGAGAAAAATTGTAATAAAAGCAAATAGAAATTTTTCTATATATACTCCTGTAAACACAAAATGGAACACCGGACCTTGCTGGATTAAGAGTCAGTTGTCAACAGGTCCACACAGTAGTACGGGTCTCTTGTGTCCAATCCTGCCCCCTCCGCACCACCCGCGTCCCCGGAAGAACCTCAGCAACAGGACGGCAACTATGATGGCAATCATACCGCCCACTGCTAATGTGATGAATAAACCTTATTTTCATTTAAATCT
>JAAZOK010000129.1 GCA_012797815.1 Chloroflexota bacterium | reverse complement strand
CTGTCAATGCACAGGAAATCCTGCAACGGGCACAATCTGCAATGGTTGATTTGCATGCGAATGGGATATCCTCGTTTGAGATGATTTCCGAAACAATCAGTAGCGCAACAGTGCCAAATGGAATAGTCGCACCGCCGGTTTCATCAGGAGCAATTCAATCACAATTGCACACCTGGTATCAAGAAATGGATCACTGGCGCTATGAGATGCGATTTGTTGACGAGCAGCACCAATACGAAGCTCCACAGATCACCATCGCCGATGGAACATCGATCTGGAGTTATGATCCAAAGCGGAATTTCCTTCAAATTCATGATGGCGTAATCGGGAACCTGGGAAAAGGGAACGAACCTGGGATCTATGGTCTGCGGGGAGGTTTGGACGCCATTTTAAAGAGTGCAGATCAGTGCTATGATCCCGCTGTGATAGGGGAAGACACCATGATTGCGGGACGGAAAACGTATACACTTTATCTCTGTTCTTCGAAATGTCCCCGTGTGGCTGCGGCGGCTTTTGATGGACCGCAGACTATTTGGATTGACCAGCAAACATATTTCATTCTAAAACGTGAAATTAAAGACATCGATAATGAGGTGATTATCTACTCCATGACAGTAACGGATATCCACTACAACCATGTGATCGATCCCGGCATTTTTACGTTGCAAGTGCCTGATGGAACCACCATATTCGATGATCGTGCAAATCCCCAAGGAGACAATCATGCCCAGTAACAAATTCTATTTAAAGAATCTATTCATTCTTTTATTTATCATTCCCCAATGTGTAGCATGTTCATTTTCTCCCGCTGCAAAACAACCGTCCGGTGATACTGTGAAGACTCAAGCAGATTTATCTATGGGAGATCGCACCTCAAATCCGATAGCCATCCTGGAGACGATTCCTTCAACTCAAACTGATATCTCTTCTGGTCTCTTTCCCGAACCCGGTGCGATCAATTCTTCCGGTTATTTAATTGTGCCAAACATCCCTGCCCCTGAACAGCCATCCCTGGGAGGAGGGATAATTCAAGACGGTCCTTTTGTGTTTGATCTGCACTTGTATCGCGAACCGCTTTTCAGCGCAGATCCGATAGCACCTTCTTTGTACAGTGACATAGAGGGAATTGGAGTTTATGCCGTGTGGAAATATCAGGGTCCGGATGTGGCGGATCCCGTTGCGATTTATTGGGGAAACGAGCCGAATTTATCGGTCCTCTTATCCCAGGAAAAGTATCTTCAAGCCGGGATCAAACAAGGAGATGGTGATGGGAGGAATGGTGGTTTGATCCTTCCGGAAAGCAACCGGGTTGGTGATGTGATAAGGGTGGTGCTGAAGGTGGACACAGCCCATGATACCTATGGGGCAGTACTGATTTTTATACTGGGGGAGAATGATGAACATGAGTTGGTACCGGTGGATATCACTGTGCAGGCTTTGCATGCAGGATAATTTATCACGGGTTGTTTTTCCTTAATTAAAACTATTGAGAAAAGCAATCCTATTTTTGCGATGGACCACTGGTTAAAGCGAGCTGTTCTCATTCAAGAATTGAATTGAACCAGACATGTTCCAATTGATTTAACTCCAACCCGTAAATTCCCGGATAATCTGGAGGGTAAATGAACCTCTGTGAATCGATGATCGCGGGTTGTTGAACATGGAAAAGTGAAGAGAGGTGTTCAACCCCATATTCGCGAATTAGAAAATCAATGAAGGATGCCAGTTCAGTTAATAGTATGTCGCGATTTTGTAAACACTCTTTCGATTTCTCATATGCTTGCGACATATCCTGATTCAGGTAAAGCGGGAGATAAGATTGCTCATTGATAAAAGAACGAACCTGACCATCCAGGGAATTTTCTTTCCATGTTTCCCAATATTTTCCTGCGAACCAGGTTGCCATTCCTTCATTCAATGCAATATCGCTTAAGCTAGGATAAAGGGAGTGAATAAAAGAATGACCGAGTTCATGTGCAAACGTGGCTAAAATCTGTTCTTTTGAGGTATTTGGACCGGCAAATACAAAGATGGTGGTTGGATCATTGAAATAGGTGGTGCCGCGGGGAGCACATGAACCAGTGTCAGGATTACTGATAATGACATTGATCTTTTCTGAAAAGTCTGTATGGATGCGAGAACTCTCATATAGATAGATCTGTTCCATTTCAGAGATAGCCCACGATAAATCGCTATCATTTTCACGAGTATACAGCACAAAATGCTCAGTCCTACCGATTTCCCTGTCATTTTCTGAAGGTTCTGTCAGCATAGTAGACCCATGAAACAGAGCGTTGAACATGCTTGCTAACTTCTCAAGGAAGGATGCTGGTTTATATGTTCGTACGGGCAGTGGGTAGGCGGTTGGTGTGACAGAGAGAGAAAATATAAGTGAACGGTCTTTATCTTTTTGTCCTGTGTGAAAGAAGATCGTGGAGCCAAGCAGAATAAGTACAATGAATACTACTGATCGTTTTTTCATAACAACTATTCAAAAGGGAGAAAAAATTGTTCTCCGTTATAGAAAGTCATAATACCATAAAGAAATGCCATCATCGATAGCGCCATCGAACTTACGGAAATCCACAGTATGGGCTTGTTTCCAAAATATTTATAATAAGTACGCTGAATTGTTGTATTTCATGAAATACTACAGATATATTTCTGTTAATTTATTCCAACCAATTGCGACCAATTATGATGCGATGGTCATTGCAGCTAAATCTCAGGATGGTAGTAAAACATACGTGAAGGGTAAAGAGAGCAGCCGCTCTGTTAGAATGATATAAGGATTGTCAATGAACAATATAGATAGTTTCAGTGAACGGGAGCAGGAAGTTATCGATCTGCTTGTGCAGGGGAAGAGCAATAAGCAGATTGCGCTGCACCTCAAGATATCGAATCGAACGGTTGAATTCCATCTGAGCAATATTTATTCAAAATTGAACGTCAGTTCCCGCACCGAAGCGGTGTTATTACTGATGAAAGATGTCCCTGTAGCTACACAAGAGGAACCTGTTGGAATCCCCTGGCGGGAATCCACAGTTTTACCAAATGACCAATCTCCTTACAATGGGGAAAAAGGTGAAAAACTGCGGAGGACCCTCATGAAAAAACGCACTTATTATCTCATCGGCTCGGGATTGCTGATTATATTGTTCTTATTATTGGTGTTTGTCATCAACCCCGAACTGAATTTAAAAACTTTTTTCCCGGAAGTGGCGGGAGAAAATTCTGATGGGATTCCGGTAGAGGTGGCTACACCGCAGGAGGATGGAGCGATCCTCCATACTGTTGAAAAAGGGCAAACGCTGTGGAGTATCGCTGCTGCTTATGGTATTACGGTGGATCAGCTGCGAGCGTTGAACGGTATACCGGTGGATTCCGATATCATCTATGAGGGGCAAATGCTTTATATTCTGATTCCTCCTTTTTTAGAACCTGATGGAACACCCACCGCCTCTTTCTTTGTTCAGACTACCGAAGATGAAAATACCTATGTTAAAGAACTGGATTCATCTACTCTGACATTGATCGTGAAATGGTTTTATATCGATGAAACCAGGCTTTATTTAGATTTGCTGGTTTCCGGCTATCCACTACCCGAAGATTTTTCACCGGTGCAGATCATCGATCTGCAGAACATTGCCGTCCACCGGGCGGACGGCAGTCTGATCGATCTTGAGAATGCCACTCGATATGGAGGTGTGGGCGGCGCAGGAGGGGAAGATACGCAGGAGGGAGAGATCCGGTTTTTTGAAGGAATAATCGATGTGGGGCTGCCTTCTCCCCCCGATGAGGGGTTACAAAAGGAAACCTATACGATAGAAATACCAATCGGAGGAGAAGTAGTTGCCGAAGATGGCGAAATTCGTACTCTGCCGGTCGAATCGTTTTCTATCGATGTGAAACCATCATACGTTGGGCAGTTGACGTTTACTACAAATGAAACCGCCACCATCGATGGTAAAACTGTCACATTCAAGGGCATAGAGATCAACCCATCCGATGCGGCGGTCTTGTTCTGTGTTTTTGATCCGCAGGGAAGTCAATGGCTGCCTTCTATTAATCTCCTTTATAAGGGAGAGGCATTCCGTGAAAACGGTCTTGTTTTGACGGAGGGTGATCCGGATACCCAGATGTGCTATCGTATTTACTATAATGAACCTTTCCGGTTTGATCCGCAAGATGATCCTCAAACTACCATGTCCATCTGGGTGGGGAAATTAACTGAAACCCAGCCTGAAATCTTGCCTGCCGAACTGGTGACCGATGTTCAGAATGATCTGGAAAAATTGGGTATCGAATTTAATTATGTGATCGGCGATCATGGAGTGGGCATTGAAGTGATTAAAAAACCAGCTGGTATGACGAGGGAAGAAGCATACGATATTATATGGGATGCTTTGATCGCGGATTCTGTACCTGAAGGAAACCTGATCTTTCATCTCCCTTAACCCAAGCCAAAAGAATTCCAACGCGGCGGAACAAGCCGGGGTGCAGTTTGAGGTGATCTTGCCTGCGGAAGAACTCCGGGTAAGTGAGAATAAAAAGCCAGTTGACCAGAGCAGTGGGGAATCTGCTCGATAATGCAGTCAAATTTACCCCTTCAGGTGGATATGTAAAACTTACTCTTTCCAGGGATGATCAAAATGCAAATATCGAGG
>JAAZOK010000123.1 GCA_012797815.1 Chloroflexota bacterium | reverse complement strand
TCAATTCAACGGAGGTCTTCCCATCCAGGTTATTCAATTGTTCCATGAAGAAAGCTGCTTGTCCACTGCGGACGGTCACTTCAATGACCGAGTCTCCGCTGATGCGCCGTTTGAGGGCATCCGGCGTATCCAGCACCACCAGCTCCCCGTGATTGATGATCGCGATGCGCTGGCATAGTTCTTCTGCTTCTGCCATGTAATGGGTAGTTAATAGGATGGTCTTGTTCAGGGAACTCAAGTTTTTAATGGTTTTGCGCAGTTCGCGTGAACCCAGCGGGTCGATGCCCACCGTGGGTTCATCTAAAAAGAGCACCTCCGGATCGTGCAGCAGAGCGCGCGCTAAATGCAGGCGTTGTGTCATCCCACTTGAGTAGGTTTCCACGCGATCATCTCCGCGATCTGCCAACCCTACCAGTTCCAATAATTCCGGAATGCGTTTCTTGGTGATTTGCGGATCCAACGCGTACAGTTCGGCAAAATATTTCAAGTTTTGGATGGCAGTTAAACGGTTGTACAGCCCGCGGCTACCGCTGAAAGCAAAACCAATGTGGCGCCGCACTTCCGCGGTCTGGTCGATGACGTCCAACCCCCTGATCTTTGCGGTCCCACTGCTGGGCAGCAGCAGGGTTGTCAGCATCTTTACCGTGGTGGTCTTCCCCGCTCCGTTCGGACCCAGCAGCCCGAACACTTCGCCCTGCTCGACCGTGAAGGATATTTCTTTTACCGCTTCGATATCCTTCTTCTTGGTCCTCCACAATCCCAAACGGGTGTGAAAGGTTTTGGAAAGGGCTTGGGCTTGGATGGCAAAACGCTCCATGCTTCCTCTTTCTCGGCGTAGTGATGCACATGCCTGATTCGCCGCTTTTCCCTTCAGTCATTCATTTCCCCCTCAATTTCAATAACTGATTTTATATTTTACATGCAATTAAGCTTCAAAGTATGACCAATAAAATTGTCTCCCCATATCCCAATCCCTGCCCGGCGACTGCATCGTCATTACCAAATACTATCCATGAAGATCTCTTCTCTTACCCCTCTCCCTTCTTGAACTGTTTCTCATACAGTTTAGCATAGATGCCATGCATGGCGATCAACTCTGCGTGCTTCCCTTTCTCAGCGATGCGCCCGCGGTTCAACACCAGGATCTGATCTGCCGCCAGAATGGTGCTCAAACGGTGTGCGATCACGATGCTGGTGCGCCCCGCCATCACCCGGCTCAGTGCTTCCTGGATCAACATTTCGGATTCGCTATCCAGGCTGCTGGTTGCTTCGTCCAGGATCAGGATACGCGGGTCTTTCAGGATCACCCGCGCCAGTGCAATGCGTTGTTTTTCTCCCCCGCTCAAGCGGTAACCACGCTCCCCAACAATCGTGTTGTATTTTTCCGGCAATTGCACTATGAAATCATGGATATTGGCTGCTCTGGCGGCAGCTTCGATCTCTGCCTGGCTGGCACGCGGATTGGCATACAGCAGGTTGGTGTATATGCTGTCATGGAATAAGTAGGTTTCTTGTGTCACCATTCCGATCTGTGCGATCAACGATTCCTGTTTCACCGCGCGCAGATCATGCCCATCCAGCAAAATCCCGCCCTCACTGGGATCATACAGGCGCGGGATCAGGTAAGTAATCGTGGTCTTGCCTGCTCCGCTCGGTCCCACCAGGGCAGTCAGGTTTCCGGCAGGGATATTGAAATGGATATCATACAGCGCCGTCTCTCTGGCCTGGGTCTCATTATCCTCGCCTTCATCGATTGGAACGGTGCTTTTTTCATCGGATAGCACGGCAGCAGCATCGTTCAATTGCCCGTAACGACGCACATCACTCAATAAATGATCGGCACTATCATCATATTTGAAATATACATGTTCGAAATGGATATCCCCTTTTACTTTACCAAGGTCTTCTGCATTCTCTTTCTCATCGATCTCCACCGGCAGGTCAAGTACTTCGAATACCCGCTCAAAGCTCACCACCGAGGTGCTGAATTCCACCGGCGCATTCGCCAGGCTCTGCAAGGAACTATATAACATTCCCAAATAGGAGCCGAATGCTACGATCGTACCCACTGTGAAATTCCCCACAATCGCTTGAAAGCCCCCATATCCGTATACCAGCGCTGTGCCCACCGCTCCAAACAGGCTGATGATGACGAAAAAGATCGAGCCGACCACCGCACGTTTCACCCCCCAATCTCGTACGGTAGCTGCCCGCTGCTTGAAGCGGTCGATCTCCGTTCGCTGTCTGCCAAACAGTTTCACCAACATCACACCCCCGATGTTCAATGTCTCATTCATCATGGCGTTCATGCGGGCGTTGGCATCCATCTGGGCGCGGGCGGCATCCCGTAATCGTTCGCCCAGCAAGCGGGCTGCCAGGATAAAGAAAGGCACCACGGCAATGCTGATCAGCGTCAGGCGCCATTCGATGCTCACCATCATGCTGATCACTGCCACCGCCTGCACCGCATCCGTCACGATGCTGACGATGGTATTGCTGATGGCATTTTGCGCTCCGACCACATCGTTGTTCAAACGACTCATCAATTCGCCAATACGCGTATGCGTGAAGAAGCGTAACGACATGCGTTGCAGTTTGGCATACAGGGCACAGCGCAGATCGAAGATCACTCCTTCACCCACGCTGGTGTTCAGCCGCCGCTGGAGTATGGTGCCCGCTCCCTTCAAAATTGGGATCAATAACAATCCGATGGAAAGCAGGATCAGTTTATGCACGTCCTTGCCCGGGATGGTGCTGTCGATCAGGTTGCGCACGATCAACGGTGTGATCAATGACAAACCGGAGCTGATCAAGATCAACACCAGCATTCCCACCAACTGCCAGCGGTATGCCTGGGCATACTGCATCACCCTTTTGAAGAGATCCCAGGTGAACTTGGGTTTTTCATCTCCCGACCGGATATAACTGTGCCATCCACTTCGCTGCATTGAATTCTTCTCCTTGTTAATGACCTGGAAAGTTTAGTTCCAGTATTCCAGAAGAAACTTCTGATTAAAACATTATCCCAATTATAAGCAAAAGACCTTTTTAGATCGAACCATTTTCTCACGCCATTCCGAGCACTGCCAGGGATCTCACCTGATCGTTACCAACACGCAAACCTACTTTCATAAATCGATTCCCTCTTTTTTCGTGATCTTCCTGTAGGTGGTTCCCAATTCACCACCACACCAAACCGGCTCTCCTTACGTCATCCCGAACTTCGTGAGGGATCTCACCGGATCGTTGCCAATACGCAATCCTACCCTTATACGTCGAAACCTTCTTTTTCCGTGATCTTCCCGTAATTTACCGCCACACCAAACCGCCTCTCCTTACGTCATCCCGAACTTCGTGAGGGATCCCACCGGATCGTTGCCAATACGCAATCCTACCCTTATATGTCGAAACCTTCTTTTTCCGTGAT
>JAAZOK010000070.1 GCA_012797815.1 Chloroflexota bacterium | reverse complement strand
TTTTTTTATCATAAGTACGCCAGAGGTGATCAAGAGGGGGCGTATAAAAATTCATCCTCAAGGGTCAAAATCTCACAGCCAATCAGGTTACGAGGAGGATGCCTGGTCACGATCTGGTAAGTGATTTTGTTAAAGCGGATCAAGAGGTCTTTAGAAATAATATGGGTAGCGTGAACAGAGAATAGAACTTCATTACTTTGCTGCTACAACACACGGATATCAAAACTGGACTTAAAGTATTGATTAGAATATAATCTCCGCGCTAAAAGCACAGCATTTTACGAAAGGTGTAAAGAATATGAAAAACAAAACTTTTTTCTATACAACCTTGATCACGATTGCGGTATTTTTACCAGCTTGCTCCGGAACCACCGCCTCGCCGACGCAATCCCCACAAGCAGCCGCTCCCTCCCTCGCGGGTGTTCTGGCAAACACGGAATACCTTCTCGAGACCACCGGCACCGGGAAAGCGCCCCTTCAAGATGGCTATTACGAGGAGCCCAGCGCGCCCGATTCAGCAGCCATGATTCAAGTTCGACTTGATCAGGAGATATTCGGGGATATCAACACGGACGGGATGGAAGATGCAGTCGTTACACTGATAGTGGAATCAGGTGGCAGCGGCACGTTCACTTACTTAGCTCCGGTGCTCAACGAAAATGGAACGCCGAAACCCCTTCCATCCGTATTTCTAGGAGACCGCATTGTGGTTAATACCATCACTATCCAGCCTAACACTGTCACGGTTGACCTTCTTACTCACGACTCGGGGGAATCTATGGGCACTGAACCAACAATTGAGAAAACCCTGACTTTTACTCTCCAAGATGATCAACTAATTCCTATGGATTGATTCACAATTTCCTGCTTATCTCATCACTAGGGACATCTTATCAAAAAGTTGGAATCCATATGGTTATCCCATTTGGATTCCAAACCGGATACAAATTCTTCTTCTGAACACAAGCCTCTTCGTTGATCTTAGATGAACATCCCTGCGGGGCTTATTAATTTTGTTTTTTTTGTGGTTTCTTTTTTATGCTGTTCACAGGTACACTGTTTATCACCATTTCGATTCCCAGGTAATGAAAGCAGAATTATATTCTTAACCAAGTACTGTTTAAAGAAGGATCTTTAGATCACACTACAGATATTGTTATTCTTTATCCCCCGACTCACCTGCTCTTCTCTTATTTCCAAGATTTCATCCGTGATTGAAAAGAACGCCTCCGCATGGCGCTGGTACTCTGCGATTGGTTGGATGACATTGGGTATGACCCCGCCCAGGCTGTTTGGGAACCATAACATAATGGGATGTTCAGCTTGAGAGCAAATCTTCTCTATTCATAGCGTGTTGGTATTGCCTGCCGCTTTTTAGGCAGCAAAATTAAAATGAGAGCCCCCAGCCCACATATGCTGAATACCATACCTGATAGTTGGAAATTGAACAACACATTCTCTTCGAAATGGAAGATCTTCGGCAAACCGGCAAAAAAGAATGGGCTTAAGAAAATACCCACCGAGAAAGCGCTGTTCACCAATGCGATGGCAGCCGTGCTGTCATTCTCTCCCACTGAATTGGTGGTTTCCAGCATGATCAGGGCAATGATCAACCCAATCCCTGTTCCAATGCACAACAATCCACTCATCACCAGCATACCCGCCATGCTGGTTGTGGCAATCCAGAATCCTGCGCCGCATAGCAGCAACCCCAACGGGACCGTCCATCTTTTCAAATAGCGGAATATACGCGAAAAAACCAGACCCGCCAGCGTGGAACCGAATGTTGAGATGGAAAGTCCAAAAGCGGATACGAACTGCGAAATGCCGGGTTTAGTTTCGATCAGGTAGGGCAGGTCGGTCAGGATGATGAAGAAGAACACCATTGTCAACAACGCAGCAGCAGAATAGGCGAATACCATGGAGGGAATGGGTTCTTTTTTGACTTGCTTTTCTTCCTTATGAGAGCGTGATACTCCCGGTAAGGCCAGCATGGCGAATATCATCACCAACGGGGCGATCAGGTAGATCCAGAATGCCGTGCGCCAATTCTGCGCTCCAATATACGCTGCCAGTGGTGGGGTAACCACTGCCGTAAAATGGGATAGTGCGAAGCTATACCCCACCAGGTCCGCGCGCTCTTTGCCCTGGTAGTAATCTGCGATCAGAGAGGTGATGACCGGCGAGATCAACCCCGTACCTGCTCCCAGCATGGCACGCAACATCAGGTGTGAACTGAAATTCTGTGACCAACCTGCTGCCATTCCCCCGACGCTATACAACGCCAATCCGATGAACAGCACCGTCTTCTTGGGGATAACCCGCACTAATTGCCCGGCGATCAATCCAAAGAAGATCATCATCAGGGATGGCAACGTGATGGTTTGTTTGATGAGCGCCAGATCGATATTCGGAAAAGATGTGCTGATCTGCTTGACCAGCGGTGCCACCGTATCGGTGGACATGATAGTTAACAAAGATAATGCGAAAATGGCTGCTTTTTTACGATCCATGGTGATACTGCCTTGTTGTGGTTAGAAGCGCAAGTATAGCATGGAATGATAGCGATATCTGGAGAACTTTCCTTGGGATTCTCGTTATTTATTATGGTGATCTTTCATAAGATGAAAGTTACACTGAATCCATGAATCTTGAACTAATTCAACCAGGAATTCTCTAAGTTATTCATCGACCTCAAAAAGGGGTTCACCATCATGTACCCCCCCACGAATGATTCCATGATCGACGGATGCGCCACTGATAATTCCTGAATATGTGGTAATAACCGGGGAGATTTTTATTTCAAGAAAACTTTCATCCTCGAACATATAGGAAAAAATTGCGGGAAATAGATCCTGGATTACTGTTATGCGATCAACTATAAAATCTTTTTCATCCGGCCAGCGGACCGCTAAAAAAGTGCCAAATCTGTCCTGGATATCCAGCCGGGATATCTCGGAAATGTCATAACTCCCCCCCATACTTGTGCAATTTTGGGTCAGATAGGGACCATGATCACCAGCGACCACAATAATCGCTTGAGGGTCATTGTCAAAAATTGTATTGATATCCTGCTGCATTTCCAGATTAGCCTCATCCAGTCTCTCTTTGAACAATTCAACTTCATCTGGAAGGCAAGCACCTGAATTCTGGCTGTGATTTGGCACATTGGAGTGGGAATATACAAAAACGGGACTCTCTTGGCCAGAGTTCAGGTTCAAGGCTTCATTTTTAGCCGTTAAATATTGGTCGTGGGTTTGACTTTCAAAATCCAGATCGAATCGAAATTCACCAGTCATTATTGACATAATCAGATAGAAATATTGCGGCATGCTCTGCAAAGGAAAGAAAAAGTCATAACTCGCACCAACACCTCTGAACATATAATCAGAAGGAAATATTCCATAGGTCGTATAACCCAGCGATTTCAGAGCATTCTGAACTTCACCATTCCCTGAGACACCGCTTCGTTCACTATAAGTTGTGGAATCCGGTGAAATATTGAGAACGCCGTCCATAGTTTGGAGAGTTGCTGCACCAATTGAGTAGGTATGCGGATATATTGTAAATCCATGGCTTGTCAAATAATCTTCTTGGGGATGGTTATCTATGCCATATACTTCCATTGTCTCGCTGGCAACATAGGCATCATAAACAAGTAAATAAATATTAGGTGTGGTAACCGGTTCTTTTTGTACAACCAATGATCGGAGATTCCCAACATCATATTTTTGCGTCGATCTCGGCTCATCATCACCCTGCGTTAAGAACGCAAAGCCGCTGTTGGTCACAAAGAAAAGACCAACAAGCAGGTATTGAACCTTCTTATCCACCTTCCTATCTAGGACCCACACAACCATCAGGACGAAAAGGAAATAAATGAATTGAATCCTAAAATCTCCTGTTTCAAACCATGCAAATGACTTGCTCAGTGTAGCCATGTTAATAACGGTAAAGGTAAACGCTAACCCAAAAACTTTCAGGATTCTTGATGAACATCTTTTTTCAAACAATTTGGGTATTACGAAAACGAGAAAAACAGAAAATAAAATAAAAAAAGTCAATACAAAAAATGAATCCATTAATGTGAGAGAATTCCGATTGCTAATGATATATTGAACCACGGGGGTTAACGGTAATAAAAGTAGCAGAAGCGAGCTGGTATCTATTTTTGCGCTTGATGATGTTGACAGTCTCCCTTTATTTTCTTCTATTTGATTGAATTCAATAATGAACAGGTATCGACTTGCGATTATTGCACTGCCATATAGCATCAGTTTAATGACAAAATGATAGGTAATACCGGTTGAGAAAAATTGGAAATCAATAAAAGCGATAATCCCACAATATAAAGCCAGGGTTAAAATGGGGGTTATTAGAATTCTATACAAATGATGGCGTTTCTTTTTCATCTGCCGTTCGTAAGTTTGATGGTCATCTTTTTGAATCAACGTTGTTTGGATAGGTGAATCTTGTGGATGTAGTAACGGCACTAGCAAGAAAGAAGGCAAAATAAAGCCAAGATATCCAAACCCTGCACTATAGAGCAGCAATGAAAAAAGTTCCGGGAAGACCGCTGGTGGAAATGAGAGGGTAACCGGTATCTCTCCAACTTCTTCGGAATAGAGGTCAAGTTTGAATCGATCTTGACCAGAAGTGATTTCAACAATCCCGGAGTCTGGTCCTGATTTGAAATTGAGTACAACCTCATCCACCGCTTTTATCTTCCATACCATGGGAGAAGAGGAAGGTAACAAGTATAATGATTCTCCAGTTACTTCGAATGGTTCCGATAAATTTAGATTCCTCAGGTTTTCCCAGTCACCTCCATTCTTTACTCCATTAATCTCGATGATATTTCCATAGGAAAAAGGATTTTTTTCATTTGAAACATTAAACGTGATCGTTTGATCGGGTAGGAGGAAAAGTGGTTTAGGAGGTGCAAATTCCCAAAAACTGATGATTAACCATCCTGCCAGAGGTGCCAATACCACCAGTATCCAGGGATAGCGAAATAAACGTTGGTTATCAGCGATCCTGTGGTTAAGTATGAGGGTTATAAAGCTGGCAAGCATGAACATAGCCAGCCAGATGGCAACACCTCTTTTCCCTATGGAAACCTGGTCATAGAATAGCAACCAAACGCATGTTGAAACGATAAAGCCTGTAAGGAGTGAGATCAATAGAAAACGGGGGGGCTTTTTTAAGTATTTTTTCAACATGGTTTTTCAGAAATAAATTCAATTATCAAAAATAATTTTACAGGTAAAAAAAATATGCAACGGTTAAATATTACTACATAATCTACCCGTGACCTGACTATTACGGAAATGCCTGCCACTTTCAGAGGAGATATTTATCCGGTTTCGAAAAAACTCACCAGGGCAAATTCACAATTTTGGTTAAATAGGGAGTTGTAAAAATTGCAATAATCTTATATTCTAGATCATGTAAAGACCAATTGAGTGAATTTAATAACTCGATCCTTGGCAAAATTAAGCAAGAATGGGAAAAAAGGAGCGGTTGGCATGGGTGAAAGCGGGAAAAAAGATAAGGGTAAAAAAGAGCAAAAAAAGAAACCGAAACTGACCATCAAAGAAAAACGCAAGCTCAAGAAAGAAAAACATAACGATTCTTCCGGAATTCTTAAAACTTCGGGATAGCACTCTGGCTTTTCTGTTCAGAACTGTTTTTATGCAGATGCTTTCTTGTTTGTAGATATGCTTGCCATCAGGAGCTTATAGGCTTTCTATTCGCACCCGGATACCTTGTTCCGGTCCTGGATATATGCGGTCTATGCTATCTTCTTCTTTCTATTTCAAACTGAAAACGGTTGATAGCGGTTTTGGTGCACCTAAATCCTGGCCACGTTTGCCTGGAGAACATCCGCCTACTTCCAATTGAAAGTCACCAGGCTCAATAGTAAGCTCGCCATCATCATTAAAAAAAGACATCATCTCCGGGGTTATGGTAAACTCCATTTTTTGACTACCACCAGCCGGAAGTTCGATCCGCTCAAATCCGATCAGGTGATGGAGAGGAACGATTGTTGAAGCTTCAAGATCAGTCAAATAGAATTGAACTACTTCGGCAGCCATTTGACTTCCACTGTTTCGTAGCGTAAAAGTTAGTTGTAATGAATCACCTAAAGTGATGTTCTCTTTTTCGAGATGGAGATGCGAGTATTCAAAGGTACTATAGCTCAACCCAAAACCAAAGGGGTAAAGCGGTTCTTCGGTCATATACCGATATGTTCGATTATTCATACCATAGTCATCAAAAGGAGGGATCTGGTTCAGCGATTTTGGGAAGGTCAATGGCAGTTTTCCGGATGGTGAGACATCTCCAAATAAGACATCGGCAACAGCTCTTCCCCCTTCCATCCCCGGATACCAGATAAAAAGAATAGCATCTACCATATCCTCAATTTCACCCAAAGCGATTGGACTACCGCCTGTCAACACAAGGACGATCCTTGTGCCGGAAATTGCCAATTCTTTAATATAATTGATCTGGCTGGCCGGCAGAGAAATACTATTCCGATCTCCGTTTTGTGGGGATAATAGCGATTCTCCCTCTTCTCCTTCCAGGAAGGACGAAAAGCCCCCACACACGATCGCCAGATCTGACGACTGTGCCATTCCAGATGCCCAGGTATCTTTTATTTCCCTGGGATGCTTCAACATCGCACCGGTGGTATACTCCAAACCCATCCCTTCAGGAATTCTTCCGGTGAGCCCCTCAAGCAAAGTAACCATCCGTTCATTAAAACCGTAATAATTGCCCAGTAGTATTTCCGTGCTGGTGGCATTCGGACCCGTTACAAAAATCTTCTTAACTGATGATCTAATAGGAAGGATATGATCTCTGTTCTTGAACAAAACAATGGATTCAACCGCCGCTTGATAGGCGAGCTCACGATGGCTAGCGCAGCCCACGATATCTTCAGGGATTGATGTATAAGGGACCTCTTCCGGAGGGTCGAACATCCCCAGTTTGAATCGTGTCAATAACACACGTTCCAGAGCATGATCAACATCCTCTTCTGTGATCAATCCTCTTCGAATCGCTTCAGGAATTTCATCAAAAACATGATCACAACCCAAATCACAGCCATGGCGCAATGCCAGCGCAGCAGATTCAGCCGCATCTTTTGTTACCTTATGACTGAGATGAAAATCAGATAAGGCCCCGCAATCCGACACAAAATGACCCTGGAAATTCCATTCACCACGCAGGATATCTTCGATCAGCAGCTTGCTGGCGCAACAGACTTCACCCAGCGTCCGGTTGTATGCTCCCATTACGGCTTCCACATTGGCATCCTGAACCAATTTCTTGAATGCAGGCAGATAGGTATCGTATAATTCGCGTCTGGTCACAACCGCGTTAAAGGTATGGCGTTGTTTCTCAGGACCTGAGTGAACCGCAAAATGTTTGGCGCAGGCAGCCGTTTTTAAATATTTCGGATCATTGCCCTGCATGCCTTTTACAAAAGCACAAGCCATCTCACCAGTTAAATAGGGATCTTCTCCCCACGTTTCCTGTCCTCTCCCCCAGCGCGGATCACGAAAGATATTGACATTGGGTGACCAAAAATTCAATCCCTGATACTGATCGGTACATCCATTTCGCCGCAAAGCCGTATGATATTTAACACGCCCTTCGTCACTGATGGCATCTGCCACCTGATAGATCATTTCCCTGTCCCAGGTGGCAGCCATCCCGATCGCCTGCGGAAAAACGGTAGCGCGTCCATTGCGGGCTACGCCATGCAACGCCTCACTCCAATAATTGTAGCCAGGGATGCCCAGACGAGGGATACTTTTTCCCGTATGACTTAATAGCCCTGCTTTTTCATCAAGATTTAGCAATTTGATCAGTTCTTTGACCCGATCAGAAAATGGTAATGATGTGTCAAGATAAGTTTGCTTTTCTTGTGTGTTATTCTCTCTCATGCATACACCTCTATTTTTAACAACTCAAGAATAAAATTCTTTTCAACGATCGTGGCTATGCGCAATACCGGTCATCTATCTCTTTCGAGAAACGAAACTTTTTTCAGATTTCCCTAGAATCAGAAAGAATTGCATTGATCTATTTTTCTAGCCTTTTATCGCACCTGCCGTTAATCCCGAAACAATTTGCTTCTCGGCAAAGAAATAGAAAATGATCGTTGGAATTGAAGACAGCGCTACGAATGCGGAAACCAATGCTAAATCCTGCCCATATTGTCCTTGAAATTGCATTGTACCCAATGGTAAGGTCCATAGCTGATTGCTATTCAAGACCACCAGGGGAACAAGCAGATCATTCCAACTGGCAATCATGACCAATGCCCCTACAGCAGACAGCGATGGCTTTACTAAAGGTAGCATGATACGCCAGAAGAAATCGAAATTGGTACATCCATCGATATAGGCTGCATCCTGAAGTTCAGAAGGTACCGCTGTGAAAAATCCCTTCAAGATCATGATATTCCCCGATAATTGAAAGGCTATTTGAACCAGGAAAACACCCCATAACGTATCGATCATGGGAATCCCTACCTGCTCCAGCTGCCTGAGCACAAAATAGACAGGCAAAATAGCCACATTGATCGGGAACATAAGCCCGATGGTAAATAAATTGAAGAAGAAGTTCTTTCCACGAAATTGCATTCTGGCAAATACAAATGCCACCATCGAACAAAGACCGACCGCTCCAACTGTAGCTGCCACCATCACAATCAAAGAATTTTTTAACATATTCCAAAAACTGGGAGTACTTAATATCGAGATGATATTATCCCAATTGGGAGGATTGGGAATGGAATAGGGATGTGAATACATCTGACCGGTGGTCTTTACACTGCCAAAGAGCAGGATCACAATGGGAATGAAGATCAGTATTGTGGCGATGATCAGGAAAGTATAAACAGGCAATCTTTCAGGAACCTTCTTTACCCAGCGCGGAGGGGTGACATATTTACCCATAGAATATTCCTTTCTATAAACCGCTAAGATAATCTGGTTTGCGGGTGAGGGCCTGATAAACAAGTGAAAAGATCATGCACAAAATAAACATGATAACGGCAACTGCCGATCCATAACCAAGCTGGTACCTGACAAAACCATAACGATACATATATGTAGCCATTGTCTCACTTGCATTGACCGGTCCTCCCCTGGTCATCACCCAAATCAAAACAAATTGCTGAATTGAACCCAAAACAGACATATAAACGGATGTTTTTATGGTGCTTCCCAATAGAGGTAAAGTGATGTAAAAGAAATTTTGAATCTTGTTTGCTCCATCGATCGTTGCCGCTTCTTCAATTTCCCTGGGAATATTTTGCAATCCGGTCAGATACAACAACATATGGAAGCCAAAGTATTTCCAGGTTAATACGATGAAAACAGCAAACATCACGATATTCATATCCGCCAGCCATGCGATTGGATCCAGACCAAACATAACCATGACCCCATTTAGGAATCCACGTTCCGGATCAGCGTTATAGAGCAGCATCCACATGATGCCCGTATTCACTTCAGAAAGCACATAAGGCAAGAAAAAAATAGTACGAAAAAAAGCTCTTCCCGGCAGATCACGCCCCACCATCGTAGCCAGAATCAAAGCCATGGGTAGCTGTATTCCCAAGGAAAGGGCGATAATAAGCAAAACATTCTTAACTGCTTTTATAAATACCTCATCGGTCAATATCTTTTCGTAGTTTTCCAATCCAACATAATCCACCGCAGGTCCAAAACCTTTCCAATCATACAGGCTGTATTGAATAGATCGAAAAATAGGATAAATTACAAAGAGAATAAAAAGGATCAATGCAGGTAATAAGAACAGGGCAACAACCAAATTATTCTGGAATCGTTTCGTCCCCGCAGTATTTCTAATGGATTTTGGTTTATTTCGGGTAATTGGAAATTGCATCCTATGCTCTTTCATCTTTCGTCTGGAAAATCACACGATATCCTTCAATCCATTTTTCCAAATGGTTAAAGCTTTTTTACATTCATTCCCAGATCAGTTCAGTTTACAGAGACAGGTGCGTCTCGATCATGGTTGACCTCGCGCACCTGTCTGCATCCTACTTGGAAATTACTCGATTAGCTCTTGGGCACCAGCTTCAATTTCAGTTGCTACCTCTGCGGGTGTGGCAGTGTCAGCAAACAATTTCTGTACTGCATCATTGATAACGCCACCCATGGCAGAAGGCAGAATCTGGTCATAATAGAGCTGGAAGTATTTCGCCTGTGCGAAACTCTGTTGTACAAGCAACAGGTTCGGATCAGTCAGACCCACTTCCGCACCCTTCACGACGGGGATGCCCGTGCCTGAAGCTGCAATTACAGTCTGGTTAGCCTGGTTGGTCAGGTATTTCACGAAATCAATCGCCTCTGGTTCGGCATCTTTTCCGATTGCAAAGCCATTGCCACCTCCAATCACATCGGTGACATCACCTACCCCACCTTCTACAGCCGGGAAGTTGAACATGCCAAGATTCGCAACACCAACGCCATCAGCACTGTTGGCTGCTTGAGTGGACGGAGCCCACTGCCCGGATAGTTCCATGGCAGCCCTCCCATTGCCAAAGGTGGCTTGCATTTCATCATGAGTTGCCCCCAGATAACCATCCTGGAATGGATCCAAAGCAATCAACTTCAGTAGTTCCTCTCCGGCTTGCACAAAAGCTGGATCAGTAAAGGAGCCCGTGCGATTGGCTGCTGCGGTGAAGGCAGCTTCACCGCCGATGCGAGTGGCAAGATATGACCAGATATGCATACCGGTCCAACTATCACCTTCACCCAAGGAAATTGGGGTAATGCCTGCATCTTTCAGTAGTTGAACATCCGCCAGAAATTCGGTCCAGGTTGTGGGTGGAGCAGCAATACCCGCTTCTGCAAAGAGATCCTTGTTGTACCACCAACCCACCATGCCCATATCCCACGGCACACCATAGTTCTTGCCATCTGAGCTGAACACTGCCAAAGCGCCGGGGGCAAAGGTATCACGCCATGCTCCGCCATCGGCATCCAGCTCACTTGTGATGTCCTGCAATAATCCGGCATCAATTTGTTCCTTTAATGTCCCCCCACCCCAGCTCTGGAAAATATCGGGAACCTCACCGGATTGCATCACAGTCGTCAGCTTGGTCTTGAAAGCTTCGTTCTCAAGAACGGTGATTTCTATGGTCACATTGGGATGAGCAGCCATATAATCATCAGCCATTTTTTGCCAATCGGATAAAGCTGGATCTTTGGTGGAAATATGCCACCATGTGATTGTTACCGGTTCTGCAGCCTCTTCGGCTGGAGCTTCAGCAGATATATTCTCTTCCTCAACCGGTGCTGTTTCAGTTGCCGCAGTCTGACATGCCGCTAGCATGAAAAGAGCAATAAACAACACGCTGATCATTGAGAAGATCTTCCGATTCATGTCATTCCTCCATTTTTACTGTCAACACGATATAATAGAAACGTGCGGAGAACACCTCCACACAAGGATACAGGTCTTCTTGAAACATTCTTAAGTGGTAGAGAAGACCTGTTTTCTTTTTATTCTGTTTACCCCACCTCCTCTCGCCCAGATTTTATCCAACTAGTAGCATTAGAAACGAACGTTTTTGCGTCCTTGTCGAACCCCTTAATATTGACGACAAGAATTACGAACTACTAGCTGTGTTTTCATTCGAAAAGTCTGACCCTCTAGCGGAATTTCATTAATGATCTTTATCAACATTTGCGTGGCTGTATACCCCATTTTTGATATGAATTGATCGATGGTAGTTAATCCCAAATATCTCGATTCAGGAATATTGTCGAAACCAATCAGTGAAAAATCATCAGGAATGTGCAATCCCATTTTCTCTGCGATCTGATATACCCCCATTGCCATCTGGTCATTGGAGGCAAAAATCGCCGTCGGGCGATCATCAAGCGTAAGAAGCTTTTGCCCACCTTCAATACCCGTTTTCGTAGTGTAATCTCCCGAAACGATCAATCGCTCATCGACCGGGATACCGGCTTTTTTCAATGCATCACGATACCCCGATAAACGTCGATTGGCGCTCTCCAATTCCACCCGCCCTCCAATAAAACCGATGCGCTTATGTCCCAACCCGATCAAATATTCCATCGCATCAACCGAACCCTCGTAATTTGTGGCATGGACGGCTGGATAATTCGGATGGCTCATCACCGGGTCGATCGATACAATTGGCTTATCGATGTTATATTCAGAAGCAACAGGGGCTACTACAATAACTCCATCAGAAATGGATTTTGCCAGGAGAGTGATATATTTTTGTTCAGAAGTGACATGCCCGCGTTTTCGCACATCACCGGATGTATACACCAGAAGATCGAATTCCGATTCTGCGATTGCCTGGTTTACGCCCTTCATGATTTCAATGGCATAGGGATAAGCAATATCCGGCATGATCAAACCGATCAGGTTTTTCTTTTGACTGCGCATGCTGCGTGCTGCGAGGTTGGTGCTATATCCGAGATCATCAATCACTGCTAAGACATGGTTTTTGGTTCCTTTGGCAACATCCACCTTGCCATTTAACACGCGCGAAACAGTAGAAACGGAAACTCCCGCGGTTTTAGCAACGTCTCGGATTGTAATCGAACGTTTTTCCTGCTCCATTTTTTATCCCGGTTCCCTATAACGTTACCGGTAATGTTACCGGTAACGTTACTGATATTATTGCACGACAGAGCATGAAAGTCAACTTTTTTTAAGATTTGGTTCCAAAGTGGGAAACAGAATCGAGCATAGACTTTAAATATGTTACAGGACATGAAATCTTAACCTACCATCAATGAGCTATCATGCTAAATTTTTGAAAGGAGTAAGGACCGTAATAACCTTTCTTTCCCTTGTGCTACCCCTGATTCTTATCCCCCATCCCCCACTTATCATACAACCATTGACACCAGACCAGTTCTGTATAAAATTGTTAGCATGCTAGCAATAAGGACATTAACGGTATGCCTCCCAAAAACGCCATCGGATTTGAAATAAAAACCCTTTCCAATCTTATCAAGCGCAGAATAGATCTGAACATCGCCCAGCAAAATCCGGTGGAGTTGACCAGCATGCAGGGCTGGATCATCGGCTATCTTTTCGATCATCAGGACCAGGACATTTTCCAGCGAGAT
The DNA here is from genome assembly GCA_012797815.1 of Chloroflexota bacterium. Lineage (GTDB taxonomy): Bacteria > Chloroflexota > Anaerolineae > Anaerolineales > Anaerolineaceae > UBA4781. The sequence continues at coordinate 2,455 of JAAZOK010000070.1, read as the reverse complement.
ATCGAAGCACGGTTCAACATTCGCCGTTCCACTGCCACCGGTGTGCTCCAGCGCATGGAGAAAAAAGGTCTTGTCAGGCGGGAACTCTACCCCCAAGACACCAGGTTAAAGAAATTGGTACTGACTTCTGAGGCAATTGATATCCATGAGAATGTCATCAAAGAAATCGACCGCGTCGAGAGCAGATTGTCCGCGGGATTGACCCGGTCAGAAGTAGACACCTTTTTTTCGCTTATCGCAAAAATAAGAAAGAATATTGAGTAAAACGTCAGTGATATGCTGATAGGAGTATCTTACCTGTATCAGCGTTTAGTCCACTCATTAAAAGAATCTTACTATTTGGAAATACTACATGCTAAAACAACTCGCAAAATCAGTCAGACAATATAAAAAGATAGCCATATTATCTCCCCTCTTTATCACCATGGAGGTAATTTTGGAAGTCACCATCCCCTTTCTCATGGCAAATTTGATCGATCAAGGGATCGGGAGCGGCGACATAGCATATATTACAAAAATGGGCATTTATCTGGTCATCGCAGCTTTGGTCTCTCTCACTTTTGGGGCGTTGGCAGGCAGGGCAGCCGCAGAAGCCGCTGCAGGATTTGCCCGCAACCTCCGCCATGATATGTATTACGCTGTACAGAATTTCTCTTTTTCGAATATCGATAAGTTCTCTACAGCCAGTATCGTTACACGACTGACCACGGATGTGCAGAACGTCCAGATGGCATTTATGATGATCATCCGTATCGCCGCCCGTGCCCCAGCCATGCTGCTGTTCTCTCTTTTTATGTCATTTTCGATCAATTCAAAGATCTCTTTGATCTTCTTGGCAGTGATTCCAGTATTGGGATTCGCACTCTTTTACATCATCGGGATCGTCCACCCCGTTTTTGTGCGTGTGTTCAGGACCTACGATAAGCTTAACAATGTCGTTCAGGAAAACCTGAGAGGTATCCGGGTGGTCAAATCTTTTGTACGCGAAGAGTTTGAAACCCGGAAGTTTAAGGAGGTTTCACAAGCCATCTTCAAAGATTTTTCCAAAGCAGAAAAGACCATCGCTTTCAATACACCGATCATGCAGACCTGTATCTATACCACCATGCTGTTGATCGCCTGGAATGGAGCGCATCTGATTGTAGCCGGTTCCATGACCACCGGGCAGTTGGTCAGTCTCTTTTCTTATGTGATGATGATCCTTATGAGTTTAATGATGCTTTCTTTTGTTTTTGTGATGGTTATCATCTCCCGCACTTCTGCAGCCAGGATCACAGAACTGCTGGAAGAAAAGCCTGACCTGGTTAACAAAGAACAACCCGTTTATAACGTCAAGAACGGTGCAATATCCTTCCAAAACGTGGACTTCAGTTATTCCAATGATAAGGACAAGCTCTGCTTGACAGGTATTGATATTGATATCCGCAGCGGAGAAACGATCGGTATCATCGGCGGTACAGGCAGTTCCAAAACCTCCATGGTGCAATTGATCCCTCGTTTATACGATGTCACCCGCGGGTCTCTTTCTGTTGGTGGAGTGGATGTGCGTGATTATGATATAAAAACGCTACGGAATGCTGTGGCAATGGTGCTGCAAAAGAATATCCTCTTCTCCGGGACGATCAAGGAAAACCTGCGTTGGGGTAACGCCGAAGCGACCGATGCAGAACTGGTTCAAGCCTGCAAATTGGCTCAGGCACATGACTTCATTCAATCCTTTCCCCAGGGTTATGATACCCATATCGAGCAGGGCGGAACGAACGTATCCGGTGGGCAGAAACAACGTCTCACGATAGCACGTGCCCTGCTGAAAAAACCGAAGATACTCATCCTGGATGATTCTACCAGCGCAGTGGATACCCAGACCGAAGCTCAAATCCGGGAAGCTTTCAACAACGAAATTCCGGATACAACCAAGTTCATCATCTCCCAGCGCATTTCATCCGTCGAGAAAGCCGACAGGATCATCGTGATGGAAAACGGCAGGATTGACGCTGTCGGCACGCATGCGGAATTGCTTAAAACCAATAAAATCTATCAGGAAGTATTCAACTCGCAGATGGAAGGAGGTGACTTCGATGAGATCCAATAGAAGATTTAGCGGTCGAACCCGGAAAGCTGAAAACCCGCGTCAAACGGTCAAACGGTTACTATCTTATATTACACAACACTATCCCGGTCGCTTTCTGATCGTTCTGGTATCAATCATCGTCAGTACAATCTCCGGAGTCGCTCTCTCTTTATTCATCCAACGGTTGATTGACGATTACATTACCCCCATCCTGGCGGGTCAGCAGGAATTCACCGCTCTCTTCCAGGCAATTCTGATAATGGCTGCCATTTGCCTGGCGGGGGTCCTATCCACCCTGCTCTACAACCGGGTTATGGTCACCATCTCCCAGGGCATTCTTAAAATGATTCGGGACGAAATGTTCGCCAAAATGGAAAAACTGCC